>CAXTUS010000030.1:5209-33921 GCA_964247475.1 uncultured Acidobacteriaceae bacterium | reverse complement strand
GGGTTTAGGACTCGGTCTCGCTGGATCCCTTGCTCATCTCGCGCTGGATCTTGTTCCAAACCTCGTCGCTGGGAGCTTCTTCAGCAGGCTTGAAAAGATCGCGGGCCTGCGCTGCGATGTACTCAAGGTCGCGGATCAGGGCAGCGTAGTTTGGATCGTTTCGGAGGGCTGCGAGCGGATCTTCCTCGTCCGTCGAGGTCTTGCTGCCGCCGGGTCCGAACAGGTCCTGCAACTGGTCCGGCTGACCCGTGTAGCCGGTGTTGGTGGTCGGTACCACAGGCGCTTCGTTCATCGCTTCACCCGCAGACAAGCCCGGCTTGTTTCCATTGTCTTCCATCATGCCGAGGCCTCTTTCAAAAAGGTTTGCTGAGCTGCAGCCTGCGACTGCAGACGAAGCAGCTCGCGCAGCTTCAATCTCGCCTTGTGCAGCTGCGACTTGCTGTTGCCGGTAGAGCAATCGAGCATGGTCGCAATCTCATTGTGCTCGAATCCTTCCACGTCATGCAGCACGAAGACCATACGGTAGCCAGGAGGTAACGAGGCCACGGCGCGCTCAAGCGCAACCCGGTCGACGGAGCCGGCGAGCATCGGATCACGGCTGCCGAAGTCGCGCTTTGGTGCGTCTTCCTCGGACGGACTGATCGTTTCTTCGAGCGAAACCAGGTTCAGGCCCTTCTTTCTCAGGTGCATCAGGACCAGGTTCACGGTCAGCCGGTGCAGCCAGGTAGAGAAGGCCGATTCGCCGCGGAAGCTGCCGAGCTTGCGGAACAGGTGGAGGAACGCCTCCTGGGTCATATCTTCGGCTTCGGAGACATTGCCGAGCATGCGGAGGCAGAGGGTGTAAACCCTGCGTTTGTGCAAGGCGTAGAGCTTAGAAAAGGCATCCGGGTCGCCATTCTTGGCGGCTTCGATTGCCTCGGCCTCTCCAGCAATCGGAGGGTTCCGCTTGAACAAGCCGGGGTTGGTTTTTTCCTGCGTCATCATTGCGCCTTGTAGGGTCATTTTGGCTCGGTTTGGTTCTGACGTTGCTGGCCGGCATGGATGCCGTGCCGTTCGTGATCCGCTCTCAGGCCATTCTCAAGGTTATCGCAAATCAGCAGGGGCCGGGCAACTACCTGGAATAAAGCTGAATCAACAATTTGCACTGAGATGTATGAGCCATAAGGATGCAATAAGGTTGTCCTCTCTCTACTTTGAGAGTCTTAGCTGCCGATGAAGCGTGCATACAGCGTCCTCGCCACCCCTGGGTCGGTTGTACCCTGGACCAAGGCGCGGCCGTCAGGAAAGACCGTCACCTGGTGCACGCCGCGGCGAAAGCGCAGCAGCAACGCATTCGACCGCAATCCTTCTATATCTGCATGCCGGCTGAGAGCGGTGTGTAGACCTGCGAGCGAAATCGGCCGCCGGTGTTCATGAATCTGAACCGAATTACGTCCGCACAGGGTAATCTGCGGACGCGCCGCACCTTCAAGATGACGGAAGGTGCGCTTGCCGCAGACCGCACACTGAGGGTCGGGCGCAGCGTTCGTGACCTCTGAATGGGTGTTCTCCCAGAGATCGAACGACAGCAGGCTCCGCCGCATCAACCGTCGTTGTCCGGTCAGCAGCTTCAGCGCCTCGGCGGTCTGGAGGGACGCTGCAAGGTTGACCGCAGCGCCCAGGATCCCGGCCGTGTCACAGGTCTCGACGTTTCCTTCGGGAGGTGCGGCGAACAGGCAGGCCAGGCAGCCAGTCTCCCCGGGAAGCACATTCATCGTCGCCGCGTAGGCGCCGATGGCCGCTGCATAGATCCACGGCTTTGCCTGCTGCACAGCATAGTCGTTGATCAGGAAACGTGTCTCGAAGTTGTCCGTACAGTCAAGCACCAGGTCGACCTCGCCCAGCAGCAGGTCAATGTTCCCAGGAACCAGGTCAGCAATCCTCGCTTCAACCGCCACCGTGCTGTTGAAGAGTCCGATCTTCAACCGTGCCGCCTCAGCCTTGGGCGCGCCGGCTGCCGCGTCTGCCTCGTCAAAGAGCA
The DNA here is from genome assembly GCA_964247475.1 of uncultured Acidobacteriaceae bacterium. Classification (GTDB taxonomy): domain Bacteria; phylum Acidobacteriota; class Terriglobia; order Terriglobales; family Acidobacteriaceae; genus Edaphobacter. The sequence goes on along the minus strand of CAXTUS010000030.1, from coordinate 31,901 downwards.
CCTGCCGCTGCAGGTTCGACTCTTCAACCACATCGCGGTCGATCAGCGTCAAATGGCCGACACCGGCGCGCGCCAGCAGCGAAGCGGAAGCCGCACCAGTCGCTCCGACACCCACCAGCGCTACCCGCGACCGTGCGAGCCTGGCCTGGCCCTCTGGTCCGATCCCGGCGAACAGGATCTGCCGTGAGTACCGCTCGTTTGTAGTGTGGTCCATCATCTCGTGACCGGATCAGAGCACCGACTACGGGCCGCCCGCTTCTTTAGTATAGAAGGGCAGCACGGCTCTTGCCCTGGCAACAAACGATCGGGCAACTTCCTGCATCGTAGCAACTACGGGGAAGAATCTGGGTTTTTTCCGATCTGCGACGATGCTTTGCGCGGACACTAAATTTTTGGGGCCGCGTTGGTTCCGGCAGCACAGATGGAAAGGGATCGATCAGGCGTGGCGGAATTCGGGCAGCAGCAGACATCCATCGAACTCCTGGCGGCCGATTTCGGTTCTCCCAGCCCCGCTGCCGCCGCTTTCACTGCCGTTGCCGTCCGCCCCGCCTTTGCTGCCCGTCCAGCCCGCACCAGGAATCGCCGGATGACGGTTCTTTCTGCTGTTTCCGCGGTGTGCGTCGCGGGCACGCTTGGGATGGCGGCCGATGCCCAGTCGACCGGCTCAACTCCCAGCACACCGCTTGGTGGGCAGACCTCGGCAGGCACGCCGCAGACCTCGTCCGTCCCCCAGGCGGCCAACGCCGGAACCGGACCCGCGGCCCAGGCCGCCACCCCTGCCCAGAACATCGCCGCCGCCAAGCCCGAGCCTACAGTCGCTCCGCTGACCGCAAACCTGGGCCAGTACGCCGGCCTCAAGGTCACCGAGATCCGGTATGCGGGTGTGGAGTTCGCGAAGGACGACCGTACCCTGACCCAGCTTCAGCAGCATCAAGGCGAGCCTTTCGACACTGACAATGTCCGGCAGTCTACCCGCCGACTCTTTGCTACCGGCCGCTATCGCAACATCGACGTCCGCGTCGAGCGCTCCGGCGGTGGCGTTGTGCTCACCTTTGCCGGCACGCCGCGCTACTACGTCGGCGCGGTCAAGGTGGACGGCATCAAGGAAGACCGGCTCGCATCGCTCGTAGAGTACGGCACCAACCTGAACCCGGGCACCGCTTTCACCCCGTCGGACGTCGAGGCCGCTACCAAGTCCGTCACCCAGACGCTCGCGCAGAATGGCTACTACGAGCCGAAGATCGCCGTCCGCACCGATCGCGACGATAACGGTCAGCAGGTAAACCTCACCTACACCATTGCGATCGGTCCGCTCGCCAGGGTGGGCAACGTGACCATCACCGGCAAGGACCCCGGCATCAACGAGAAGGACTTTCGCAAGAAAGGCAAGCTCAAGCGCAAGGCAAAGGTCAACCGCGAGATCGTCTCGAACGCCCTCTCGAATCTGCGCGACTATTACCAGAAGAAAGACCGTCTTGAAGCTACGGTAAGCCTGCAGAACTCCACCTACGACGCAGCGACAAGGACGATCAACTACGACTTCACGGTGGAGCAGGGACCAGTCGTACAGGTCAAGGTTGAAGGCGCCAAGTTCTCGAAGGCGCGTCTGCATCTGCTCGTCCCGGTCTACGAAGAGGGAACCGTCGATAACGACTTGCTGAACGAGGGCTCCTTCAACATGAAGGACTACCTGCAGCAATCCGGCTACTTCAACCCTCACGTCGAGGTGCAGCAGCTGCATCCCGGCACCGGTGGCGAGACGGTCCTTTACACCGTGGACAAAGGCGACAAGCACAAGGTCGGCGACGTCACGATCACCGGCAACAAGTACTTTACGACCGAGCTGCTCAAAGAAAGCCTGCGCGTTCAGAAGGCGAATGCGTATCAGCGCAGCGGGCGCTACAGCGCGCAGCTGGTCACCGCCGACCAGAAGTCGATCGAGTCGCTTTATCGTGCAAACGGCTTTTCGCTTGCGAAGGTCACGTCGACCGCCACCGAGGTCAAGACCAAACCTGACGGAAAGCCGCTGAAGATCGCCGAGATCAACGTGGCCTTCAAGGTGGAAGAGGGGCCGCAGCAGACCTTCGGTGCGGTCACCGTCAGGGGTGCCGACCCATCTCGCCAGCAGGCGCTAGAGGGTATGCTGCAGGCGACGCCCGGGCAGCCATTCTCGCTGCTTACGCTTTCGGGCGATCGCGACACTGTCCTTGGCTACTACCTGTCGAACGGCTTCGACAAGGCACGCGTCGAGGTCCAGCAGGTGGTCGAGCCTGGCGCTGCCACCAAGACGGACATCGGCTTCAACGTGACCGAAGGGGAGCAGGTGTTCACCGGCAAGGTGCTCCAGAGCGGGGTGCACCACACGCGCCAGAAGGTCGTCGACCAGCAGGTCAAGGTGCATCCGAACGACCCGCTCGACCAGAGCGCGCTCCTCGAGACGCAGCGCAATCTTTATAACCTGGCTTTGTTCAACGAGGTGAACGCGGCCGTCCAGAACCCGGCCGGCGACACCGAGCAGAAGAACGTGCTGCTGCAGATCACCGAGGCCAAGCGCTGGGACGTCACCTACGGCTTCGGCTTCGAGGTGCAGACCGGCGTACCCTCCTGCGGCATGTACTGCACCCAGGTCGGCACCACCAAGGCGCAGCAGGGCAAAGCCGGCGGCAGTCCGCGCGTGTCGATCGACGTCAGCCGCATCAACCTCTTCGGCTCGGACGATTCGATCACGCTCCATGGCAGCTACGGCCTGCTTGAGACGATCGCGACGGCGAGCTTCCAGAACCCCCACCTGTTCGGCAACAGCAAGCTTTCAGGCCAGATCTCGGGCGGCTACTCAAACGTTCAGGACATCTCCACCTTCGCCTCCTCAAAGCTGCAGGGAGACTTCCGCGTCACCCACAAGGCGACGCGCAAGGACACCTTCATCTACGACTTCCAATACCGCCGCGTGGCTGTCGATCCGAACTCACTTGCCATCAACCAGACCCTTATACCGCAGTACTCGCAGCCGGTGCGCGTCGGCGGCCCGGGCATCACCTGGTTCCACGACACCCGCAGCCCGTCCCCGCTTGATGCCACCAAGGGCTCCTACACCAGCGTTGACAACTTCCTGGCAAGCTCGAAGTTCGGTTCGCAGACCAGCTTCAATCGTACCGACGTCTCGAACGCCACCTACTATGTGTTCGGCAAATCGAAGTACGTACTCGCGCGCAACACCCGCGTCGGGGTGATCGCCACGTCGGGCTCGAACCCGAATCTTGGCACCGTCGACTCGCCTGCGCCGAGCGCCTGCGTCGGGGTGCTGCTTAATACGAATCCAAGCTGCAATGCGGTCCCGCTGCCTGAGCGCCTGTACGCCGGCGGCGCCACCTCGCACCGCGGCTTCCCCATCAACGGCGCTGGTCCGCGCGACCTGCAGACTGGCTTCCCGGTCGGTGGCTCGGCGGTATTCGTCAACACGGTCGAGCTCCGTTTGCCCAACCAGACGCTGCCCTACGTAGGCAACAACGTCAGCTTCGTCATCTTCCATGACATGGGCAACGTGTTCCAGCATCCGGGCGACATGTTTCCCTCGATCGCCCACTTCCGTCAGCCGAACCAGGACACCTGCCGCGTGCTGACCGGGACCATCGGCACCTGCAACTTCAACTACTTTTCGCATGCCATCGGTCTCGGCGCGCGTTACCACACCGGTGTTGGCCCCATTCGCGTCGACTTCAGCTACAACCTCAACCCGCCCATCTATCCTGTCTTCCCCAGTACCAACCCGGATGGCAGCTTTATTGGCGGCCAGACGCCGTACGTGGGGCAGGGCAGCAAGTTCAACTTCTTCTTCTCCATCGGCCAGGCGTTCTAACCCGATGCGCCTTCTCAGAAAGCTCGCAGGCAGACGTTCCTCTATGGCTCATCTCTTCGGCAACGCGGCGCTTGCTCTCAGCCTGACGATGCTGCTCGCCTGTGCTCCTGCGCCGTATGCTGAAGCCCAGGAGCCAACGGTCGCCGTGCCTGTGCCACAGCCCAACAAGGCACCCGGCCAGCCCTCGCAGTCAGTAGCGCAGCAGGGATCAGAGCGCCGGGGCGCAGCGAAGTCGGCCGCCACCGTTTCAACCGCCACCGCGCTCGACTCGATGGAACCCCCGATCGTTCCCGCACCCGGCACCGTCGTCGACCAGGTTATCGGTGTCGTCAACGGCGACCTGGTGCTCGAGTCGGACGTAGAAGAAGAACGCCGCTTCGAGGCCTTTGAGCCTTTTTCGTCTCCCGGCGGCTTCTCACGCGACCGCTCGATCTCGCGCCTGGTCGATCGTGCCCTGATCCTGCAGCAGGCCAAGCTCCAGCCCGATCAGCTTGTCACGCTGGACGACGCGAAGAAGCAGCTGCAATCACTCCGCGAGGACCTGCCTGCCTGCAAGGCCTACCGCTGCGAAACCGACGCCGGCTGGGAGAAGTTCGTGCACGATCAGGGCTTCACCCAGGATGAACTTACCCAACGCTGGCAGCAGCGCATGGAGATCCTGAAGTTTATCGAGATGCGTTTTCGCGCCGGCATCGACATCACCCCGGCCGAGATTAAGGATTACTACGAAAAGACCATGCTGCCCGAGTATTCCAGAGTTGGTTCGACCCCGCCGAAGCTGGATGTCATCTCGGAACGCATCCAGGAGGTTCTGCTCGAACAGCGCGTCTCGAGCCTGCTCTCCGACTGGCTGCTTTCCTTGAAGGCCCAGGGGAACGTACGCATGATGCGCCCCGGCGAGGTGCTGCCATGAGCGCCGCCAGCCCCGTGAACCCGAACTCCCAGCCCGTAAAGCAGCGCAGCACAGGGGGCAAGATCGTGCGCGGTCTGGCATGGTTTGCGGGCTCGCTCCTGCTGCTCATCATCCTGCTCTTTGCGGGTTTCGCCTTCTACTCGACAACCGCTGACTTTCAGCAGCGTGTCGGGAAAGAGGTTGTCAGCGTCCTCGAAGATGCGACCGGCGGCAAGGTCGATCTCAAGAAAATCACCTTCGATCTTTGGCACCTTGCCATCGAGGCTGACGGTCTGGTCATCCACGGTCTTGAAGGGCCGGGCGAAGCGCCCTATCTTTCCGCCGAGAAGATCATGGTGCGGGTCAAGATCATCAGCTTCTTTGAGCACACTACGGGTACCGGCATCGCGTCGCACATCGGCCTGAACCTGCTGCGCGTCGAGAATCCGCACGTTCACCTGATCATCGACAAGGACGGCAAGACCAACCAGCCCGTCCCCAAGCACACGACGCCGTCCACCGAGCCTCTGCAGGACACCCTGCTCGACCTTAAGGCGTCCGAAGTGGAACTTGTGCACGGCATCGCGCTGGTCAACGACCGCGCCATCCCCTTCAACCTCGCCGCCCAGGATCTCGACGCCACGGTCAAGTACCTTGCGAAGACCGATCGCTACGGAGCTGTTATCGATCTGCGCGACCTGCGCACCCGGATGACAAAGGAGCCCGAGGCCAGATCGAGCCTGCACGTCGAAGCCGAGATTGGTCGTGATGCTGCCGAGCTCAAGGCATTTGATTTTCACACGGGCGAGAACTCCCAGCTCCAGGCCTCGGCCTCGATCAAGCACTTCGCCGATCCGGAGTGGAAGGCTAATGTCGTCGGCTCACTCGAGCTCAAGCAGATCCAGATCCTTGGCGGCGTCGATGGCTTGAACGAAGGCTCGCTCGAGCTGAACGTCGCGGGCCATAACTGCTTCGTCGCGCCCGTCGAGGCGCAGAAGAAGCCGAAGCTGGTCGATCGTCTGCGCAGCAGGGTCGAGCATCAGAAGGTCGCAGCGAAGACGCTGCCCCCGGACCCTGACTGCCAGGCCGGCTACCTGCTGATCGGTAACGCCAAGCTCCATCATGCCGGGTATGTGGATCAGTACGTACGCATCCACGACGTCGACGGTGGGGCCGTGCTCAAGATCACTCCCACCCAGCTGCTGTTTACCGCACTCACTGGCTCGCTGCCGACCGGTGGGTCCATTGCCGGCGACCTGAAGATCGACAACTGGCTCGGCGAGGTTCCGGCGAACACGCCCAGCAGCTCACCGACCGTGCAGGGCGCAACCACCACTGCCAACAAGACCGCCGTCGCGGTCACAGGGGCGCCCACCTCAACCCCGGTCGCGCCTGTCGCGCCGCCTGTCGCCACTGCCCACGCCTACCTGACTGTCAAGGTGAACCAGATACCGCTGCGCACCATCATGGCAATTGCCGCGCCAAAGAACTACGGCGACCTGGGCTTTGACACCTCGATCAATGGTCCCGTGAAGGTGGAGTGGGGTGGCCCTGCGACCAACATCGCCGATACTGTCCTGGTCGACGCGGACCTGGCGCTCGCCCCCGTAGGCCGCGGGCGAGGACGCGGCTACCCCGCCGATATCCCGGTTTCGGGCCATGTGATCGGCCACTACGATGGTAGGCGCGAGATCGTGAATGTCACCAAGCTTGCCATCGCCACGCCGCAGTCAAACCTGAACGCCGATGGCGTCCTCGGCGTCAGCACCGGCGACCCACTTACCGCATTGAATGTAGACCTTTCGCTGCGCAATCTCGCCGAGTACGACCAGTTGCTGAAGACCCTCGGCGTCAGCGGCAACGGCCAGAAGGGCGCGAAGGCTATCCCGATCAACCTCCATGGCTCGGCGCAGTTCCACGGCACGGCCCGGGGCGCCATTGCGAAGCTTGATGTAAAGGGTCATCTCGAAGCCCGCGACCTGGAGGTCCTGCTCGGTGCGGCCCCCGCTCCGACGCCCGCAGTCAAGCCCGGATTACTGAATGTGTCAGCCACGAGGCCGCCACCACAAGCCGCTGCCTCCACCCCGACCGACATCCACATCGACTCCATCATTGCCGATGCCGAGTACAACCCCGCCGGGCTCGCCGTCGCAAGCTCCACCATCACCCAGGGCTCTGCCGTGCTGCACCTTGCAGGCTCCTTCAAGCCGCGCACCGTGTACCACAAGCGCGTCGCCACGTACGTATGGGACGATGGCACCACGATCGACGTCAAGGCCCAGCTCGGCAATGCCAACGTCACCGACCTGCTTGCCATCGCGGGGCAGCAGAAAGCCGTCGATCTTACGGGCACCATTTCGGTCGATGGTCACGCCGCGGGCACGCTGAAGACACTCGCCGGAGCCGGCAATATCTCGCTCACTAACGGCGTTGCTTATGGCGAGCCTTATGAGTCAGTCAACCTGAATCTTGCCGTCCAGGGCAAGCAGATCGAAGCGACTGATCTGTCGCTCAAGCTGCATGGCATGACCATCGCCGGCAACGGCGGCTACAACCTCGACAGCAAGCAGCTGCACGCGCATATCGCAGGCGACAACCTGCAGCTGTCGAAGTTCACCACCGTGCAAAAGGCGAACGTCAACGCTGACGGCCTGCTCAGCCTGCTGGTCGATGCTCGCGGCACCGTCGAACAACCCGGCCTCAAGGCCTCGCTCAAGCTGGCAAATGTCATCGTCCAGGGCAAGGCTGTCGGACAGGCGAATCTCGACGCCCACAGCCAGGGCACGCTCGTCTATTACAGCCTGCGCTCGAACCTGGTTGGCGCGCAGCTGTCGGGAGACGGCCAGACGGACCTCACCGGGAACTATCAGACGCAGGCCAAGCTCACGCTCGCCGGCCTCGACGTCGCTAAGCCTCTTGCCCTGTTTGCGCCCGGCGGCACCCAAGCGTCATCGAACATTGCCGGCACGATCACCATCAGTGGCCCCGCCAAGACTCCGCAGGCACTTGCCGGACAGGCTATCTTCACCCCGTTCTCGGTCAGCTCGCAGGGCCTCACCTTCCAGGCGCAGGGGCCGCTCTCGATCGGTCTCAAGAACGGGATCGCCACTCTCGATACCTTCCACATCACCGGCCCTGACACCGATCTGGTTGCGAGCGGCACCGCTCAGGTCTTTGGCGGCATCGACCCTAAGACGAAGCTTGCATCAACCGGCGCCGGCAAGCTGGACATCAAGGCCAACGGCAGTCTCAACGTCGCCATCGCACATACTCTCGACGCCGACTTGAAGACCTCAGGCTCGGTCACCTTCTCGGTGGGTGCCCAGGGGGTCATCGCCAACCCCACGCTTGTCGGAAAGGTCCAGTTCGACAACGTGAACGCCGCGATGGACGGCATCCCGAACGGTCTCAGCAACCTGAACGGCACCCTCGTCTTCAACGAGAACCGCTTGGTTGTCCAGCAGCTGGTCGGTACAACGGGCGGCGGACAGCTCAGCTTCGGTGGCTTCCTCAGCTATCGCAACGGCGCCTTCGCCGATCTCACCGCCACGGCTGAAAAGGTCCGCGTGCGCCTGAACGGAATCAGCGGCACCGCCAATGCCAGCTTCCACCTTCAGGGCGGGGTAGACAGCGCCCTGCTCTCCGGCAACGTGCTGCTCACCCGCTTCGGCGTCGGGGCGGACGTCGACTTCGCCGCATTTGCCGGGCAGGGCGGTGTCAGCGCTCCACCCGATCCTTCAGCCTCCGCAAACAAGATTCGCCTCGACATCCACGTCGCAAGCTCGCCGCAGCTCGACTTCCAAAACAGCTACGCCAAGCTTGCCGGCACGGTCGACCTCAACGTGCGCGGCACCGTCGCCGAGCCATCCGTCCTCGGACGCATCCAGATTACCGACGGCAGCGCCACCTTTGCCGGCGTCAACTACCAGCTGCAGCGCGGAAACATCTACTTTTCGAACCCCGTTCGCATTGACCCCACGGTCGACATCGACGCCACCGCCCGGGTCGAAACCTACGATGTCACGATCGGCGTTCACGGAACAACCTCCAACCTGAAGACCACCTATCGCTCCGAGCCCCCGCTCTCCGAAGCCGACATCTTTTCGCTGCTCGCCCTTGGCCGCACCCAGGAAGAGCGCCAGATTGCCCAGGAGCAGCAGGTCGCCGCCGGCACCGATCCAACGACCAGCGCGCTGCTTGGAGGTGCGCTGAACGCCACTGTCGGGAGCCGTGTGTCGAAGCTGTTCGGCGGCTCCGGGGGCAGCGTCAAGATCGATCCGGCATTCGTCGGCACGCTCGGCAACTCGTCCGCCCGCATCACCGTGCAGCAGCAGATCACGCAGCAGATCACGCTAACCTTCGCGACAAACGTCAACTCGTCCGCCCAGCAGCTGATCCAGGTCGCCTACCAGCTCAGCCCGAACGTTTCGGTGGTTGGCACCCGCGACGAGACCGGTGTCTTCTCAATCGTCTACAAGCTGCGGAAGCGGTACCGGTAAGCACCCCGAAAGCAGTCGCAGCCGAATCCTGACGCTAAACATGCGCCATTTTGGCGCGAAGAAGCTTGCGCGGGAACGCAGCTGGGGCTGGCCTACCGGGCTTACGTGAACGGCGCTTGCACCCGCGAGGTGAGGGCCGACCGCGGTCATGGCGCGGGTGCTGTTGCCTTTGTGCTTTCATAGACACATGACCCCCATCGACCTTCGCAGCGATACCGTCACTCGTCCCTCTCCTGCCATGCGTGCCGCCATGGCCAACGCGCCGGTTGGCGATGACGTCTACGGCGAAGACCCCACCATCAACCAGCTGGAGCAGCGGGCCGCCGAAGTCTTTCAACGTGAGGCTGCCCTCTTCGTTCCCACCGGCTCGATGGGCAACACCATCGCGATCAAGCTGCACACACGCGCCGGCCAGGAGATTCTCTGCGAAACACGCTCGCACATCATTGAATGGGAGATGGCGATGATGGCCGCGTACGCCGGCTGCATCCCGCACCCGGTCTCTGCGCCGCGCGGCATGCTCACCTGGCAGATGCTCGAGCCCGCCATCTCGGCGCCCATCTACTACAAGGCGCAGACCGGCCTGATCTCGCTTGAAAACTCGCACAATATGCACGGTGGCACGGTCACTCCGCTCGCCAGCCTAGAGGCCATCTGGGCGGGCGCCAAGCAGCGGAACCTGCCCGTGCACCTCGACGGCGCACGCGTCTTCAATGCGGCCACGGCGCTGGGCCTGCCGGTTGCAACTCTGACCCGCGGCTTTGACACAGTGATGTTCTGCCTTTCGAAGGGACTTGGCGCACCGGTGGGATCCATGCTGGTTGGCTCGAAGGCGCTGATTGCCGAAGCCCGCGCCTACAGGAAGGCACTCGGGGGTGGCATGCGCCAGGCAGGCATTCTGGCCGCTGCAGGTCTGATCGCACTTGAAGAGGGGCCGAAGCGCCTCATCGAAGACCACGCCAACGCGCGCCTGCTGGCCGAAGCCGTGGCGCAGGTCCCGGGGGTCACGATTGATCTCGAGACTGTCCAGACCAACATCGTTATCTTCACTCTTGAAGACGGAGGCGCTGCCGACTTCGTCAACGCTTTGAAGGAGCAGGGGGTGATCGCAAGTGCCATCGGCACCCACCAGGTCCGATTCGTCACCCACCTGGACGTGAGCCGCGCACAGTGCGAACAAGCCGCCACGATCTCAGTCCAAGTGCTCGCAGGCAAGCTGGCTGCGGCGTAAAGGCCGAGGGTTGTCAAGGGGGGTAGATACGTGATGAAGTTGCAAGGACCAAACGCGTTGTAAGCTCGACGGTTTTGAAAGCAGGACGTACTTACGTCTGGCTTCGCTTCTACCTGCAACCTGCAACTTACAACTGCCCTCCTCAATTCCCCGGCAGACTGACCACCGGGTCGGTCGCCAGGAACACCCGCAGCGTCGTCCCATGCGCCTCGGCGGCGGTCGTGCTTTCAAGCTCGATCGTGCCGCCATGCTTGGTGATGATCCCGCGGCTGATCCAAAGTCCAAGTCCGGTGCCGCGTTCGCCCTTGGTCGTAAAGAACGGCTGGAAGAGACTCGCCACCACGTTCGCCGGCACACCCGGCCCATTATCCTCAACCGTCACCAGCGCGCCTGCCGGGCGGCGCATCCCCTTCTCATCAACCCGGGATGCGAGCGCCTCCGCATGCAGCCTGATTGTGCCGCCGGGACCGGTCGCCTCGGCTGCGTTGGTGAAGAGATTGGTAAACACCTGGCGGAGCTCGGCAGGGAAGCCGTGGACACAGAGTCCCTGCGGCAGCTGGTGCTCCACATGGACGCCCAGCGCCTGAAAACGGCTTTCCATCAACAGCAAAATCGATTCGAGCATCTCGCGAAGATCGATCAGCACGGGCTGCTTCGACTCGCGATAGAGGCTCAACATCGCACGCGAGATCTGCGTCACCCGCGCAATCTCCATCTTGGCAAGCTCGAGGAAGTGGGCGCGCTCCTCGTCGGTCGCCACGCCGTCCATCAGGAACAGCAGGTTCGAGACGCTGTCGAGGGGGTTGTGAATCTCATGAGCGATTGATGCCGCGAGCCTGCCGGCGACGGCCAGCTTTTCGTTCGCAAGCAGCGCCTCCTGCGACTTCCTGGCGAGCGTCACATCGCGAAACACCACCACGATCCCGATCAGCCGGCCATGCTTGTCAAGGATCGGAGAGCCACTCTCTTCAACAAAGATGTCGGATTCATCGCGACGGTGAAGCACAGTGTGGCCTGCGTGCCCGGCCGCCACCTTTCCACGCGTGAAGCGCTCGAAGCCATCCGCGACCGGCTGCCGAGTCCGCTCGTCCAGGATCGAAAACACCTGAGCAATCGGCTGCTCCCGCGCCTCTCGTTCGGTCCAGCCGGTCAGATCCTGAGCAGTGTCGTTCATGCTTTGAACCCGCCCGTCGGCGTCGCAGGTGATGACTCCGTCGCCAATCGAACGCAGCGTCGTCCGCAGCTTCTCTTCGGACCGGAAGGTCTGTTCCGCGCGGATTCTGAGGACGTCGTGTGACTGCCGGAAGGCGATCGAGACCTGCTTGACCAGATTGCGCAGGTAGAGCCCGATGATCAGGCCGATGGCGATCGCAAGCAGGATCAGCACGACGATCTGGTTGCGCACCTGTCGGTGCCAGCGCTGCACGTACTGATCGCGATTAGCCACGGTCGCCTTGTTCAGGTCCGTGATCTTGGCGCGGATGTCGTCCATCAGCAGCTTGCCCTGGTAGTTCAGCTGCACGTCATTGGTCTCGCCGCCGGCCTGGATGGTTGCGATCAAGGGGTCCGCAAAGCCCTGCTCCCAGGTGTCATAGGCGCCGCGCAACGCGTCGACTGCACCTTTTCGCACATTGTTTGTGGCGAGCTCGCGCCGCCGGTCAAAGGCGGCCGGCAGAAGGCGCTCAGCCTCGTCGTAACGCTGCAGCAGGCGCCTGTCATGGGTGATCTCATACCCCCTGAGCCCGGTCTCCTGGTCAATTACCAGCTGTTCGATCTCAAGTGTCTGCGCGATGCGTGCATCGTTGGTCTGGATCTGCGCGACGGTCGTGTTGGCCGCATCGATCTGCCATGCCAGAATGCCGGCTCCGACCAGAAGCGCGATCACAGGAACTATGACCACTTTTCTCAGGATGTGGTCGAAATTCGATGCGTCCACAGTGCTCGGTGCCCCCGTTACCGGATCTTTGCTCCGCTATCCGCGACCACACTGCCGGGGGCAACGCTCCCAGAGACCAGGCTTCCCAGCTTCTTCAGCAGGGCCGGCGCACCTTCACCCTTTGTCATCGAAAGGTTTACCGACTGCGAGACCTCTGGCGGCAGGCTGGTGTAAGCCGACAGCATCAGGATGGGCACGTCCGGCTTCACCTCGCGCATCCGGATTGCCACTTCGCCGCCGGTCATCCCCGGCATGGCGAAGTCAAGCACCACCGCTTCAACCGGCTCCTTTGCGAACAGGTCAAGACCGGTCGTCCCGTCGAGCGCGGTGAGTACCCGGTAGCCGGCACGCTCGAGCAGCATGCGCCGCACTTCGAGACCGATCGTCTCGTCGTCGACACAAAGCACCAGGTGCTGGCGGTTTGACATGGCGTTCGGGCCCCTTCTGGAGGTCGTAGAGTCAACAGCAGGTTACGACTTCGCGATGACTGAATGGTACAACACCGGGCCCTGTCAGGAATGGCTGAAAGGTGGCAGCAGAGGCTCTTGTCAAAAATCGGTTTCCTGTTCTAGGAAACCTAGATTCATCATCTATTTGCAATCTCACCGACACCCGTAGGCTACTCTTGCAAATGGATGAAGACAGTACTTTAGCCTCTCGAACGTCCGCGCAAACACCAGGAGTCTTCGCATTGAGTCAGACAATTTTCGTGCTGGAGGATGATGCCGACATCTCCCGCCTGGTGCAGTATCACCTTGAAGCTGCCGGATTTACCGTCAAACCGTACCTCGCCATTGGCAACATCCTGGCTGACGCCGAGCGCCAGCCGCCCGCGCTCTTCCTGCTCGACATCATGGTACCCGGCGGCGATGGTCTCGACCTCTGCCGGCGCCTGCGGCAGAACGCCACCCTCAGCATCGTCCCCATCATCTTCCTTACGGCCCGTGCGGCAGAGAACGACCGCGTACATGGCCTTGAGCTTGGCGCCGATGACTATATTACGAAGCCCTTCGCAACGCGCGAGCTGGTAGCCCGGGTGAAGGCTGTGCTGCGGCGCTTCGAGCGCCCCAGCACCCCGTCGCTCGTGAAGTTTGAGCAGGTGGAGATCGATGCCGGGGCCATGCAGCTGCGCGTCAAGGGCGAGCTCGTGACTACCACCGCCACCGAGTTCCGGCTGCTCGACTACCTGGCCCGCCATCCGGGCCGCGTCTTCAGCCGCGACCATCTGCTCGACGCCGTCTGGGGCGATGCACGCTTTGTTACCCCGCGATCGGTTGATGTCTACGTCCGTCGCATCCGCGAAAAGATCGAGGAAGACGCCGAGTCACCGCGCTATCTTAAGACCATGCGCGGTGCAGGCTACCGCTTCGAGATCCCGAAGGTTGTTGCCGGCCAGGACACCCTGCAGTAGGCGGCTTCGCCGGTGCTGACGTAGGGCAAGCCTCAAGCGCCGCAAGCCCGCGCGGTCTTCGATCCAGTCGAGCACCGAGGCAGAATGACACGCAGTCTCTTCTTCAAGTTCTTTGTCCGTCTTGCGCTTGCCGGCGGCGTCGCCATCGCCATCCGCGAGGTGATGCCGCCCATCCCGCTCTACCTCGTCTTCACCCTGCTGCTCGCCTGGGCCGGGCTGATGGCGCTCTGGACCGCGCACTCGCTGCGCCGCATTCTCGGCCCGCTCCAGGCCAGCGCCAACTCGCTCATCGAAGGGCAGCAGGTCCCGCTCGCCACCCAGTACCGTGACTTCGATGGACTTACCGTCGCGCTCGCCTCCGCCTCGGAACAGGTCCAAAGATCGCTTGCAAAGGCTGCCGAAAGCCGTCGCGAGCTCGAAGCCCTGCTTGACTCCATGCAGGACCCGGTCGTTGCCGTCGACCAGGCAGGCCGCATCCAGTGGACCAACCAGCGCATGCGCCGCCTGATGCCCGGCGGATTGGTCAACGCGGGACTCCAGGCCTCGGGATCGCTCCGTGTGGGCCACGCCCTGGTCCAGACCATCCGCGACCCCGACGTGCTTGAATGCGTTGCCAGCGCGCTCGCCGAGAAGACCTTCTCGATCCGTCGCTCTACCTCGCTGATGCCGGGGCGCATCTTCGAGGTCAATGCCTCACCCATGCCGGGCGGCGGCGCCGTAGCCCTGCTGCACGACGTCACCCGCATTGAAGAGGTGGAACGCACCCAGCGGGACTTCGTCGCCAACGTCTCGCACGAGCTCCGCACCCCGCTCACCTCCATCCAGGGCTACGTTGAGACCCTGCTCGACCACGAGGCAAACCTGAGCCCGCATGCCCGAGAATTTCTATCGACCATCCTCAAGAATGCCACCCGCATGAATCGCCTCACCGAGGACCTCCTGGTGATGGCGCGCGTCGAAGCCGCGACTGTCGAGCTGCACCCTGCGCCCGTGCGCGCTGATGCCCTGGTGCGCGATGCCGTCAAGGCGATGAGCGGCCTGGTGCAGGAGAACGAGGCTACTCTCGAGCTCGGCACTATGACCGACTGCCAGGTGTTTGCAGACTTCGACGCCGTCATGCAGATCCTCGGCAACCTGATTGAGAACGGGATCAAGTACGGCCAGCCGCGCAACGGCTCTCCCACCCGCGTCATCATCAGCACGCAGGAGATCGCCGAGCCCTACGAAGCCGTCGAGTTCAGCGTCCGCGACTTTGGTTCGGGCATCGCCTCCGAACACTTGAACCGCATCTTCGAGCGCTTCTACCGGGTCGACAAGACGCGCTCGCGCGAGAGCGGAGGGACCGGCCTCGGGCTGGCCATCGTGCGCCACATGGTGCAGTCCATGGGCGGGACGATCCGCGCTGAAAGCGAGCTCAACGCCGGCAGCAACTTCATCTTCACGTTGCCGAAGGCCCTGTACCCGGTGGCCTGAGGTTTGTCGTTTCGGATCGTGTTGTACTTACTAGGGTTGTTACCTTTGAGCACGTCCATTCTCTTCCTATTTTTCTCCGTGTAACCTGCGCGTAACAATGCCCGGGCAGACTCAAAATGTAGTGCGCAGCAAGCCAGCGCACGCTCTAAGAGGGGGAACATTGAACTTCAAGTTGATCGCAGCAGGACTCCTGGCAACTCTGCCGGTATTCAGTACGACGACCGCCTCTGCACAGAACATCAACGGCGCGGGCGCCACCTTTCCTTACCCGATCTACTCCAAGTGGTTCACCGAGTACAGCCAGCTGCACCCGGACATCAAGATCAACTACCAGTCCATCGGTTCTGGCGGCGGCATCCGCCAGGTCTCAGAGGGCACGGTCGACTTCGGCGCCACTGACGGCCCGATGACCGACGATCAGCTCAAAGCCTCGAAGGTGAAGGTCGTCCACATCCCAACCGTCCTTGGCGCTGTGGTGCCGGTCTACAACGTGCCGGGCGTAAGCACGGAGCTCAAGTTCTCGCAGGATGCGCTCGCCGGCATCTATCTCGGCAAGATCACCAAGTGGAATGATCCCTACATCGCCAAGGAGAACCCGGGGGTCAACCTGCCCGATAAGCAGATCCTGGTCGTTCACCGCTCGGATGGCAGCGGAACCACCTACATCTTCACGGACTACCTGTCGAAGATCAGCCCCGAGTGGAAGGACAAGGTCGGCCGCGCCACCGCCATCAACTGGCCCGTCGGCGTCGGCCAGAAGGGCAACGAAGGCATCGCCGGCATGGTTCGCCAGGCGCCCTTCTCGATCGGCTACGTGGAGCTCATCTACGCCGAGCAGAACAAGATGGCCTTCGGCATGGTGCGCAATCACGACGGCAAGTACGTGAAGGCATCAACCAGCGGAGTTACCGCCGCCGCGGCAGCTAACGCGAAGGCGATCCCTGCCGACTACCGCGTCTCGATCACCGACGCAGCCGGCGCCGATTCCTACCCTATCTCGAGCTTCACCTGGCTGCTGATCCCTTCGCAGGCCAAGGATCCTGCCAAGGGAAAGGCGATCCAGGGCTTCCTCGAGTGGATGCTCGAGCACGGCGAATCCGAGGCTGCCGGCATGACCTACGCTCCGTTGCCGAAGGCCGTGGCCGACCGCGTCAAGGGAACCGTTCAGGGCCTGCACTAAAACTCCGCGGCCCCATGGCAGGATAGCCATGCGGCCTTTCTGTTACCCGCGTCCGGCGCGCAGCATAGCGCTCACAGGACAGATCAAGACCAGCCTACAGAACTCCCACGAGATAATCACGGAGAGGGAAGTGGAGCTTCTTCCTGCATGATTGCAAACGAGACCGTGAACACACCCAATCCACTTCCGCAAGCGGCGAAGCTCACCAACTTTGTTCAGGCCAACCCCTCCGCGCCTCGGCCCGACGCCGATCCTCAGGCTTCCTCACCCATCCGCCAGTACCTTAATCAGCGCGGCAGCGGCCGGCTCGCGGACAGCACCTTCGCCTCGCTCATGCTGGTTTGCGCGTTGAGCATCTTTGCCATCGTCCTCTTCATCGCCGTCATTCTGATCCTGCGCTCAAAGCTGAGCCTCGCGCAGTTCGGCTTCAAGTTCTTCGCCAGCCAGACGTGGGACCCGGTAGCAGGCGACTTCGGCGCATTCCCATTTATCTTCGGAACGCTTGCCACCTCGTTCCTCGCCCTGCTGATGGCGGTGCCGCTCGCACTCGGCGTCGCCGTCTTCCTCACCGAGCTCTGCCCCCGCGCTCTCCGCGCACCCATTTCGTTCCTCACCGAGTTGCTCGCCGCCATCCCCAGCGTCGTTTACGGGCTTTGGGCCGTCTTCGTGCTGGTCCCGCTGGTACGTGACAGCGTCGGGCCATTTCTGTCCAAGTATTTCGGCTGGACGAAGCTCTTTGCAGGCTCGAACTTCGGTGTCGGCCTGCTTACCGCAAGCGTCATCCTCGCCATTATGATCCTGCCCATCATCTCGTCAATCACCCGCGACATCATGCTCGCCGTACCCAGCAATCAGCGCGAAGCCATGCTCGCCCTCGGCGCCACCCGCTGGGAGATGATCCGTACCGGCGTCCTGCGCAACGCGCGCATTGGAATCGTCGGCGCTGTCATCCTCGGGCTCGGCCGCGCGCTTGGCGAGACGATGGCCGTCACCATGGTGATCGGAAACAGCCCCACGATCAGCAAGTCGCTCTTCGCCCCCGGCTACACGCTCGCGAGCGTCATCGCCAACGAGTTCGCTGAAGCTTCGGGTGACCTTTACCTGAGCGCGCTGATCGAGATTGGCCTCGCCCTCTTCCTTGTCACCATCGTAGTCAACGCGATCGCCCGCCTCTTGGTCTGGGCGGTGACGCGCGGCGCACCGGCAAGGGTGGCCTGAGATGAGCACAGCCGCCATCAATCCGAACAGTCCCACACCGCCGCAGCGGCCTCCCATGGACTTCACGACCCGCGCCATGCGCTTCAACAACACCAAGCGCAATGCGATGAACTGGATCGTCTCGGGATTCGCCATCCTCGCCACCGTGGTGGTCGTCGCGCCGCTGATCGCCATCCTTGTCTACCTGATCTACAAAGGCGCAAGCTCGCTCAACTTCGATTTCTTCACCAAGATCCCCGCGCCCGTCGGACAGCCCGGCGGAGGCATGGCAAACTCGATCGTTGGCTCAGGTATCGTGCTCCTGCTCTCGAGCCTGATGGGGATCCCCATCGGCATCGCCGCCGGCGTCTACCTTGCGGAGTACGGCCGCGGTCGCATGCTGGGCAACGCGATCCGCTTCACCGCAGACGTACTCAACGGCGTGCCGTCGATCGTCATGGGCATCGCGGTGTACTCGTTGATCGTCATGCAGCAGAAGCACTTTTCGGCATTTTCGGGCGGCGTCGCGCTCGCCATCATGATGGTGCCCACCATCACGCGCACCACCGAAGAGATGCTCTCGACGGTGCCTCACTCGATCCGCGAGGCAGCGCTCGGGCTTGGCGTGCCGAAGTGGCGCACCACCCTCTCGGTTGCCCTGCGCACCGCCTCTCCGGGCATCATTACCGGCTGCATGCTGGCCTTTGCACGCGTCGCCGGCGAGACTGCACCTCTGCTCTTCACCGCCTTCGGCAACCAGTTCTGGAGCCTGAAGTTGAACGAGCCCATCGGCGCTCTGCCGCTGCAAATCTATGTCTACGCCATCTCGCCATACGACGAGTGGCACCGCCTGGCCTGGGCCGGTGCGCTTGTTCTTATCGTGATGATCATGGTCTCGGTCACACTCGTTCGCATCTTCGCGAACCGCGGCGCGCTCAAGGGAGGAAGTTAGTGGGAGTCGGAATTCTTGTTGAACATCTGAACGCCTGGTACGGCACCACCCATACGCTGCAGGACATCAACCTGCACATCCCGGCCAACCATGCCACGGCCCTTATCGGGCCTTCGGGCTGTGGCAAGTCCACTTTTGTCCGCTGCCTCAACCGCATGCACGAGACCAATCCCATCGCGCGCGCCACCGGCACGGTCAAGATGGGCGATCTCGACATCTACGCCGACGTCTCGCCGGTCGAGATCCGCCGCAGGGTCGGCATGGTCTTCCAGCGTCCAAATCCCTTCCCGACCATGTCCATCTACGACAACGTCGTCAGCGGCCTCAAGCTCAACGGCTTCCGCAACCGCCGCATCCTCGACGAGACCGTGGAACGTAGCCTGAAGGCCGCAGCGTTATGGGAAGAGGTGAAAGACGACCTCAAGAAGAAGTCGGGCGCCAGTCTCTCGGGCGGCCAGCAGCAACGCATGTGCATCGCCCGCGCGCTCGCCGTTGACCCCGAGGTCCTGCTTATGGACGAGCCCGCCTCCGCTCTCGACCCGGTCTCCACCTCGAAGATCGAAGACCTCATCTTCCAGTTGAAGAGCCAGTACACCATTGTCATCGTTACCCATAACATGCAGCAGGCCGCGCGCGTGGCCGAGAACACGGGATTCTTCTTGAACGGCAAGATGGTCGAGTTCGACTCCACCCACAAGATCTTCACCAACCCCACAGACAAACGAACGGAAGACTACATCACCGGGAGGTTTGGCTGATGGCATCAAGGATCAAGTTCCAGCAGAGTCTCGATGACTTAAAAGAACGCCTGCTGGTCATGGCCGGCATGGCCGAACAGGCGATCCAGCGCTCAATCGAAGCCTATCGTACGCGCGACCTCAGCATCTGCGAGCAGGTCTTTCGTGCTGAACCCGCCATCAATCGGCTTGAGCGCGAGATCGACCAGATGGCGCTTGACCTGCTCGCAATGGAGCAGCCGATGGCTATCGACCTGCGCTTCATCCTTTCGGTCATTCGCATCAACGCAGACCTTGAACGCGTGGGCGACCAGGCAGTCAACATCGCCGTACGTGTGCGCGAGATGGGTGCCTTCGCCAACATCGATCTGCCGGTCGATATCCCCAAGCTTGCCTCCCTCTCCTCCGCCATGGTCCGCCGTGCGCTTGAATCCTTCATCGACGCCGACGCCGAGGCTGCGCAATCGGTGCTTGCCATGGATGACCAGGTGGACGAGATGAACGACGCCGCCTTCTACTCGCTCAGCTCGCTGATCCGCGAACAACCCGAGCTCACGCCGCAGTCGTTGAATGCGCTGATCATCTCGCGCAATCTCGAACGCGTGGGCGACCATGCCACCAACATCGCAGAAGATGTGATCTTCTGGGTCCGCGGCGCGGATGTGCGCCACAACAGCCGGGCCTGAACGCAACAGCAATTGCATCCTGGATCCTGGCGGCGGAAGCTCCCAACCCGCGAAGTAGTCGCCGCCCGCGATCATGGCGCAGTTGCTGGCGCGTTTACCCTTCGAATCGCCACCAGATCAGCCGCGGCAGCAGGGGATAGAACAATCCCAGGCGCACCGGCAGCCCGCGTGCAGCAAGCTGGTGTCCGTACGTTTCAAGCTGCGGCGCGTACTTCTTCTTCTCGCCCGCCAGGTACTCGTCGAGCCCTGTGTCCGCGTGTGTGCCGGTCTTGTAGTCGATGATCCACAGATGTGACTGGCCCTCCTGTCCCGGCTCCGCGCCCGCCACAAAGCTGCGATCAAGCCGGATGCTTCCACCCTCAAAGGCCAGCGCTGCTTCGGTCGCCGCACGCGCATGCGGCGAAACCACCCAGCGGCCATCAGCATCCTCAAGCGTCCGTCGCAGCCCCCGTTCGATCCTCGCTGACGCCTGCGTGATCTCATCTGGTCCAAGGCCGCCGGCGCGCAGCACGTTCGAGATCCGCGCGCTCCAGCCGGGAAGCTCCGCGCTCAGCCCCGCCACGGTGGCGCCGCCGGCCAGCCGCTGCGTCATCACCTGCAGGAAGTCATGCATGGCATTGCCCACCGTGCGCGCACCAAACCCGCCCTGCGGCCGCTCAAAGAGCCTCGATGGTGCTTCCTCCATCGGAACCCGCGGTACGCGCGCAGCTGCCGGAAACGCTGCGAGCGGCACCCGCAGCAACGTCCTCACAGTCTCCATCTTCGGCTGCACCAGGTGCATCCCGACCGCAGCGATGTCATCCAGAACCCCAGGCTCCTGAAGCTCTCCTGCCGCCGCGATTGCTTCAAAATGAAGCGCAGCCGCAGGCCAGGCAGCCTTCAACAGGCTGTCCGGCTTCAGGTTGAAGCCCGAACCCTGCCTGCGTTCGGGCGCCGCAAACAGGTGCAGCTCCTCCCGCGCTCGCGTGCATACCACATAGAACAGCCGCTTGCGCTCCGCAGCTTCACGCGCGTTATCGATTGAACGCATCCAGCGGCTGAGATCCTCGGACTGCTTGCCCTTCGCCTGCACCGGCGCAATCATCCCGTGCGCTACCTCCGCGCTCAGCTCATCGCCGCCCTCCACCTCAATCCAGTTCAGCAGCTTCGACCGGTTTGCCGCGCTGCCAGATTCGAGCTCCGGCACCAGCACTACGTCCCACTCCAGGCCCTTCGCATTGTGGATCGTCATGAGATCGACCGCGTCGGCCTGGGTCGACTCCGCCGCATAGAGCCTCTTCATCATTGCCTGCAGCCGCTCCATACTCACCGGTCCGGGCCGTGCCTCAAGTTCATCGAGCAGCCCGAAGTAGCGCTCCGTATTCGCAAGCTCCCCGGCTGCATGAAATGCCTCCGCCCCGAACGCTCTCCACGTCCGCTCCACCCAGCGCGAAAGAGGCATCTGCCCGCGCTCTTCAAGCGCCGCCGACATCACCATCCAGAATGGCTTCAGCCGCGCCGCGCCGTCCTTTGAAAGCAGCTCTCCACGTTCGCGGATCAAGCTCAGCACTGTGTGCTCGTGCCACGTGTAATCGTCTGCGCCCGCGAGCAGGTGCAGGTCCTTCAGCGTAAGCCCACACCACGGCGTACGCAGCAGTGCAAGCCAAGCCGTGCGGTCCGTAGGATCGAGCAGAGCGCGTGTCAGCGACAGCAGGTCCAGCACCTCCTGCCGTTCGGCGAGCGGCTCCGTCTTCACCGCACGATAGGCAATTGGAGGCTCCTGCTTGAAAGCCCGCACGATGGGCATAAGGTGCGCACGATTGCGCACCAGCACCGCGATCTTCCACGGCTTGGCCGCCCGATCTGCGGGGAGCGGCCGCGCCCGCCAGCGCTCCACGATCGCTCGGATCTCTGCCGCATGGGCAAGCTTCGCCGCTGTGCGAGCCTCCGCACGGACACGCTGATCGCTGGAATAAGGTAGAGGCCGCGCGTGCCACATAAGGTCCGGACCTGCCGCGCCCGGGCGCCTCGCAACCGCATCCTTATAGGCGACAGTTTCTGCATTAGCTTCATCGGGCGCCGTTGCAAATAATTTTGAAAAGGTCGTGTTGAACGCCGTGACCAGGCGTGCCTGCGAGCGGAAGTTCGTTGTCAGGTAGAGGGCCGTCAGCCGCAGGTCGCCCAGCCTCTGCTCGTGCAGCGTGTCCATAAAGCGGGCCACCCGCGCCTGGCGGAACAGGTAGATGCTCTGCTTCGGATCGCCGACCAGAAAGACTGTCTGCCCCGCTCCATCCCAGTGCTCGGTGAGCAGGCGGATCAGCTCGTATTGCGAACTCGACGTGTCCTGCATCTCGTCGACCAGCAGGTGTTCAAGGTTGAAGCCGGCAGATGCCGCCAGGTCCTCAACCGCTCCCGCATGGCGCAGAGCCTCCCGCGCCACCAGGGAAAACTCCGCAAAGTCACATTCGCCACGCGCGGCAAACACCAGTTGCAGCTCAACCAGCGCACGGCTCAGCACGCGAAACAGCGCCTTCGCCACGCGCCACTGCTGCGGCGGATATTTCAGCGGCGGCAGCTTCGTCAGCCCGCACAGCGCCTCTCGCAGCCGCTCATTGCCACTGATGTCTTCGATCAGCGCGGCAAGCTCCACAGCGTCTGCCTTCGAGATCTCAAACTTCATAATGTTGCGGGTGATCCCGCGCGCTTTGCGCCAGCCCTTCGAAGAAGGCGCGATTAGCAGATGTGCAAACGCGCGCCAGTGATCCAGGTCCCTGGCCGCCAAGCCCGGCGCCTGCTGAAGCTCGCGGCACACAGCGATAGGCGACCCCGCGATCTCGACCGCTCCCACATGCGAGAGTCGGTGCGCGAGCGACGCAAGCTCGTCCGCCAATCCGTCCGGCATCGCGTCGTCAAGCTGCGTCAACCCACGGCACACCGCATGTTCAAGCGTCTTCTCAAGCTTGGGTAATGTCACGGTCTCGAGATACTCGTCGGTCAGATGATCCCCGGCCAGAGGCACCAGGCCGCCCCATTGATCACGCCACTCCAGCATCTCGGCGATCAGCCCGGCGCAGTTGCCCAGGTCGCCATCGCGATGCAGCAGCAGCGTTTCAAGTGCCCTGGTCAGCGCATGATCCTCGCTGCCCAGCAAGTCAAGCGTCCGCGCCGCCGCCTCGTGATAAAGCTCCGACGCGTCTTCGACCGGAGCCTGCCCGCCCGCCCCTGACA
Organism: uncultured Acidobacteriaceae bacterium; assembly: GCA_964247475.1. GTDB lineage: Bacteria > Acidobacteriota > Terriglobia > Terriglobales > Acidobacteriaceae > Edaphobacter. Next base: position 8,644 of record CAXTUS010000030.1, on the reverse strand, counting down.
ACACCGGCAGCGACCGAGCCACTTGTGTGCAGAAGCTGTCGATGGTCAGGATGTTCAGCCGCTGCGGATGATCGAGCAGCTTCCAGCCGAGCTGCCGGTCTCGTCCGAGCGCAGCCTCCGCCAACGGTCGTGTCTCGCGATCGAAGGCATTCGCAGCAACCGTCCCGGCAGCTGCCGCGGCCAGCTGCCCCACCACCCGGTCGCGCATCTCGTGCGTGGCCTTGCGGGTAAAGGTGATGGCCAGGATCTGCGCCGGGTCTGTGATGCGCTCGCTCGCCAGCAGCTTCAGCAGGCGCTGGATCAGCAGGCCCGTCTTGCCCGAGCCGGCCGGCGCCTCGACGATGAACGAGCGTGTGATATCGAGCGCCTGGGCACGCTCGTCAAGGTCGGGGATGCTCGGGGCAAACTCCAGCACCTCAGCCATAGACCTGCTCTCCGTCGGCTTCCATACCGGTCCCGTCCTCGTCCTCATCGTCGGCGCCAACTCCGAGCGCGGCGGGATCAAGCCTGCACAAAATGCGTTGCGAACAGTGTTTACAGGTCTTCGGGTAACGCTTCGGCAGCACGCGAGAGTCACCGGCGGCGAACGCCTCAGCGAGGCTGACAAGCACCTGCTGCCAGCGCTCTACCTGGTCCTCGAGCGTCGCGCCTTCCATGGCTGTCGTCTTGCCGAAGACGGAATGGTCATCCGCGTAGCCCTTCAAACCGACCCCGTCGCCGGCACGCAGCGAGGCAAACGCCACGCCCGCCAGCTGTCGCCCTTCAGCCTTCGTCAGCACCGCGTAGAGCGGCAGCTGCGGCTCGTCCGGCCGTTCGCCCTGCCACTGCGCAGGCACGGCGTGGCCCGTCTTGTAATCGACAATTACCTCGCCCCGTGCGGTTGAGTCGATGCGGTCAATACGCAGCTTCAGGGTCAACGGACCAAGCTGAATGTTCCTGTCCTGCTCCGGCCTCTGGACCTTGAACGGCGGCCGATCCTGTTCGATGTCGAGCCAAGGCAGCAGCAGGTCGCGCAGGCGCAGGCGCTGAACCTCCAGGTAAGCGCTCTCCCACGGGTTGTTATCTTTTCCTTCGAAACGGTCAAATGTTTTGGCGATCGCGCGGTCGAGAGCCTGTGCGGTCTCCGCCTGCGACAGCGCCTTCAGCCTGCCATGCGACTCGAGCTCGATCCATAGATGCTCCATCACCTTGTGCACCAGGTTGCCGCGTTCAAGCGCATCGAAGCCTGCCTGCCGCGACTCGGGAGCCGAGGACCATAGCCGCCGCTCCGCAAAGGCGCGGAAGCCACACGCCGCCTGCAGCTTCAGCACCTGGGCGCCGCCGCGTACCGGGCTTGCAGGCAGAGGCGGCAGCAGAGTGTCGTCTCTCACCGGCTCAAGCTCCCGGGGGACGGTCGGCGACTGGTGGGATGGCCCCTCAAGCCGGTGAAGCCCGAGCGAGGCAAGCAACGGCGAAGGTCTACGTTCACCTTCTTCTGACCGTTCGGCGTAGCTGAAGACCACTGTCGCGGCCGAACCCGCGATGCGCGCGGTCAGCGATTGCGCGTAGCGGTTGTCGCTCACGCGATCAGCGCCCGGCATGCCGAGCACACGCTGCACCTGCCATGGAAGCAAGGGGTTGGCAGCGATCGGCGCAGGCCATGTCAGATCGTCCGCTCCCACGAACCACAGCGCGTCGAAGCCGACGCCTCCAAGCTCCAGCGGGCCAAGAATCTGCACCGGCGCGTCGTGCGTCCCGGGTGCGAAGACGGTCGCTTCAAGAATGCGTTCAAGCGCCGCAAGCGCCTGCCGTGCGGAAGGCTTGCTGCCATCGAAGTCAAGCGTGGCAAGCTCATCAAGCGCACTCTCCCAGCGGCGATGCTGCTGGAAGGTAATGGAATCGCGTTGAGCCCGGGCGCTCCAGCCACAAGCATCGAGCAGGCTCCGGAAGCCGTCAGCCCAGCCGGCGAAGGACTGCCGGTCAGGGTCTGTCTGCGTGTCGGTCGAGGGTGTGATGTGGTGTTCGCGCGCCGTCCTGCGCAGGCTGCGCAGACGCTCCAGCAGGTCTTCGAGGTTCGATGTGGCGGCTCGGTCCATCAGCGAGATGGTGGTATCGAGCGTCAGCTCCGGGCGCAGCAGGCTCGCCTTACGCAGCGTGTAGGCATCGAACCTCGCCACCGCCTCTATACTCCCGCTGCCCGTGGCTGGTCCCAGAAGCCAGCCTGAGCGCAGCAGCGCGCTGATCCGGTCAAGCGGCAGCGGCTCGAGCGGCCAGGTCAACAGGTCTTTCGCGGCAACGGCCATGGCCACCTCCGCCAAGGGCTGGCCCAACGAGAACTCAAACGCCCGAGGGCCGGGGGCTGCGGTGATCGGCAGCGCGTCCGGCGCAACAATCGGCGCAAAGACGCGCTCGATCGCCGCACGCCGGTCAGCCAGGTTGGGAACGACGACGGCGATCCTCGAAGCCGGATTCCGGGTGCGTTCGGCGACGCACCAGTGCGCCGCAGCTTCAAGCTCAAGCCGGTCGCTACCGGCGATGAAGAGGCTGCCGGCCGGTGCAGCGAAGAGGTTCCCGCTAGCAGCCGTGAAGAGATCGGCGGCAATGCCCTGATCAGCCGTCTCAAGGACGTCGTGGGGCAGCCTTCGCAGCAGGTCGCGCACTGCCGGGGTAAGGCTGTCGAAGTCGACCAGCAGCAGCCGTGCCTGGTCGTAGTCGAAGGCAGTGTTTGGATCGGTGCCAGGCCCAGTGGCAGGATCGTCAGCCGCCGCGAGCGCCGCTGGCAGCTCCGCAGCGGTGATCCACTGGCCGCGTTCAAGCCGGCGCTCGAAGGCACGGCACCAGCGCGCAAAGGTGCGGGTATCGGTGGAAGCCGCGGCGGAACCGGCGCTTTCGCGCAGGCGGTGGCGCGCCTTGAAGCTACAGGCGAGCGACCAGGCACGAGCCGCGATCCTTGCCAGCGCGTCAGGTGAACGCAAGCCCTGGTTCTCCGTGTCTCCGTCGATGATCCCGCGCCATAACACGTGTTCCTGGGTGTGGTTCAACAGCACACGCGACTCCTGCCCGGAGAGGAGTCGCTGCCGCCATTGGGAGGCCAGCCAGGCTTCAAGCGGCATCACTTTCGCGGGAGTCCAGAGAGCCTCGGTACGAGTCGAGTTGAAGGCTTGCGCGATCGCGCGGGCAGCGCGCTGGTTGGCGGTCAGGACGGTTCGGCCGCGCACGAGCGCCTGTTCGAGATGCACGTTCACACCTCTGGTTATACCTTTTTGGCAGCAGAGGAAAAGCGCGCCACAGGATCAGGTGAGTCGCTTATGCTGCTCGATGGGGACGTTGCAGAGACAGCAGCAGCAGCGTGACGGCGACCGCGACGGGCAGCCCAAGCGCCGCGCGAAGCGAGCCCGTGTGCGTGCTGACGACTCCCATCAGGTACGGAATCGACGCCGCGCCCAGGCCGCTGGT
>CAXTUS010000030.1:0-5199 GCA_964247475.1 uncultured Acidobacteriaceae bacterium | reverse complement strand
CCCGGGGGGGCGTGGGCCGATTCGCCATGAACAGCGCGAAGCTGGCCGGGAAGACCGGGGCAAGGAAGACGCCGAGCACGATTGCGAGTGGCGCCAGCAGGTTGGCGTGAGTCGTCGTCGCAAGCGCTGTCGCCGCGACGATGGTGAGAACCAGCGCCACACGCAGGATTGTCAGTTCAGCGTACCGGCGCATCAGGCGTGCGCCCATTGCGTGGCCGACTGCGAGCCCGGCCAGCAGCAGCACCATCGTGTACTGGCTGAGGATCAGCGATCCCGCACCGTACCGCAGGGCATAGGTAGTGAGCCAGCCGCTCAGGCACGTCTCAAGCCCGCCATAGAGCAACAGGACCGCCGCAAAGAGGAGAAAGACTTTGCGCGGCGGATGGCCTGCCTGAACCGCCTCAGGCACAGCATCGCGTGGGGGCGCTTCGCGCACTTCAACCAGCAGCACCACTGCCAGCGCCGCGAAGAGCGCGGCGAACCCGGACAACAGCTTCGGAAGCGTAATGCGCGGCGCGAGCTGCGCAGCCAACAGAGGCGACAACAGCGCACCTGCTGAAAAGGAGATATTCAGCCGCGACAGAGCAGACCCCCTTTCTGTCGCGTAGCGGGTCCCCGTAAGGATGTTTGACGACGCAATGATCCGCCCGACGCCAAACCCGCCCAGCAGCAGCCCGGCACACGCCACCGGTAGCCCGGACGCCAGCGCAAACAGCAGAAATCCCGCAGCCGCAGCAGAGAAGCCCGCAAGCAGCGCAAATGGCAGACGCCGCGTCAGCGTCGCCCCGCCCAGGGTGGAGCCGGTGAACTGCGCCATCAGCAGCAGCCCTGCCTGCTGATCGGAGAGCTGCCACCGATGGCTCAACAGCGGCAGAATCGGCCCAAGCAGCATCGTAGCCAGACCCGCCACCAGAAACGCACCATGCAGCAGACCCAGCCCAGGAGCTTCGTCACGTGGCATACGAGCATTATCGTGCAAAGGGCAACAGCGAGTGCGCCCTGGTCGCGGGCGGCAACGACTTCGCGGGGCGGGAAGCGCTGGCGCGCGAAAGAAGCCGAGCTGAACTTCCACTGCCTGCCCATCCGGCGCCAGGGCGCGGTTGCTGTTGCCTTTGCACCTTTATGATGGATGCATGGTGACAAAGGTCTTGCTGGGGTTGCTGATGCTTGGGGCGGTGGGTTGCAGGTCGGCTGCGCCGCCGGGTGCGGTGGCTTCTTCGGCGCAGCAGAAGACGTTTAAGCTGCGCGGGAAGATTGTCTCGACGGACCAGGCTTCAGGTCACATCACGATTGCGCATGGGCCTATCCCGGGCTACATGGACGCGATGACGATGGCATATAAGGTGGCCGCGCCTGAGACGATCAGCGAGCTCCATGCTGGCGATATGATTACGGCGCGGGTGGTGGTTGATTACGACGCCGCGGGGCCGCTGAGCCCGAAGCTCGACAACATCGTGGTAGTGGGGCAGGCGCGTCCGGATACGAAGCCGACGGTGCAATATCATGTGCCGGCTGTTGGGGACCAGGTGCCTGATTTCCAGTTTGTGAACCAGGGCGGCCGGCAGGTTTCGTTGAAGCAGTTTCGTGGCAAGGTGGTCCTGCTGACGTTTATCTACACGCGGTGCCCGCTGGCGGATTTCTGTCCTCGCATGAGCTCGAACTTTGCTGAGATGGATAAGCAGATGCAGACAGATAAGTCGTTGTACGCAAAGACGCATCTGCTGAGTGTGAGCTTTGATCCGAAGTACGATACGCCGCAGGTGCTGCGCAGCTACGGCGGCGCGCACACGGGCAGGTTTACCGATGAGGACTTCAAGCATTGGGACTTTGCCGCGCCTCCTGTTGCCGAGCTGTCAAAGGTAGAACAGTTCTTCAACGTGGGGGTGACCGGCGACTCGAGCGACCCATCCTCGATTCAGCATTCGCTGTCGACGCTGGTGATCGGCAAAGACGGCAAGGTGGTGGCCTGGTATCCAACCAATGACTGGAAGCCGGAGGATGTGTTGAAGGTGGTGGAGTCTGCGGCGGCGTAGTGCGTGATGCAGTGTGGACTATGCTGAGAACTCAGGATGTTCTTGACGGGAGAGTCGCGTGGCTAAGTTGACGATGGTCTTTGGCGGGTTGTTGATTGCGCTTGGGCTGGGAGCGTACGCGGTGCTGCATCATGGGCACACGCTCATTCCGGCTGGGTTTGGCCTGCTGCTGGTGATCTTTGGCGCGCTTGCGAATACCGAGGACACGAAGAAGCGTGCTCTGTTCATGCATATCGCAGTGACGCTCGGACTGCTTGGTTTTTTGGGGACGATCCCGGGGATCATCGGCATGGTGCAGATGGCTCTGGGGCATGAAGTAGCGCGCCCTGACGCGGCGAAGGTACAGGCCTTGATGGGCGGGATCTGCCTGGTGTTTGTGGTGTTGTGCGTGCGGTCGTTTATCGCGGCACGCCGTGGCCGGCTGGCGTCGGCTTAGATTTAGAGCAGGAGCAGGAAAGGAACGTGCATGGCGAGGTCGATACCGTCGGGATTTGGTTCAGCAATGCCGGCCGGTGACAAGCCGGTGCGGGGTACAGGCAAGGCGACGGCTGCGGGGCTGACCGCGTCCCGGCCGAAGCCGAAGCTGAGCAAGGTGATGCCCGAGGTTTGGAAGCTGGTGAAGCCGAGGCGCTGGCTGCTGGCGGGCAGCTTTGGGCTGATGATCGTCAACCGTGCGACGTCGCTCGTGCTGCCTGGCTCGACCAAGTTCCTGATCGACAACGTCATGAACCACGGGCAGCTTTACCTGCTGCCGCGGATCGTGGGCGTCGTGGTCGCCGCGACTATCCTGCAGGGGCTGACGTCGTTTGCATTGACCCAGCTGCTTTCAAAGGCAGGACAGAGGCTGATCACCGATCTGCGCATGCAGGTGCAGGCGCATATCGGCAAGCTGCCGGTCGCGTTCTTCGACGAGAACCGCACGGGCACGCTGGTGGCGCGCATCATGACCGATGTTGAAGGCGTCCGCAACCTGATCGGGACCGGCGTGCTCGACTTCTTCGGCGGCATTCTGACCGCGGTCTTTGCCTTCTGCGTGCTGATCCGGCTCAGCGTACAGATGACGCTGCTCACGTTCGGCGTGATGGTGGTCTTCGGCATCATCCTGCAGCGCGCCTTCAAGACCATTCGCCCGATCTTCCGCGAGCGTTCAAAGATCAACGCCGAAGTGACCGGGCGCTTGACCGAATCGCTCGGCGGGGTGCGCGTGGTGAAGGGCTACCATGCCGAAGACAGCGAGGCCGAGGTCTTCGGTAATGGTGCGCGCCGGCTGCTGGCGAACGTCTTTCAATCGCTGACCGCGCAGTCGTTGATGTCGCTCGCGTCGACCAGCGTGCTGGGTGTGGTGGGCGCGCTGATCATGTACCTGGGTGCGCACCAGGTGGTGGCACACCGGCTGACGACTGGCGGCTACGTCATGTTCGTGGCGTTCCTGGCGTTCATGGTCGCGCCTATCGCGCAGCTGGTGTCGATCGGCACGCAGTTGACCGAGGCGCTCGCCGGGCTGGACCGCACGACCGAGATCCTGGGGGAACGCGAAGAGGATGATTCACCAGCGCGCAAGATGGTACTGCCGGTGCTCCACGGCGACGTGAAGTTTGATGAGGTGATGTTCGAGTACGAAACCGGCAAGCCGGTGCTGCATGGCATCTCGTTCGAGTCCCACCCTGGCACGGTGACAGCTCTTGTCGGTTCAAGCGGGTCGGGAAAGTCGACGATCATTTCGCTTGTCTGCGGCTTCCATACGGCGACGGGCGGGTCGATCCTGGTAGACGGAACGGACCTGGCCACGGTGCGGCTGTCGAGCTACCGGCAGCAGCTTGGCGTCGTGCTCCAGGAGACCTTTCTGTTCGATGGAACGATACGCGAGAACGTTCTGTTTTCACGACCAACCGCAACGGAAGCTCAGTTGATGGAGGCATGCCGGATTGCGCGTGTGGATGAGTTTGCGGAGCGCTTCCCGGAGGGCTATGACACGATCGTCGGTGAACGGGGGGTGAAGCTCTCGGGTGGTCAGCGACAGCGCATCTCGATCGCGCGCGCGATCCTTGCCGATCCGCGGATCCTGATCCTCGACGAGGCGACGAGCTCGCTTGATTCCGAGTCCGAAGCGATGATCCAGGGCGGCCTGAACCACCTGATGCAGGGGCGAACCACGTTTGTGATCGCCCACCGGCTTTCAACGATCCGGCGTGCGGATCAGATCCTGGTGGTTGAGCAGGGCAACATCGTTGAACGCGGGACGCACGAGGAGTTGTACCAGCTGCAAGGCAGATACTATGACCTCTACACGCGCCAGCATGGGCTTGAGGCGAACATGTTCCTGGCGCCAGGCGAAGGCGACGCGGTCGTCGAGGCGGCGGCCAAGTAAGTATGACAACTACAACCGACGCCTTTCGGGCGCCGCTTCTTGGGGTAGGAGCACTTACACGTACGGCGCCTCCCTACTCGACGAAGGGGTCGCCTGTCCGCGATCAGGGCGCAGTCGCCGTTGTCTCTTCTACTCCCAGCTGCGTCATCAGGAAAGCATAGTCGAAGGCGATCTCTTTCAGGTAGTCGTAGCGTCCGGAGGCGCCGCCGTGGCCCGCGTCCATGTTGATGTGCAGGAGCAGCGGGGTATCGTTCTGCTTGAGCGTGCGCAGCCTGGCGACGTACTTCGCGGGCTCCCAGTACATGACCTGAGAGTCGTTGAGCGAGGTCTTGACCAGCATCGCGGGATAGTTCCCGGCGCGCAGGTTGTCGTAGGGCGAGTAGCTGAGCATGTAAGCGAAGTCTCCAGGCTCATTAGGATTCCCCCACTCTTCATACTCGGCCACCGTGAGGGGGAGTGAGGCGTCGAGCATGGTGTTCATGACGTCGACAAATGGCACGTGAGAGAGCACGACGGAGAAGAGGTCGGGCTTGCCTGCGGCCGCGGCGAGGTTGACGACCGCTCCCATCAGGAGGCCGCCGGCGCTGCCGCCCTCGATGGCGACGCGCTTCGGGTCGCCGTAGCCCTGGGCGAGCAGCCCCTCGGTGACGGTGATGAAGTCGGTGAAGGTGTTGCGCTTGACCCTCATCTTGCCGGCGTCGTGCCATGGGTCGCCGAGTTCTCCGCCGCCGCGGATGTGGGCGTAGGCGATGACGACGCCGCGGTCGAGCAGGGCCAGGCGCGAGGCGCTGAAGCCCC
>CAXTUS010000029.1:12225-34396 GCA_964247475.1 uncultured Acidobacteriaceae bacterium | reverse complement strand
AGCTCGTCCTTGGCGGTGTAGATCACGTTCCAGCCCATCGAGATAAATAAGAGTTCGGGGTTGACGAGGACGGTGCGGTCACCGTTATCCCAGCTGAGGCGAAGCAGGCCGGTCTGCCCGGGGCGGTAATCTTCGAGCCCCTGTGAGAGGGTGCGGACGTCGGTGCCGGCGCGTTTGGCGATGGCTTCAAAGATGTCGCCGGTGGCGGACAGTCCGGCCTCGATGCCGGTGTACTTCGGGTCGACGCTGCCCGGGACGACGCCGCAGACGCCGGGGACGAGCCGGGTTTCGTGCGCCATGGCGATGATGCAGGTGGAGGTGCCGACGACGTTGACGACGTCACCTTCACGGCATCCGGCGCCGATCGCGTCCCAGTGCGCGTCGAAGGCGCCGACCGGAATGGGGATCCCGGCGGAGAGGCCCATCTGGTCTGCCCAGTGCTGGCTGAGAGTTCCGGCAATCGAGTCTGACTTGAGGTAGTTGCCTGCGAGCTTTGCGCGGATGCCGTCGAAGAGCGGGTCGAGCTTCGAAAGGAACTGCTGCGCTGGCAGGCCGCCCCATTTGGGATTCCACATCCACTTGTGGCCCATGGCGCAGACGCTGCGCGGGACGAGGGCGGGGTCGGTGATGCCGATGAGCGTGGCGGCGACCATGTCGCAGTGTTCGAAGGCGGAGGCAAAGTGCTCCCGTTTGGCGGGGTTGTTGCGCAGCCAGTAGAGCAGCTTGGCGAAGCCCCACTCGTGCGAGTAGACGCCGCCGCACCACTCGATGGCCTCGAGTTTCTCCGCATGGGCGAGCTCGGTGATCTGCTGCGCTTCCCTGTGGGCGCGGTGGTCGCACCAGAGCATGTACTCGTCGAGCGGCTGCATGTGGCGGTCGACCATGACGACGCTGGAGCCGGTGGTGTCGAGTGCGAGCGCGATGACGTCTGCGGCGGCCACTCCGGTCTGTGCGAGTGCGTCGCGAGTGGCTTTGGCGAGCGCGGACATCTGGTCGTCATGCGATTGCGTGGCGAAGTCTGGATCTTCGCGTTTACGGTGCAGCGGGTAGGGTGCGGACGCGGTTCCGAGGCGTCCGCGTTCGCTGTCGAGCAGCGTGACGCGGACGCTCAGTGTTCCAAAATCAACTCCGGCGACGATCGGCATGGCTTATTTCCTGGGATGAGCTGATGCGTGAGGATGAGGCGGCGCGCGGGCGCACACCCTTTCTCACTGTAAACGTTTCCCGAAACACAGCGGAAGTTATCTGCTCGAGCGGTGCGCTGTCAAACGAATGCTTCTTCAAGATTCAGCATCGTTGCTGCAATAATGGGCCTTCAAGAGGGACATGGATGAAACGCACCGCCCGGAAAGGCGGCGCCCCGAAGATCGACATACGGGGTGTCGCATCGCACGCCAAGGTATCGATTGCAACCGTGTCCCGCACCATCAACTATGTCCCGACGGTCGATCCCGCGCTGGCCGCACGGGTGTGGAAGGCGGTGGCCGAGCTCAACTACTTTCCGAATACCCAGGCGCGTGCGCTCGTGTCCGGCAAGAGCAAGCTGCTGGGGCTGATCGTCTCCGAGATCACGAATCCCTTCTTCCCTGAGCTGATCCAGGAGTTTGAACAGGTGGCGGTGGCGCGCGGCTACGAGATCCTGATCGGAAGCACCAACTATGAGCCGAAGACGATGGAGCTGTGTGCAAGGAGGATGCTCGAGCGCAAGGTGGACGGCGTGGCGATCATGACCTTCGGCGTGGAGGAGTTTATTCTCGACCGCTTTACCAGCGAGAACATCCCTGTGGTCTTCATCGACATGGCGACCAAGGAGCCGCACACCAGCGTGCTCTCGGTCGACTACCGGGCGGGCATCCATGAGGCGGTGCAGCACCTTGCGGTGCTGGGGCATCGACGCATCGCCTTTATCTCCGGACCTCTGCGCCTGCGCTCGGCGGCGGGACGCAAGGCTGCATTCCTTGAATCGATGCGGCAGACCGGGCTTACGGTTGATCCGCAGTGGGTGATCGAAGGGACGCATACGCTCGATGGCGGCCGCGATTCGATGCAGCAGATTTTGGCGCTCGAGGAGTGGCCGACGGCGATCATGTGCTCGAACGACATGACGGCGATCGGGGTGCAGCATGCGCTGTTTGAAGCTGACCTGAAGGTGCCGGATGACTTTTCGCTGATCGGCTTTGACGATGTTCACCTGGCCGAGTACACCATTCCTCCGCTAACCACGGTTCGCATGGGCTGCAATGACCTGGCGACAGCGGCTGTCGGGAGCCTGCTGGCGCAGATGCAGACACAGGACGGGAAGCCCGAGTCGCAGATCAAGACGAACATCCCGACGCGGTTGATTGTGCGGCAGACGACCGGGTTGCCGAAGAATGCGCTCAGCGATCTGCGGCATGCGAAGGCTGCGAGTTGAGCCCTGATCAGGCAGGGTCATCGGGCTTGGGCGCAGGTGGTGGCGCGGGGGCCGGCGGCTTGCTCCTGGGAGTCTTGTCGCGCAGGCGCTCGAGGTAGCTGGTGAGGGCGTCGATCTCGGCTGGTTCAAGCGCGTCGGCGAAGCCGGGCATGGCGTCGCCGCCGACCAGGATCTGCTTGCGGATAGCGTCCTTCTTCAACCGTCGCCCTACCCCGGATAGGTCGGGCCCTTTGTGACCGCCTTCGCCGCGGATCTGGTGGCACTGTGTGCAGCCTCTTGCCTGGAAGGCTGCGGCGCCGTTAAGCATCGCAGGCGGCTTGGCGGGCGTTGCAGCGGAGTCGGGTTCCTGCCTGGGCACGCGCGCGGGAACGCTGAGGGCGAGACCCAGCAGGGGAGCTGAAAGAAGTGCGGGAAGCCAGAACCTCAACGTCCTCCACCTGCCCGCTTGGCGGTTGATTCAGGGTCGCCGTGTACATGCCATGGCACGCTCTCGGCGGCGATCTCGTCGTGCTTGCGCAGGTATTCGAGCGCGTAGGTGTTGGCCGTCGGATCGTCTTTCTGATCGGCGAACTTGGCGGCTTCAACGGTGGCCTGCGCCTTCATGCCAAGGCGACGGTAGAGGATCGACAGGTTGTAATGGGCGGCGAGGTCATCGGGATCGATCGCCTGAACGCGCTCGTATTCGACGCGCGCGGGCTCGTACTTGTGCTGCTGGTAGTAGCTGAAGCCGAGTTCACGATGAGCGTCGCGCGACTCGGGGAAGGCGGCGGCAACCTTCTTGAGGTCTTCGATCGCGGCGTCGAGATTGCCTTCGTTGCGTTCGACCAGAGCTAGATAGTAGAGTGCGCGCGGATTGTCAGGAGCAAGGCCGAGGGCTTTCTCAAGATCGACGCGCGACTTGTCATACTTCTCCCACTGGAAGTTGGCGAGGGCGATGTTGGTGTAGGCGTCCGGGTAGTCGGGGCGCAGGCGGGCGACCTGCTCGAAGGCGTGGACGCTTTCCCCGTACTGCTGCGCATCAAGCAGTCCGATGCCGTAGTTGTTCCAGCGCATCCAGAGCGGGTTGTCGGCTGGGTCGGGCTTCTGGTCAGGGTCGTTCGGGCCGATCCTCAGCATGCGGGTGCGCGAAGCCATGACGACAACCGGCTGGACGAAACCCTTGCTGATGCCGAAGTTGATGAAGTGCTGGTTGAAGCGGCGGTAGTTGACCTGGGCGGTAACAGCGAGCTCGCCGGACTTCATCGTCTCGGGCACCTTGAACTCGTAGCGCACCACCTGCGAGCGGCCGGACTGAATGGTGTTGTTGTAGGCGACGACGCGGTTCTGCCAGACCTCGTGCAGGCTGTTGAGCGTGCCGTCCTTGTTGATCAGGCGGTTGGTGAAGCTGTGTGCGCGTTCATCGAGCTCGCCATCGGGCTTGAGGAAGCCTGACTGCATCAGAGTCTTGCCATCGGGTGTCTTGACGGTGAACTGCACCCAGGACTCGTACATGTCGCGCTGCTCCGGCACGTGCGAGTGCGCGGCGCCCTTGTTCTGGATCACGACTGACACGGTGACAGGTTCGCCGGGCTGGAGCGAGTAGGGAACGTTGCCGAGGGGTGCGATCACTCCCTGGCCGTTCCCCTGCTCTTTGCCTGTTTCCATTGCGAAGAGGTCGACGTTGAAGACGCCGGCCTGGAGGAAGGCCTTCGTCCTGGTGAGCTGCTCATCGTATTTGTAGACCGTGGGCAGCAGCGTATTCGCGCCGAGCCAGCGATGCGAGGCGAGCTTGCCCTGCTTGGCGCCGGGGTAGCGCAGGCCGAGCACGTCGCGGCCCATGTGGCAGGTCTGGCAGGTAGACACGGCGGGTTTGACGTAGAACGGCAGCGGCGACTGCTTGGCGAAGGAGGAGTTCTGCCATTCATCCGAAAGAAAGATAGCGCGCTGCCACTTGTAGTCGTTCAGCTGCTGCGGCAGGGCGGCCTTGTGGCATGCGGAGCAGTAGTCGGTGGTGCGGTAGAAGGGCTTCATAACCGCGGCGCTGTGGCGGTCGAGGTGCGCGAGGATCTCGGCATCGGGCACCTTGCCGTAGATGGGCTTGCCGTCGGCGTCTAGCAGCGCAGTGGGCTGCGCCATCACGTAGCTGCCGGTGCCGCGCTTGTCGACACTCTGGATGGAGTGGCAGACCGAGCAGGTGATCCCGTCGTCGTCAGTTGGCCGCTTCTGCGATGCGCCCTTGGTGATGGTGCCCGAGAGCAGACCGATGGGGTTGTGGCAGCCCTCGCAGTGGCGCGCGTATTCGTTTCCCTTCTGCGACATGAGCAGGTTCACGTTCTTCTTGTACCAGGGCGCGCGGAAGGAGTTCGCGTGCGCGGACTGGCGCCACTGCTTGTGCGACTCCTGGTGACAGTGGCCGCAGTAGTTGGCGTCGGGGAAGCTCTTGGGGTCAAGGAACTCGCCGGTGTCGGTGGTCGCGTTCGAGGGCAGGAAGGCCTTATCTTTGCCCCACTTGAAATCGTAACTCTGCGCGACTTTTTCCGAAAACACGTGGCGAACCGCTGCCGGATCTTCGCTCGCCTCGGCAGACTTCGCGGGCGCCAGGTGCAGGGCGCCAGCCGAAAGGGCGAAGCCTGCAACGATGCACGACGCGAGACCGAGCAGGCGCCTGGTGACGTGCTGCACGCGGAAGCTCACTTCGCACCAGCCTTGGCAGTTGCGGCCGCTGCGGGCTTGCCGATGCCGCTGCCCTGCGTCACGGTGTAGATGGCGTCGATCCCGGGCAGCTTGATCGGCTCGACGGCGCCGCCCGGCCAGTGGACTTCGACGGCGTCGATCGAGGTGGCGGGGCCGAGGCCGAAGTGCAGCCGTGGATCGGAGCTTGAAGCGAAGCTGCCGCCGCTGATCACGTCGGCGCGCTGCTTGAAGCCATTGGCTGTTACATATACGGTTGCGCCGACGGCATCGCGCGGGCCCTTCGGTCCGCCCACCAGCTTCAGACCGACCCAGTGGTTCGTGTTCTTGTCTACATTGCGCAGAAAGGACGGCGTGCCATCGACGTTGTTGATGATGACGTCGATCTTGCCATCGTTGAAGAGATCGCCATAAGCGAGGCCGCGGCCAACGCCGACCTTCGCCAGCCCCGAGCCTTCGACCGCGGGAGCAACCTGAAGCTTGCCTTTGATGTTGTGCATCAGCAGCGGGCGCTCCGCCCAGCTGGTGCCCCAGTTCATCTGGTCGACCGCCGGGTAGACGTGGCCGTTCGCTTCCATCAGGTCGAGCCAGCCGTCGTTGTCGTAGTCGAAGAAGGCGGTCCCCCAGCCAAGGAACGGGACGGTCGGTTCGGCGATGCCCATCTGGTAGGAGATATCGGTGAAGTTGGCTTCGCCGTCGTTGCGATAGAGGGGTTTGTAGTCGTCCGAGAAGGTGGTGTTGTAGAGGTCGATGCGGCCGTTGTGCGAGATGTCGCCGGCGGCGATGCCCATGGTGGCGGTCTCGCGGCCCTGCTCGTTGAGGGCATAGCCGGAGGCGAAGCTGGCGTCTTCAAAGCCACCCTTGCCGTCGTTGACGTAGAGGTAATTCGGGGTGGAGTCGTCGGCTACCAGCAGGTCCACTTTGCCGTCGTTGTTGACGTCGATGAACATGGAGGCGAGGCCGTAGTAGCCGGACTTGTCGTTGGTTCCGGTGGCTACGCTGACGTCGGTGAAGGTACCGTCGCCGTTGTTCTTGAAGAGGTGATCGGCTTCGCCCTTCAGGCCGCGCGGGCCGCACATGACCTTGACGCCGCGGAACTGGCAGAACTGGTAGCTGACGCTCTTCGAGCCCTGCGCGGGCGGCTCCTCGATGTCGTAGTGAACGTAGCCGGGGACGAAGAGGTCGAGCTTGCCGTCGCCGTCGTAGTCACCCCAGGTGGCGCCTGTGGACCAGTTGCCGAGAGCTACGCCGGCCTTTTCTGCGACGTCCGTGAAGGTGCCGTCGTGGTTGTTATGAAAGAGCCGGTTCTTGCCGTAGTTCGAGACGTAGATGTCGGGCCAGCCGTCGTTGTCGTAGTCGGCGATGGCGACACCGAAGCCCCAGCGATCGTTCTGGACGCCGGCCCGGGCGGAGACGTCGGTGAAGGTGCCGTCATGATTGTTGTGGAAGAGCGCGGCGTGGGGTGCGGGACCTTTGCCCGACTGCGCCTCGTAGGTGGAGCCGTTGACCATGTAGATGTCGAGCCAGCCGTCGTTGTCGTAGTCGATAAGCCCGACGCCCGAGCCCACGGTTTCGAGGATGAAGGTCTTCTCGGGCGTGCCCATCCGGTGCCGCCACCTGGCGAGCCCGGACGCTTCCGAGATGTCTTCGTAGAGAGTTGGACCACTCTTGACGAAGCCGCCGGCGGTGATCGGGCGATGTTCGGCGTCCATCACGGCGGCATGGGGTGAGCCGGTGTTGACTCCGCCCATGGCGGTCGGCTGGGCGCCTTCTGATGGCCGCTGTGCCTGCTGATCGCTGGTCGACTGAGCGCTGCCGGCGCACACCATCAAAGCCATGAAGGCGACGGGGAGGAGAGCAGAATCAACGCGAGGTGAGGTCATGGCTGCTTTCTGGCGGATGCGGTGAGAACTGGACCCAGCCCAGCGCCTTTCCAAGCACTGCGGGCAAGCTCGAAGGAGGGCCGGTTTCATTGTTACCACCTGGGCGGGACGACTGTCCTCCACCTTTCGGTGGAGGTGCTTCGCCCCGGTACCTATGGGCGGACTTTGCTTGTCGATTCAGCTACTTGCCGTCGCCGTCGAGTGCGGCCACGGGCCAGCCCTTCCGCCAGCCGAGTGTCGAGATCTGCAGCGACGGCCGCCCGTTGATGGCGCTGTAGGCGTGCGAGACGATGAGGTCCTGCTGCGGCAGATGCAGGAGCGATGCGCCGCCCGGTCCGAGCCACTTCTGGTTGGCGCGGAGCAGGGGTGAGCCTCCGCCCTCGGCCATGTTCTTGCCCTCCTTATCGAGGTAAGGGCCGGTGACGTTCTTCGAGCGCCCGACCATCGTTCGGTACGTGCTCTTCAGGCCGCGGCAGCACAGGTCCCAGCTGACGAAGAGATAGAAGAAGTCGTCGTGGTGAAAGACAAAAGGGGCCTCGACGGCCTCGTTGTCCGGCGGCAGGTCGGCGTTGCGTGGGCCGCTGGCTTGAGGCATGCGGGCGGCGAGCGAGTAGGTCCTGGTGTCGGTGGTGGAGAGCAGGCCGGTGCGGCGGTCGAGCTTGCGCATCTTGATGCCGGTCCAGAAGCTGCCGAACGAGAGCCAGGCGTCTCCTTTTGCATCGAGGATCAGGTTGGGGTCGATGGCGTTGAAGTCATCCTGTACGGAGGAGCGGAGGACGAGCCCCCGGTCGACCCACTTGTAGTTCGGGCTGGTGCGATCGAGCGTCTGGTTGGTAGCGAGCGCGATGCCCGAGGTGTTCTTGCCGAATACGGAAAACGCGTAGAAGAGGTGGTAGAGGCCGTCGAAGAAGGAGATGTCCGGCGCCCAAAGCTCTTCGGTCTGAGGGCTGGTCTCCTCGATCCATCCGGGGATCTGGGGAAAGACCTCGCCGCATCGCTTCCAGGCGTGCAGATCATCAGAGCAGCGCATGCGAAGCTGCGGCAGGTGGCGGGTGTCGGGTTTAGCCGCAGGACCGCCACCGGGAGACGCGGGAGGTGGCGGGACGTCGTTGCCGTCGGGCTTTGCGGGGAAGGCGGCGCCGGTAGCGAAGACGTAGTATCTGCCGTGGTCCTCGGCGATCGAGGGGTCGTGGGTGCCGGCGTACTGGCCGGTGAGGACGAGGGCCTGCGGTGCGGGCCGGGGCTGCTGAGCGCTCGCCGCGGGGAGTGGAAGAAAGAGGGTCGCGCAGGCCAGTGGGCAGAGGCTCCGGATGGGGCGGTTGATCATGCTTCTCCTGTGCTCTGGGTGACTGGAGGGGCGCAGCAAACGCTCTCCGGATGGAAGCCAACGGAGTGCGAGCCTTCGGGGCGACCCTCACCGCAAGGCTACGGCTCGATTGCTCCCGCGCCATCCGCGATCTCGCAGATGAAGACCTGGGCGAGAACCCCGGTCTTTTCCTTGTAGCGTGCCTGGAGCGCGGCGGCGAAGTTTTCTGCCGCGCCTGCGGTGACCAGGCTGACGGTGCAGCCGCCGAAGCCGCCGCCGGTGAGTCGCGAGCCGAGGCATCCGGGCAGGTCCATGGCAAGTTCGACCAGCAGGTCGCACTCCTCACAGCTGGCCTCGAAGTCGTCGCGATAGCTGATATGCGCGGCGCTCATGAGCCTGCCGAACCCTGCCGTATCTCCTGACCGCAGTGCGGCTACGCCATCGAGCACGCGCTGGCTGTCCGATATAACGTGGCGGCCGCGTTTGAAGGCTTCGAGCGACATCTTCGAGCTTGCGGCTTCAAGGTCGGCCAGGGTGGCGTCGCGAAGCTCCTTGACCCCGATGGCCGCGGCCGCCTCTTCGACCTCCTGGCGGCGCTGACCGTACTCGCCTCCACCCACGGAGTGCCGCACCATGGAGTTGCAGACGACGAGGCGCAGGGCGTCGGGGATAGGCGCAAGCTCGGCGGAAAGGGCGCGGGTATCGATAGCGAGCGCATTGCCGGCCACGCCGCAGGCGGAGATGTACTGGTCCATGATGCCGCAGGGTGCGCCGACGTAGACGTTCTCCGCGCGCTGGCAGGCGAGGGCGATCTGCGGACCGGGAAGGCTTGCGCCGGCGAGTGCGAGGAGCGCGGTAGCGGAGGCGACCTCCACCGAGGCCGACGAGCTGAGCCCTGCGCCCTGGGGCACGTTGCCCGAGACACTGAAGTCGGCGCCGGTGATGACGATGCCGCGTTCGTTGAGGCTCCATGCCGCGCCTGCGAGGTAGGCTCCCCAGTGACCGGCGCCTTCGCCGGTGCGCCAGCTTTCGAGGTCGTCAAGCGGCACCGACACGGTCTCCTGGTAGTC
Organism: uncultured Acidobacteriaceae bacterium; assembly: GCA_964247475.1. Lineage (GTDB taxonomy): Bacteria > Acidobacteriota > Terriglobia > Terriglobales > Acidobacteriaceae > Edaphobacter. The sequence goes on along the minus strand of CAXTUS010000029.1, from coordinate 25,054 downwards.
GAGCGAGTGCAGGCGCAGGGTGCGATCGGGGCGGGTTGTGGCGGCGATCAGCGTGTTGAAGCTGAGGGCGGCAGGCATGCAGAAGCCGCCGCTATAGTCGGTGTGCTCGCCGAGCAGGTTGACGCGGCCGGGCGCCTGGAAGATCCGGGGGGCATCGTCTCCGGTCTGCTGCTTGTGGTATGCCTTGAGGGCGGCAATGCGGCTGATCATTTCGCTGCTGCTCATGCCTGGGCTCCCAGGCAAGCACGCAGCATCTCTGCGGCCTTTTCAGGCGTAATGTCGCGCTGCGGCATGCCCAGCATCTCGAAGCCGACCATGAACTTCCTGATCTCTGCCGAGCGCAGAAGCGGCGGGTAGAAGTGACCGTGCCACCGCCATTCGGGATAGTGTTTGCCATCGGTGGGGCGCTGGTGGAAGCCCATGGTGTAAGGGAAGCTGGTTGCGAAGAGTGCGTCGTAGACGGTGGTAAGGCGCTTGAGAAGGTCGGCGAGGCCGGAGACCTGGGACGGGTCGAAGTCAGTGAAGCTCCCGACCGGACGGCGGGCGAGGACAAGGGTCTCGAAGGGCCAGACTGCCCAGAAGGGCACGACGGCGACGAACTCCGGGTTTTCAATCACAATGCGGACTTTGGCGGCGAGCTCCTGCTCGAGGTAGTCCGCAAGCAGCGTGCTCCCGTGCTTGGCGAGGTATGCCTGCTGGGTGGAGGTCTCGGCAGCGGGCTCATCGGGCACATGGCCGGTGGCCCAGATCTGGCCGTGAGGATGCGGGTTGCTCGAACCCATCATGGCGCCGCGGTTCTCAAATACGGTCACGTAGTTGATCTCGGGTTCGCCGCCCAGGCTTGCTGTCTCCTGCTTCCAGGTCTCGATGACGCGTGCGATGCCTTCGGTGGTCATGCCGCTGAGGGTGAGCGAATGATCGGGATCGAAGCAGACGACGCGGCAGCGGCCCACCTCCTCCTCGGCGATCAGCAGGCCGTCGGAGACCGGTCCGGCGACGTTCAGGTCCGGCGGCAACAGGGCTGGGTAATCGTTGTCGAAGACGTAGACGCCTTCGTACCTCGGGGTTACCTCGCCGCCTGCGCGCGGATTTCCCGGGCACAGGTAACAGGCTGGATCGTAGGTAAGCTTCCCGGCGGCAACCGGCTTGTTCGTCTGCCCCTGCCAGGGACGCTGCGTCCTTTGCGGCGACACGAGCACCCACTGACCGCGCAGCGGGTTGAACCGGCGATGCGGCCTTACGGACGCGCTCATACTTCCCTCTTCCATGGCTCTCTCCCGCCTAACCTTCTACAGAAAATCTGAATATCGTGCATGACCGCAGGACCTCACCCGGACGGAGCAGGGTGGAGGGGAAGTTGGGATGGTTGGGCGCATCGGGATAGCCCTGGGTTTCAAGACAGAAGCCGGAGCGGAAGCCGTACGCGCCTTCTTTCGATCGGGTGGGGATGCTGCCGTCGAGGAAGTTGCCGGTGTAGAACTGGACGCCGGGTTCGGTGGTCTCGACGGTGAGGACGCGGCCGCTGACGGGATCTTTGACGATGGCTGCGAGCTTCATGGAGCCCTTGTTGCCGGAGGCCCAGTTGTGATCATAACCGCGTGCGAGTTTGAGCTGAACGTCGTCTGCGCCTATACGTTCGCCGACCCGGCGCGGCGTGGTGAAGTCAAAGGGCGTACCCGCGACCGGTTGCAGCTCGCCGGTCGGGATCAGGTGAGCGTCTACTGGCGTGAAGTGCTTTGCGGGGAGAGTCACTTCATGGTCGAGGACGTCTCCGCCGGTTGCGCCGCTGGCCTCGCCCGCGAGGTTGAAGTAGGCGTGGTTGGTGACGTTGACGACAGTTGCCTTGTCGGTGGTGGCCTGGTAGTCGATGCGCAGGGCACCGGCTTTGAGAGTGTAGGTGACCGCAAGGTTGAGGGTGCCGGGAAAGCCCATGTCGCCATCGGGGCTCAAGAGCCGGAAGATGACGGCGGAGCCGGAGATCTCGGTTTGCCAGAGCTTGCGGTCGAAGCCATCGGGGCCGCCATGCAGGGCGTTGACCCCGTTATTCAGCGGAACCTGGCAGGGCACACCGTCAATGGTGAAGCTGCCACCGGCGAGGCGGTTGCCATAACGCCCGACAATGGCGCCCATGTAGGAGTTGAGGTCAGCCACGTAGCCGTCGACGGAGTCGTGTCCGAGTGCGACCTCGGCCTTCGTCCCCCCTCGGTCAGGCGTGATGACCGAGACCAGGCGCGCGCCGTAGTTCGAAATGCTTGCCGTGATGACGCCGTCACTGAGGGTGTAGAGCTCGACTGCGGCCCCGTTCGGCAAAGTTCCGAATGGCGTCTTCGACACTGCTCCCGGCTGGAGGTCTGGCTGCGGCATAAGCATCAGAATAGCCCTTATTTGTAACCGATTGCATCTTCCGACCGAATGAATTGAACAAGCGTCCGCGACTTGCGCTCGGAAAGCTCACGCTTCACTATGGTCAGGAACGAAAGGATGCCATGAATCTCCGCCGCATGCCCGCTCCCCTCTCCCTGCTGCTTGCCCTCTTTGTACCCGCCGCTACCTTCGCCAAGCCGACACCACCGCCCGATCACTGGGTCGGGACCTGGGCGACAGGCGTCGCGTCGCTCGGCAACGGGGCACCGAACGCGCCCGCCGGCAGCCCGCCGTTCGGTACGACTGACGTCACCCTGCGGCAGATCGTGCATACTTCCCTGCCAACCTCAGGCGCGGCTCCGCTGGTACGGGTTGAGTTCACGAACGCCCTGGGAACTGAGCCGCTGACGATCGGCGCGGTGCATGTCGCGCTCGCGGGCGCGGTGCCTGCGGGAACGACGCCCACTGGCGACCTTTCGCTGATCTCTGCGAACGCGCTGACCTTCAACGGGGCGGCTTCGATCACCATTCCGGCCGGCGGAGAGGCAATCTCTGACCCCGCAGGGTTGGCGCTTCCGGTGGGCGCCGATCTGGTCATCAGCATGTTCATCCCGGCGCAGAAGATCTCAGTGATTACCGGTCATGGAGGCGCGTTTGCGACCAACTTCTACGCTCCGGGGAACCTGGTCGGGCAGCGTTCGCTGACGACGACCGCGACCGCAGAGGTGGCGGCCAGTGCGACGGCGACTCCGGCTGCGCCTGCTGCTGCAAACGGTTTAGGAACTACCAAGATGACTTCGTGGCTGTTTCTGAAGTCGGTCGATGTTCATGCAACCGGCGATACCGGCGCCGTGGTTGCCTTTGGCGACAGCATCACCGACGGCGCGGTCAGCACCAACGACGCCAACACGCGCTGGCCGGACGACCTGGCGCGTCGGCTGCAGGCTGACAAGAAGACCAGAAACCTGGCCGTGCTGAACGAAGGCATCGGCGGCAATCGCGTCCTGCACGACGGCTACGGGCCGAGTGCCGTGGCGCGCTTCGATCGCGAGGTGCTGGCGCTGCCGGGGGTGCGCTACCTTGTGATCCTCGAGAGCATCAACGACATCGGCCAGGCCTACAATCCAAAAGATCCGAAGGAGATGGCCACCGCCGACGACCTGATCGCGGGGCTTGCGCAGCTTGCCGAGCGCGCGCATACCCATGGCATCAAGGTCTTTGGCGCGACGTTGACTCCGTACATGGGCGCGGGCTATTCATCGGCAAAGGGTGAAGAGGTGCGCGAGGCGGTCAATGCGTGGATTCGTTCGAACAAGGTCTTCGATGGTGTCATCGACTTTGAGAAGGCGACCTCCACGGCGGCGACGCCTCCGGTCTTCAATCCCGCATTTGATCATGGCGACCATCTGCACCCGAACGATGCCGGGCTGAAGGCCATGGCGGATGCGATTGATTTGAAGCTGTTCTACCCGGCTAAATAAGCAGTGTTTTGCAAACAGAGGAGCCGCGAGAGTCGCCTGGGATGGCGCCCTTCGCGGCTCCTTTATCGATTTTTCAGCGTCGGGGACTTTAGGCTTACTGCAGCTCTAGGCCGGCGAAGAAGTAGCCGATTTCAAACGCGGCGGTGTCTTCCGCGTCTGAGCCGTGAATTGCGTTCTCGCCGATGGAGCTTGCGAACTGCTTGCGGATGGTGCCTTCCTCTGCCTTCGCGGGGTCGGTCGCGCCCATCAGGGTGCGCAGGTCGGCGATGGCGTTGTCCTTTTCGAGCACCATGGGGAAGATCGGGCCGGAGGCCATGAACTCGGTGAGTTCGCCGAAGAAAGGGCGCGCGGCGTGCACGTGGTAGAAGCCTTCGGCCTGCGCCTTCGAAAGGCTGAGGCGCTTTATCGAAACAATCTTGAAGCCGGCCTTCTCGATCTTGGCGAGGATGGCGGCGGTGTGGCCCTTCTTGACGGCGTCCGGCTTGACGATGCTGAATGTACGCTGTGACACGGAATCTCCTTGGAAATGACTGAGTCTCAGTCTACGCGAAGCGTCGTGAACGGTGCGAAGCACTCGCCGCTTGCGACCGGGGCGCACTTGCTGTTGGCTCTTGTTCTTCGCGGGTTAATTCTCAGTACTTCCAGCTCATGTCAGCGTCCTTCGGGGCGGTCTTTGCGATGCGCTCGACGATCTGCGGCAGGTACATGGTGTTGTAGTGCAAGCGCGAGTATGCGTTTGGCAGCGTGGGATCGCCGTTCCAGCAGTGCTCGGCGCGCGGACCGTACCTGACCTCGCCTTCGTAGGGGACACCGTGGCCAGGGGTGCCGGTCGTCTTGAGGAAGTCCTCCATCAGGTAGACGGCGTCGTTCAGGAAGTACGTGTCTTCCGAGCCGACATAGAGGTGCAGCTTGCCCTGAAGCTTGGGGCCGAGCTTGTTCCAGTCGCGCTGCAGGATGGCGTTCAGATCGTAGTGATCGCGCCAGTAGGCGGCGGTGCTGTGGTCGATGGCGCCGGTCTCTCTGTCGAAGATGGGCTGCGGGTAACCATCGGCGCCCACTGGTGAATAGACCGCCTGCCAGATGTCGAACTGTTCGCCGCTGCGGCCATGATCGCCTAGCGCAGCCTCGTACGCCACGTTGTCACGGACCGAGATCAACGTGTGTCCAAGGTAGTCGCGCATGGCTGGCTGCTCCACCTGCTTGTTCGCGCCCGGGAGGTAGAAGATGTTGTCCTGCTGGTAAAGGTCGGTGGTCATGTAGGCGTGGAAGTCGACCGGATCGGGGCACGCGATGAAGGCGCCGTTGTAGTGCTCGGGATAGAACATCTGGACGGCGAGCGACTCCCAGCCGCCGGTTGAGCCGCCGTAGAGGAAGCGCGCCCAGCCCTGGCCGATACCGCGAAACTGCTTCTCGATGGCCGGCATCAGCTCGGTCTCGATGGCATCTTCGTAGGGCCCGAGATTGGCGGAGTTGACCGCGTAGGAGTCGTCGTAGAAGGGATTCGCGTGCTGGATCTTGATGACGAGGACGCGCGGAAAGCCGGGCGCGATCCACTTCCTGTACTCGTCGTAGGCCTCCTGCTGCTGGATGCGGTTGTAGCCGGCGAGATGAAAGCGTTCGGAGAAGACGGGCTTCAGATCCGCGTCGGGTGGCGTAGTGCGGAAGTCTTCAAAGCCGGTGACGAAGTGGTCTTCAAAGACCATCTCCGGGTAGTGCGCGTTGGGGTGTTCGCTGAAGCCTTCCGGCAGCAGCACGATGGCCGACAGGAACATCGGGCGTCCCCAGAATTTCGTAAGCAGCTGGCTTTGTACCTTGATGTGCTTCACGTATTTTGTATCGGGCTTGGCCGGGATAGGCGCGATCACCTTGTCGAGCGTCACGGCGACGGGCTTGTTGCCGGGACCGATGCGCAGCTTGACGGGCGCGCTGTAAAGATTGCCGGGTGCGATGTTCCAGTGCTGACCTTCGCCGCGATCGGGTGCGAGCTTAACGGTCCTGCCATCGCCGCGATGGAAGGTTTGATAGATGTTGAACATGGCCTGAACGGTGTAGTCGCCGGGCGGGACGCCGCTGAGGTGTTTGACCGGATAGCCCGCGGCGGCGTCGGTAATCGCGATCGGCTCGCCAGGCTTGAGGCCGTCGACGGTGACACCGAAGACCATCTGCGAGCGCGGCGTGTCGTCGATCTGCATGCGCGGCTCGGATTGGTCGTTGTTTGAAAGGAGGAAGAGCACGCGGCCGTCGAACGGCTTCCCGCTGACCGTCGGCGAGAATGTAACAGTGACGGTTTGCTGCTGGGCGAGGCATGGCAGCGCGCAGCAAAGCAGGAAGGCGGACACCAGCGACTGGGGCAGCAAACAGGTTGAGCGCATACCGGAGAGTATAGCCACAAAGCCTGGCTCGTCCGCTGTGACCGAGACGCTACCTGGCGCAGGTGAAGCTCTTCGCATCTTTCGTGTCGCCGTTGACGTACTTCGCCTTCGCCGGGAAGACGCAGAGCGGCCGGGTCATGCCGTTGCCCGTCGCGATAACGGTGCCTGGCCCCCTGCCCTGCTCAACCCACTGCTCGAGCGCTGTGACGAGATCGTGCTGTGCGTCGCCGTGTACGTGGTCTGAGCTTTGCCCGATCGAGACCGCGCCGGGGCCTCCGTCGCAGTGCAGCATGCCGGGCACCATGTAGAGCTTCACCGAAGCGTCTACGGCCCCGGCTCCCATCCGGCTCACCAGGCCGTCGTAGTAGGCCACGGTTGAGAGGGCAGGGATGGCGGGGTCGTTCCAACCGTGATAAAGGATGAGCTTGCCGCCACGGTCGATGAATGGCTTGAGGTTCGTGTCGGTCGCATTTAGGGCGTCGGCTGTCTTCGCCTTTGCGGCGGCCAGGTCACGGTCAAAGTCGAAGCTCTGGATCGACCAGTCCGGCTTTTCGAAGACCATGTTCGAGAAGAAGCCGGTACTGAAGAAGCCGATCAACGTGGTGCTGGAAGGGGCGTCCCCAACGACCCAGCCGGCGACTCCTCCCTGGGCGTCTTCGGCACCGCGCGAGATGCCGGGGAAGACGACATTGCCTGCCGCATCTTTCTTTGCACCGAAGATGACCTTCAGCGAGGCGACCTGTTCCGGCAGCAGGCAGCTGTCCGTGTCGCCTGCCTTGCAGATCATGGAAGCTGGGTCGAAGCGGCAGTCCTGCGGGTCGTTGAGGATGCCATCCTTTACACCGTCGAGCGAGTCGCAAGCGTTGCGCACGGCGGCAGCGAGTGCGGGCAGTTTACGCGCTGGCACGTAGCTCGCAGCGCTCGCATGGAGTGCGGCCTCGTTGACGGAGCCCGATGCGAGCAGGCCGGTCCAGTTGTAGGCGGGTGCGCCGGCCAGGATGCCGTCGAAGTCGGTGGGGAAGCGCTGGGCTTCGATGAGCGCTTCGCGTCCACCGTCTGAGCAGGCGGCGAGATAGGAGTGGCTGACAGACTTGCCGTAGAAGGCCTGAGCGACTTGTTTTGCCAGCACGGACATGTCGTGGATCGCGCGCCAACCGAAGTCTTTCACCTGCTCCGGATGGCCGAGGGCGAAGCTTGCCGCGGGGCCCACGTGGCCGGTGTCGGTGCCGGAGGTGACGTAGCCCTGGTCGACGGCAGCGGCCATCTGTTCGAAGTAGATCTCTCCTGCGAAGCCTCCGTTGCCGGTGGCGTCGTAGCGGCCGTTCCAGCCAGCCGCGGGCAGCCAGACCTCGGTGAGGATGTGTGAGTCGTTGGAGGGCTGGTCGAGGATCTGGACGCGGCAGAGGTCCTTGAGAGTGCTGGCGCGTTCAGGCTTGAGGCGTGTGGAGCCAAGGCCCTGGCCTTTTGAGATCAGTGATGCGGAGGTGATGGAGGCGTGGTCGAGCTTGAGCGAGGCGAGTGCGGAGCATCTCGCTGCAGCGTCCTGTGCGACGGCAGAGGAGGCTGCGCATACCAAACCGATTCCAAGTAGAGGGAGTCCACGCATGCCCGCAGTATACCCACGCGAAGCCCGGCACCCCACGAAGTAGCTGCCGGCTGTGATGAGAGCGCGCCTGGAGTCGCCTCCCAATCCTCCCTCTGCTGAAATCCTTTAAGATGAAGCTCCATGCGAACGCTTGCTCTACTCTTGCTCCTGCTTAGGATCGAAGCCCACGCCCAGCAGGCGATGATCTTCGACGACGACTGCTCGCAGGATGTGGACTGCGTGAACACCCTGCCGATCCTCTATGCGCTTGAGGACCGGCACGAGATCCGGCTGCTGGCGATGGTGGCTGATTCGGCGAACCCGTTGAGCGCGCCGGTGCTGAAGCTGTTTGCGGTGCATGCAGGCCATGGGGAGACACCGGTGGGCGCGAACCAGGCGGTTGATCCGGCGACTGCAACGTGTAGGAAGGAGCACTGCAACGAGAGCGTATGGGCAGAGAAGCTGGTGGCGCGCTTCGCTGCCGGGGACACGCGCGCGCACTACCCGGACTGCGTGAGCGTCTATCGGAAGGCCCTGGCGACTGCGCCGCCACACTCGGTTGCAGTTGTGGCTACAGGCTTTGCGACGTGCCTGAACCAGCTGCTTGCGAGCCCGCCGGACCGGGTGAGCAAGCTGAGCGGGGAGGAGATGGTGCAGCAGAAGGTGAAGCTGCTTTCCGTCATGGGGGGCCGCTATCCTTCCGGCATCGAGTGGAACTTTGAGTGCGATGCGCCGGGCTACCACGCGCTGTTTGCGCGCTGGACGAGGCAGAACGGCTTCCCGCCGGTGTATCTGAATGGCTTTGAGAATGGCGAGTTCGTGCTGGCGGGTGCGCCGGCCGGGGCTTCGCAGCTTGCCAACCCCACGCGCTATGCGCTGCGGCTTGCGGACGCGGATCAGCGGCCCATGTGGGACATGCTTTCAGTGCTCTTCGCAGCCCGCGGAAAGGGATCGAAGGGCCAGCCTTACTTCGCCGTCAGCAAGCCGGGAACGGTTGAGGTTTCAGCTGCGGATGGGACGGATCGCTGGTCTGACAGCAGCGACTCCGGCCATCTCGTGATCAGCAATGCGGCGTCGAACGAGACCTTCTCTGCGCTCTTTGATGGATTCAGCCACCCTGCAGGGTTCCTGGCCCAGCAGCGCTGAGCGGGATGCCGGCCAGCCCGACATCCCCGCGCTTTGCCCGACCCGGCAACTATTGCAACAGATCGATCACGTTCGCGATGAAGTAGGTAAGCGGGTCATAGACCACCACGTAGCCGTCGTAGTAGCCTATGCGGTAGCCCGGCGGCGGTGGTGGCAGGTAGCCGTACTGCTCAGGCGGCAGCGCGGACAGGTAGGAGACATCCCCGTATGGAAAGTAGCCGCCAGCTGTGAAGACAGGTCTCCGTGCGCGGTTGATGTAGCGGAAGCGCGACAGGTAGAAGCGGCGCAGGTAGTCGCGGTCCGTAGGCCGGAACTGGTAGGACGGCCGCTGCTGTGGCGGGCGTCCCCACTGCGGCGGGCGGTTTACGGGGCGATTGCCGCCGGGGCGCCCCGGGTTCGGGCGATTGCCTGGATTGGGTCGATTGCCCGGGGCGGGGCGGTTGCCCGGGTTCGGGCGATTGCCTGGATTGCCGGGATCTGGCCTTGGCGGCTGGACCTGCGGCCGGCCCGGTTGAGGCCGAGGCGGCTGCACCTGTGGTCCGCCCGATGGCCGCACGGGTTGAGGACCGCCCTGGGGTGGCCGGCCACCCGGCGACGGCCTTCCGGGAGGTTGGCCGGGTGCGCCGGACTGTGATTGCGGCGGGCCTTGGTTTAATGCCGACACTGGCCTCGAGGCTGGCTCCGCAGCCGCGCTGCATGCGATCACACCGGTAAGAAAGACATGCGCGAAGCCGATCTTCATACGCCTCCAGCCCTGACACAAGAAGAGTACTCTGCATGCGCGCCTGAACTCCGAGGAAAATTCAAGCTTTTTGTCGCGGTTCGATCTGCAACTTTCCGGTTATTATCTTCGAACCACCCCGTCACCTCCACCCTGTTCATCTTCTTCGCAACTATTCACGACCGGAGCCCACATGAACGCCCTGTACGCTTCTATTCGAGTCGTCGCTGCCGGGACGCTCGCTCTATCTGCCTGCCTGTCGGGAGCTGAAAACATTGGCATGACCGCTCAAAGCCATCCGGTCAAAGCCAGGCCGCTGCCCATCCCGGAGCTGAAGTACGAGAAGTTCACCCTACCGAACGGGCTTACCGTCCTGACGCATGAGGACCACCGCCTGCCGCTGGTCGCGGTTGATCTCTGGTACCACGTGGGCCCGTTGAATGAGCGGCCAGGCCGCACCGGGTTCGCGCACCTCTTTGAGCACATGATGTTTGAAGGGTCGGAACACGTGGGTGAGAAGGCCCACTTCAAGTATGTGGAGGGCGCGGGCGCGACGGACGTCAATGGCACCACTGACTTCGACCGTACCAACTACTTTGAGACGCTGCCCGCGAACCAGCTTGAGCTTGGGATGTGGCTTGAGTCTGACCGCATGGGCTACCTGCTGGAAGGCCTCGACCGGGTAAAGCTTGCGAACCAGAGGGACGTGGTGCGCAACGAGCGCCGGCAGGGCGAGGGCACACCATACAGCATGGCGGATGAGCAGGTCTATCACATGCTCTTCCCGCGTGAGCATCCCTACTATGCGAGCGTGATTGGCTCGCACGCGGATATAGAAGCCGCCCGTATCGCCGACGTGCGGGAGTTCCACCAGCAGTTCTACACGCCGAACAACGCCAGCATCGCCATCGCCGGCGACTTCAAGCCGGCCGAGCTGAGGACGCTGCTGACGAAGTACTTCGGTCCTATCCCGGCCGGGCCCAGGGTGGAGGCCGTCAACGTTCCGCCGGTGACGATCACGCAGCAGAAGCGCGCGACGGTGACGGACACGGTCACGCTTCCGCGGCTCAGCGTCGCCTTCCTGCTGCCTCCTGCGTTCACCCCGGGCGATGCCGATGCGCAGATCCTGACCCGCATCCTGGGTGAGGCGAAGGCCAGCCGGCTGGCACAATCGCTGCGCTACAAACGGCAGATCGCCCAGTCGGTGACGTGCGGCGATAACTCCCTGAAGCTCACCTCGATCGTCAGCTGCGACATCACGGCCAAACCCGGCGTGAAGCTTGAGGAGATTGAAGCCGGCTTCTGGGATGAGGTTGCGAAGCTGCAGAAGGAAGGGCCTACCACCGATGAAGTGGAAGCCGCGCGCACCAGCGACCTCACCCACAAGATCTCCGGGCTGCAGCGGCTTGGCGGCTTCGGCGGGGTAGCGGATACGCTCGACAGCTACAACCAGTACACCGGCGATCCGGGCTATCTGCCGAAGGACGTTGCACGCTTTGAGGCGGTGACGCCGGCCAGCGTGCACGCGCTCGCGGCAAAGTACCTGAACAAGAACCAGGCGGTGGTGGTCTCCTGCGTCCCTGGCAACAAGGTGGTGGACGACGTGCCGCGCAGCCCGGATGCGACCGACGCCGACGTGAAGGTGACGCCGCCTTACACGGCGGAGGTAGAGGCGCAACAGAATTGGAGGAAGACCGCGCCTCCGGCTGGCCCGCCCGTCACCTTCCACCTGCCGGTTCCGACCGAGTTCACCCTGAAGAACGGGCTGCGCGTGTTGATGGTGCGGGATAGCAGCCTGCCGGTACTGACTGCGTCGCTGGTCTCGCGTGCTGGTGGCGAGACCAATCCTGCAAATCGGCCGGGCATCGCGGCCTTCACGGCCAGCATGCTTGCCGAAGGCACGACCAGCCGCTCCGCGATCCAGATCGCCGAGGCCGCTGAGAACCTGGGCACAGGGCTTGCGGTGACAAGTTCGATGGATGGCGCGTCTGCCCAGGTGGACGTGCTGACCAACCACGCGGACGGCGCGATGGAGCTGCTGTCGGACGTAATCCGGCACCCGGCCTTCAACCCCGACGACCTTGAACGCATCCGCAAGCAGCGCATCCTGGGCATCCGCCAGGAGAGCGATAACGTGTTTGCAATCGCGCAGCGCGTGGGTCCGCACCTGCTCTTCGGAGACCAGCCGTACGGCTTCCCGAACGCCGGCACGGAGAAGAGCCTTGAAGCAATTACGCGCGCGCAGCTGCAGGGCTTCTGGGCGGCGCACTACGGACCGGCGGATTCGGCGCTGGTGCTCTCAGGCGACGTGCAGGAGGCTGATGCACGCGCGCTGGCCGAGCACTACTTCGGCCAGTGGACGAGCACCGCGAGCGCCGAGGTGACGCTCGCGGCCCCGCCTTCGCCTGCCGGGACAAGGGTTGTCATCGTCGACAAACCCGGCTCGCCACAGACCGCGCTGGTTGCCTATGGCCTCGGCGTGCCGGCCACCCGGCCCGACCTGCAGTCGATCCAGGTGATGAACTACACGCTGGGCGGAAGCTTCGGCAGCCGCATCAACATGAACCTGCGCTAAGCGCACGGATACACCTACGGGGCGCAGTCCGCGTTCCAGCAGTACCGCAGGGGAGGGTTGTTCCTGGCGGGCGGGCTGGTTCGGACTGACGTGACGGCTGCGTCCGCGAAGGAGCTGATGGCGGAGTTGCACCGGATCCTGACCGACCCGCCAAGCCAGACCGAGCTGAGTCATGCCAAGGACGCGAGCATCCAGTCGCTGCCCGGACGCTTTGAGACGAACGCCGCGACAGCTGCGGCGATCTCATCGATCTTTCTGATCGGCCGGCCGCTGAACTACTACGCTAACCTGCCGGACAAGCTGCGCGCGGTGACGTCGGACGACGTAGTCAAGGCGGCGCAATCGACCATCCATCCGGACAACCTACTGGTGTTGGCGGTCGGGGACAGAGGCAAGATCGAGCCCAGCCTGAAAGAGCTGAATCTGGCACCGATCGTCTATGCAGACGCGCTGGGGAACCTGGTTGAACGACAAGCAACGGCGCCCTGATCGCGGGCGGCGACCACTTCGTGGGGTGGAAGCGCTATCGCGCGGTAGCCCTGGGGGTCGGACCACGGCGTTTGACCCGCGCCCCCCCCCCCACTC
>CAXTUS010000029.1:0-12215 GCA_964247475.1 uncultured Acidobacteriaceae bacterium | reverse complement strand
GGGGGGGCGGGGGTTGGGCGGTTATGCTGGCGTGTTAAACCCCCTGTTTTCACCGCGCGCCCGCCCCGCCACTCCACGAAGCGGCGCCCATCCGGCGTCAGGACGCGTTTGCGGTTGCTTCTTTTCTGACTAGCGTCCCAAGAGCCCAGCCATGGTCTCGCCCATCTCGGCGGGAGATTTGACGACGTGGATGCCGGCGGCGGTCATGGCTTTCATCTTTTCGGCTGCGGTGCCTTCGCCGCCCGAGATGATGGCGCCGGCGTGGCCCATGCGGCGTCCCGGGGGTGCGGTCTGGCCAGCGATAAATCCAACGACCGGCTTCTTGACGTGCTCTGCGATGTACTTCGCGGCGGCCTCTTCTGCTGAGCCGCCGATCTCGCCGATCATGATGATGGCTTCGGTCTCGGGGTCTTCGTTCAGCAGCTTAAGCGCATCGATGTGGGTGGTGCCGATGATGGGATCGCCTCCGATGCCGATGGCGGTCGACTGCCCGATGCCGCGCGTCGTGAGCTGGTAGACGGCCTCGTAGGTCAGCGTGCCGGACTTCGAGACGATCCCGACCGAGCCTTCCTTGTGGATGCGGCCGGGCATAATACCCACCTTGGCCTTACCGGGCGAGATGACGCCGGGGCAGTTGGGGCCAATCAGGCGAGTAGGTGAGCCCTTGACAAAGGCCCAGGTCTTGACCATGTCGAGGGTCGGGATGCCTTCGGTGATGCAGATGACGAGCGGTAGGCCGGCTGCGGTGGCCTCGAGGATGCCATCGGCTGCGAACGGCGGCGGCACGAAGATGACGGAGACGTTGGCGCCGGTCTTCGCGACTGCTTCTTCGACGGTGTTAAAGACGGGGAAGCCGTCGACCGTGGTGCCGCCCTTGCCCGGTGTCACGCCGCCGACGACGTTGGTGCCATAGTCGCGGCAGCCCTGGGCGTGAAAGAGCCCTTCGCGACCGGTGATGCCCTGCACGATGAGGCGGGTGTTTTTGTCGACCAGTACTGACATTTAGTTAACTCCCTTTGCGGCGGCTACGGCCAGGTTCGCGGCGTCCTTCATGGTCGTGCCGACCTCGAACTTCAGACCGGACTCCTGCAAGATCTTGCGGCCCTCTTCGACGTTGGTGCCTTCAAGGCGGAGGACGATCGGCAGCTGCACGTTGAGCTTCTTCGCCGCCGCGACGACCGCTGTGGCCAGCACATCGACGCGCAGGATGCCGCCGAAGATGTTGATGAAGATCGCCTTAACATTAGGATCGGAGAGCAGGATACCGAAGGCGTTCTCGATCTGTTCCTGGTTCGCTCCGCCGCCTACGTCGAGGAAGTTGGCAGCCTTGCCGCCGGCATATTCGATGATATCCATCGTCGCCATGGCGAGGCCCGCCCCGTTCACCATGCAGGCGATGTCACCGTCGAGCTTGATGTAGTTGAGGCCGAACTTCGAGGCTTCGACCTCAAGCGGATCTTCTTCGGAGGGGTCGCGCAGCTCCTTGAGATCCTTGTGCCGGAACATGGCGTTGTCGTCAAAGTTGATCTTGCAGTCGAGCGCCAGCAGCTTGTCGTCCTTGGTGGTGATGAAGGGGTTGATCTCCATCAGGGTGGAGTCGGTGTCGATGAAGGCCTTGTAGAGGCCGGTCATGAAGCCGACGGCCTGGTTGATCATGGTGGGCTTGAGCTGAAGCTTGAAGGCGAGGGCACGCGCCTGGTAGGGCTGGAAGCCGACGGCCGGGTCGATGTACTCCTTGTAGATCAGCTCGGGAGTGGCATGCGCGACCTCTTCGATCTCCATGCCGCCTGACTGCGAGGCCATGAAGACGATGCGCGCGGTGGCGCGATCAAGCACCAGGCCGAGGTAAAGCTCGCGCTCGATGGCGGAGCCTTCCTCGATCAGCAGGCGCTGAACCTTCTGACCCTGAGGCCCGGTCTGGTGGGTGATGAGCTGCATGCCGAGGATGGCCTTCGATGCGGCTTCCGCCTCGTCGAGCGTCTTCACCACCTTGACGCCGCCCCCTTTGCCTCGACCGCCGGCGTGGATCTGCGCCTTGACGACCACCGCCTTGTTGCCGGCCGCGAAGAGCGACTTGGCAGCAGTGTCCGCCTGCTCGAGCGTGGTCGCCATCTCGCCGCCCGGGACGGGCACGTTGTACTTGCGCAGGATCTCTTTCGCCTGGTACTCGTGAATCTTCATCGCTGAACTCTCTCCGTCGCGGTCATCCGGACGAGGGTCTCTCGGATACGGTTGACGCCTCGTCATCGTAGCGAACCGCGGCGGCACTCTGCAATGCGAACACCGGATTGGCGTAGCGATAAACGCACACGGTCAGCTGACAGCTGCTGCCTGCCAGCCTGCAGGTGGGGGCAGGCAGCTGGCATTCGATCCTCAAGCCTTGCTGAAAGCTTGTGCCCGAAGCCAGGCGCTGCCTTTCTGTATCCTTGACCTTGTATGGCTGATCCGGCGAACCTGATCCAGAGCTTCCTGAAGCGCGTACTTGAGCAGCGCGGGACGCTTGAACGCAGCGAGGCTCGCCTGCTGCTCGAACAAATTCTCGACATCGACGAATTTGGCTCGGAGCTGCGCACCGCCGCGCTGCTGGGCGCGCTTGCCGCCCGGGGTGAGACGACGGACGAGCTTGCCGGCTTTGTCGATGCCCTGCGTGGTCGGTCCACGCGGCTTCCTCTCACCGACGCCGAACGGCTCCGCTGTGTCGACACCTGCGGCACGGGCGGAGACCTGAGCGGCACCTTCAACATTTCGACCGCCGCCGCGCTGGTGGCAGCTGCGGCCGGGGCGTGGGTGGCGAAGCACGGCAATCGTGCAGTCACTTCGCGCTGCGGCTCGGCGGACGTGCTTGAAGCGCTCGGCGTGCCGGTGGACCTGACGCCTGCCGAGGCGGTCGATTCGCTGCGCAGACACGGCTTTGCCTTCCTGCCGGCACCCGCGCTTCAGCCCGCGATGCGCTCGGTGATGCCCATCCGGCGCGCTCTCGGGGTGCGCACCGCCTTCAACATCCTGGGACCTATGACAAATCCGGCCGGTGCCTCGGCCCAGGTGATCGGTGTCTATGCCGAGCACCTGGTGCCGGTCGTTGCAAAGACGCTGGCGCTGCTCGACACGCGTCACGCGTTTGTTGTGCATGGCGGCGGGCTCGACGAATTTTCTCTGTCCGGTACCTCCGTGGTAGCCGAGGTACGGGGTAGCCATGTGCGGTTCTCGACCGTCGCGCCTGAGAGCTTCGGCCTTCGACCGGCGCCAATCGAGGCACTAGCGGGAGGCAATGCCGAAACCAACGCCGAGATCCTGCGCGAGATCTTCCGCGATGTGCCGGGTCCTTGCCGCGACGTGGTCGTCATGAACTCGGCGGCCGTGCTGGTGACGGCGGGGCTGGCTGAAAATTTCGTTCTCGGCGCGGAGCTTGCCCGGCATACAATCGCATCGGGAAAAGTTACGGAGCTGCTGGCTTCGCTATCCGCGTAACCCGGGCCAGGCCCGTCCCTTATTGACCGAGGAGTGTAAATGGCACGTGTCACCGGAATTGGCGGCATCTTCCTGAAGGCGCGTGACCCGAAGGCGCTTGCCGCCTGGTACGGCGAGCACCTCGGCTTGAAGATGGAAGCCTGGGGCGGCTCGGTGATGAGGTGGAGCGACGAGGTGCCAGCCGGCACCGGGATGACGACCTGGTCGCTCTTCCCCCAGGACTCCGGGCACTTTGGCGGGGGGCCACAGACCGCCATGGTGAACTACCGGGTCGACGATCTCGAGGCCCTGCTGAACAAGCTTGCCGCAGCCGGTACCACCATCGACCCGAAACGGGAGAGTGCCGAGTACGGACACTTTGCCTGGATCACCGACCCCGAGGGCAACCGCGTGGAGCTCTGGCAGCCGCTCGCGTAGCGACATGATGGCATGGCCTGCAGCCCCCTGCTGTGGCGCGGCACCTCCGAATGTCACGCAGGCGCTTCCCTTTCTTCATGGTCACCAACAAGTCGCTGGCGTTCGCCGTCGGGGGACTTGGCTTCAGCATCGCGAAGGCCTGGGGCTGGAGGGCAGAGTTGCTGGTGCTGGCTTCATCTGGTTGGGGCCGCGCTCATGCAGCAGGCATACCGTGCGGGAAAGCTGCGATGCTCTTCCTGGAGTCAGTGAGCCAAGGTTTCGAGCAGGAGAAGCTTGTTGTGGGCGATGGCATGCGGGTGGCGGCCATGACACGCCCAGGCAGCTACAAGCTGAACTTCGAAGCCCGATGCTCCCCGAGGACTCACCCTGTCAGGCAAGCCCAGGGGGTGAACGGGAGTTCGAGAAGTCTGTAGCTCGAAATCCACTTGAACTCTGGCTAGCATAGAGGTATGAGTGCTGTTCCGTCCGTACCGGGCCGACTGGAAGTGATCGTTGGTCCCATGTTCTCCGGCAAGTCTGAAGAGTTGATCCGGCGATTGAAGCGTGCACGGATTGCGCGCCAGCAGGTCGCTGTCTACAAACCAGACATTGATCTCCGCTATCACCGGACGGCGATCGCATCGCACTCGTCGCACACCCATGAGGCGGAGACTGTCCCGAATGTGGAACGGCTGCGTGCCGCTTTGGCGGAGAAGCTGGGTGAAGTGGGGGTGATCGGCATCGACGAGGCGCAGTTTCTCGATTCTGGGATCGTGGCGCTGGCGCTCGAGTTAGTGCACATGGGCAAGCGCGTCCTGATTGCGGGCCTCGATACGACCTTCACCAACGAACCCTTCGGGCCGATTCCGAACCTGATGGCGGTGGCGGACGAGGTGACCAAGCTTTCGGCGATCTGCATGGTCTGTGGTGCGCCGGCGATCCACACCCAGCGCCTTGGCCAAAGCCAGGAGCTGGTCGTGGTTGGCGCGGCCGGGTTGTACGAAGCTCGCTGCCGCGCCTGCTTCCGCCCGTGGGAGGATCAAGCGGGTTCTGAGCAGCTGGAGCTTCCTGTGGCCTGAAGACGCAGACAGCCGGCGGTCAACCCGCGCAGTGGCTGCGCGCATCCTTGTGACTTGTCGAAGAGACAGTAATCCAGAGTCCGCACAGGAGATGCGATCTATGAAGTTAGCCGGACCGACCACGGATCACTCGGAGATCCGCCAATGGGCGGAGACGCACAAGGCCGTTCCGACCGAGATCCTGCCCGAGTATCTGGATCATGAACCCACCGAACTGCGCATCATGCTGCCACAGATGGCAAGCTCGCGGCAGAACATCCGCGTTATGACGTGGGATGAGTTCTTCCAGAAGTTCGATCTGCTGGGCCTGAGCTTTGTCTACGATAACGAGGCAACGGGCTATAACGAGCTGCTGCAGATCGACGAGAAGTCGCCCTACCGCAGCCTCCGCCAGCTAAGGCCGATCGACCCGAAGAACTAATCTCCGGGTCGATCGGAGTCGGTCGCGCCAAGTAAGACCCTTAGTGTTTCTCTACCATCTCGAGTACATCCTTGCGCAAAGCAAGTGAACTGCCGAGCCGGGCGTAGTACATGTGGCCGCCCGGGTACTCATGGACCTGGACGCGTGTGGCGTCGCCCATAGTGGGAATCTGGGAGACGGTCAGGACCGATCCCATAAAAGGACAGGAAAGGTCGTCCCAGCCGTGCGCGATGACGACGCGCAGCTTGGGATCGGTGGCGACTGCGGTGCGCAGATCGGTTGCCGAGGAGTCGTCATCGAAGGCGCCACCGTTGCGGTCCCAAGCCCGGCTGACCTCGTAGGAGAGCGCGTTGTACCGTGCATCTGTCTTCCAGCCGACGGTGCGGGTCACAAAATCGACCATGGCGGTGGTGGTGGGCGCGATGATCGAGAGCAGGATAGGGTCGTTGGTCTCCTGCTGCGGGCTGTACGGGAAGGGATCGTAGGCGGTGACGTTCGGATCGTAGCGGCTGCCAAGCTTGCCGGTTTCGCGGAACTCTTCGCGCAGGAAGGCCTGGGTCTCGAGCCGGCCGCCAGACTGCTTGACGAAGGTCGGATCGAGACCTGTCAGTTCAGTCACCTTTTTGACCACACGCGGGGTGGCCGCAGGGTCTGAAAAGCCCTTCATCAGATCGACCATGTACTCGCCCGTGGTGTAGTCGATCACCTTCGCCATGTTCTCAGGCGTCAGCTTGCCCTGCCGCTCGTAGTTGGCGGCGGTAATGGAGGGAAGTGTGATCATCCAAGGGATGGGCGACATGTTGGCCGAACCCCCACTGGGAGAGAGAGCGGGCGAGACCAGCACGAGGCCGTTCATCGCAATCCCATTCTGGGATTGGAGGTGTGCGGTGAGGCGCGGGCCGCGGTAGCCGCCGTAGCTTTCGCCCACGATGTACTTGCGGGACTGCAGGCGGCCATTCTTGACCAGCCAGTCGTAGACGATCTTCGAAAGATAGTCGATGTCCTGGTCGGGCCCGTAGAACAGCTTCTTGGCCTCGTCAAGCGGGACGAGCGACTTTGAGAAGCCGGTGCCGATCGGGTCAATGAAGACGAGATCGGTGAAGTCGAGCCAGGTCCCCGGGTTGTCCTTGAGGACGGCCGGATCGGATGGGCTCTGGCCCTCGGCGCCGAAGTCGACGCGCTTGGGGCCGATCGCACCCAGGTTGAGGTAGACGCTGGCGGCGCCGGGGCCGCCATTAAATGCGAAGGTGACGGGGCGCCCCGACGGGCTGGAACCCGGGCCGTCCATGATGTACGAAGTGAAGACGACCTCGCCGGTCGGCTCTCCTTTAACGTTCTTGGTAGGAAGAGTGCCCACCGTCGCGGTGTACTTCAGGGTTTTGCCGTTCATCTCGACGGTCTGCGGGACGGATTTGTCGGCAGGTAAGTCGTTGACGATGGGTGCTTTTTCATCGGGCTTCGGGCCGGTCTTTGCATCCTGCGCGAGCAGGAAGGCTCCGCACGCCATAAGGATCGCAGGCGCGAAGAGTATGTTGCTTTGGGAAAACGTCATGAAAGAAAGGATACATTGTGCCCAGGACGACAAATCTTTTGCGCCGGAGCCGGAACAGGCGTCTAAACCAGTCGGAGACTCACTCTGAGTCCGTTCTTCAGGAGAAAATACACATGAGTCGCATCGCACTTGCAGGCCTGGCATTGTTTGCCATGGTGATCCCGGCAACCGCGCAAAAGCATGACAAGGATCTTGTGGTATCGCTGAAGACGAGCGACGGCAAGGACGCGGGCACAGCCACTTTCCGTGAGACGATGGGCGGCAAGCTGCGCATCAAGCTGGCGCTCAAGAACCTTCCGGAAGGAGAGCACGCCGTGCACATCCACCAGAATCCGGTGTGCGAGGCGCCCGACTTCAAGAGCGCCGGCGGGCACTTTAACCCTGAGAAGAAGCAGCATGGCCAGAAAAACCCGGCCGGCCACCATGCCGGCGACTTGCCGAAGAACATCGCCGTCGGCATGGATGGAACATCCGATGCGAGCTTCACGGTCGATTATCTGACGCTGAAGCCGGATGCCGCCAACAGCATTCTTGCCAACGGCGGAACATCCATCATGGTGCACGAGAAGGCTGACGACATGATGACCGATCCCACTGGCAACGCTGGCAACCGGGTGGCGTGCGGGGTTATCAGCGCGCCGGCTGCGAAGTAGAGTCCGCCCCCCCGGTCGATCACCGCTGTTCAAACTGAAATAACGGAACTGAAACGGACGCCCCTGCGTATGAACAGCATGGGCGTCTTCTCCATGACGGTTCCGTTTTCCGCTCCAGCGTACCGGCCGATGCCGATCCAGGGCAGCGTCTTCCCGGACGCAGGGAGGGGTGTGCAGCCAGGTTCGCCTCCCGGTACACTGCTCCCATCCCGTAAAACGCCCGAGGCACGTGTGCAAAGGACGCCAGAACAGCAGGCAGAACAGGATGCACTCGCACTCCTGGTCCGTCAGTGCATGGCGGGCGACCAGGGCGCGTGGCACAGGATGGTTGCTGGGCAGCACAAGCGCGTCTATGCCATCTGCTATCGGTTCACCAACGACCAGACCGAGGCCGAGGACATCACGCAGGATGTCTTCCTGAAGGTTTATCGCAATCTGTCGAGCTTCGATCCGGCAAAGGGCGGCTTCCATACCTGGATCACGACGCTGACCCGGAACCTGCTGGTCGATAACTATCGTCGTACCCGCCTTGACCGGGCAAGCGACTCGCTCGATGAGACTCTTTCCGGCGAGGAAGACGGTCCAACCATGGCTGAGCGTCTGGCCGATACGCGTCAGAATCAGGAACAGCGCTTTGCCGGGCTCGAGTTGAAGGCCACAATCCAGGCTGCCCTCAGGAAGCTGTCTCCGGAACTTCGCGAGGCCGTGATCCTGCGTGATCTTGAGGACATGGACTACAAGGAGATCGCGGTCATTCTGAAGATTCCTGAAGGCACCGTGAAGAGCCGCATCAGCAGGGGTCGAGCGGAACTGGCAAGGCTTTTACAACGTATAGAAGGACAGGTGGTTTAGATGGCCAAGACATTCAATTTCGACGACTTCGCAGCGCGAGATCAGCAGCCGGAGAAGCTTCCGCATCCTAACTGCGCCGCATGCGAAGAGCTGTTTACGGATGCCATCGATGGCCTGTTGAGCCCGGCCGACGAGGTCTTCTTTGACCATCACCTGAGTGGCTGCCTTACCTGTGCGGAGGCGTTTGCCGAGGCCAAGCGCGGAGCCGCATGGCTCGATATGCTGAAGGCGTCGAGGCCTGAACCCTCGGGAGCGCTGATGGAGCGGATCCTGGCACAGACTTCGGGTCAGTTGGGCGATACGTTCTCTCATCCCGAGGTGCCGGCCGAGCTTGCTCCATTCCCTGGGAACGTGCTGCCAGGCAATGTACTGCCGTTCGTTCCGCGCCCGGTGCCCGTCTCCGGCTTTACCCGGTTCACACGAATCGCGATGGAGCCGCGCCTTGCGATGACCGCGGCGATGGCATTCTTTTCCATTGCGCTGACCATGAACCTGCTGGGTGTGCGGCTCGATCAGATGAGCGCCGGAAATCTGAAGCCCTCGAGCCTGAAGCGCAGCTTTTATGAGGCGACCGCCTCCGGCCATCGGTACTACGACAACCTGAAGGTGGTGCGAGTGCTTGAATCGCGCGTAGATGACCTGCGCCAGAGTGCGGCCGATGATCGTACGAACGAGACGATTGACCGGAACAACCAGAACGACCGGACCAACCAGAACGACCGGAACAACCAGAACAACCGGAACAACCAGAACAACCGCCAGAGTGCGCCCGCAGACCCGGCCACGCAGAAGCAGGATCAGCAGCCCGGGCAGCAGAAGCCGGAGACTCCGCACGGCAGCAGCCTGCGCGAGGCTCCGCTGCCGGAAGGCCCTGTTTTGCACCGGACCGGGTTCGAGTTTGCCCCTGAGCTTCGTCGCAACAACACTTCCGCGGCCAGTGCCGCGTTGCGCCTTAGAAAAGAAGGAGGTCTGGCATGAGTGACATGAATGATCCGAACCAGACTCAGTCAAATTCCACCATCCCACCAGCTGGTTTCTGTCAGAACTGTGGCAAACCACTTGATACCGACACCATCTGTCGTGTAGGCCCGGCCGTCTATTGCGAGCCCTGCCTGGCTGCCCGGCTTGGTGAGACGCCGACTGGTCCGGGTGCCGTGCCTCCGCCTCCTGGTACGCCCGGCGGCTATGGTCCGGCAAGCTACGGGGCGACGGGTACCTGGTCTGCAGGAGCCGCATCGTGGGCTTCCAGCTTCAACTCCGCCCGGCCAAACCCGGGTCTGGCTGCCCTGCTGGGCCTGATCCCAGGGGTCGGCGCGATGTACAACGAGCAATATGCGAAGGGAATCATCCACCTGGTGGTCTTCGCTGTCCTGGTTTCGCTTGCCGACAATGTCAATGGCATCTTCGGACTCTTTGTCGCGGGCTGGGTGTTCTACATGGCGATCGAGGCGCATCACACCGCGCGCGCCCGCCGCGACGGCACGCCGCTGCCAAATCCCTTCGGGCTGAACGACATCGGGGAACGCCTGGGGTTTGGCAAAGCATGGCCCTCCGGTCCCACGGTGACGGAGGTGGCGAACGATGCAGCAGCCGCCGCTGCCCAGGGCTTTCATAATGCGCAGAGACCCAGCGCCTCCTATCAGCCGGTGCCGCCTCAGCCGGCTGCGACATCGTGGGGAGCTCCGACAGACGCTTATGCCCCGCCCCACGGCGCATACCCTAACGCTTACCAGCAAGCCGGGTATGCCGAGCAGTTCGCACAGGCCACTCAGGCACAGGCGTACCGCGACGCGGGCTATGTGCCACCGCCCGTTCCGCCTGCCGCATCCGCTTACGGAGCGCCGCCCTACACGCCGGTACCACCCTTTGATCCGTCGGCTTTCGCTGCGCAACCAAGCCGCTTTCCAGCCGGCGCGATCTGGCTGATTGGCCTCGGCACGATCTTTCTGCTGACAACCACTGGCATCTTCAACGGGTTCCCCGGCGAAGCGCTCATCGGCTGCATTCTGCTTGGTATCTGCGTCTGGATCTTCCTGCGCAGGATGTTCGAGACCGGTGTGGGACTTCAGAATGACGGCTCGCCCGGATATGCTCTGCGCGTGCTGCGAGCCGTCCGGGGATCGATATGGCTGGGGGCCTTTGGCCTGCTGTTCCTGCTGGATGCCTTCCACATCCTGATCTGGCATCACAGCTGGCCCTTTCTGATCATCCTGGCCGGCGTCATGGCGCTGCTTCAACGAGCGGCGTTCCAGACCTCTTCTGCCTCCTACGCGCCGACACCCGCGCCGGTCTCTGCGGCTCCTGCACCTGACTCAACCGATCTGACCAAGAGAGGCTTCTGATGGCCGGCTACCCTCCGCCCTATCCTCCACCCGGCGCCCCTTTGGGCTACGATCCTCGTCAGCAGGCACGCTACGCACGGCGTCAGGTCCAAGACCAGGTGCGCGCCCAGAAACAGGCTTTTCGCGCCCAGCGCCAGATGTATCGGGAACAGGAGCGCGCGATGCGTCGCACCTCGATCCTGGGCCCCCTGCTCATCGTCGCCATCGGCGTGGTGCTGCTGCTGATCAAGCTGGGACGCGTTCCTTACTATCAGTTTGCCGAATGGTACGGGCATTGGTGGCCTCTGCTCTTCGTAGGCGCCGGCCTGGTGCTGGTGGCTGAATGGGCGTTTGACCATCACAGCGCACAGTCGGGCGTCCGGTATGCGCGTCGCGGCATCGGCGGGGGCGTCGTCTTTCTGCTCATCCTGCTGGCTCTGACCGGAGGCTTTATCTCTTCGTTCCACAACGGAGAGATGCTGCGTGGATTGCACATCGACGCCGATGAACTGGGCCAGGCGTTCGGCGAACGTCATGAATACGAACAGGAGATCAACCAGGCGTTTCCTGCCGGTACTGTGCTTTCGATCGATAATCCACACGGCGACGTGACAGTGACGGGTAAATCTGCGGATGACCAGATCCATATCGTCGTGAACAAGCAGGTTTATAGCTGGAGCGAGGATGACGCCGCGTCGCGAGCGGATCGGCTCAGCCCGGTTGTCAGACTTGCGGGCGGCAGCCTGTCGGTGACGATCCCGGGGATGGACGCAGCGTCGTCAGACGTCGCGGTGACGGTCCCTGACTTCGCTCAGACGACCATCAACGCCAATCACGGCAATGTGACGGTGTCCGACGTGAGGGCGCCGTTGAACGTGACTTCAAATCACGGGGATGTGGAGTTGGACAGACTGGTGGGCTCGGTGTCGGTTCACGTCAGCAACAACGGTTCAGATTTTTCCGCACACGGCATCGAAGGCGACCTGACGCTGCGTGGCCATGCGGATGACCTGAACCTCACCGACATCACCGGTAAGCTGTCTCTCGAAGGTGAGTTCTACGGCGATACGCATCTGGAACACCTGGGTGCGCCCTTCAGCTTTCGGACCGGACGAACTCAACTCTCTGTCGCCAGGCTGGACGGAATGATCGACATCAGCAACGACGAGGAGCTTACCGGCAGCCAGCTGATTGGTCCGATCGAGTTGCGCACACGCAGCCGCAACATCTCGTTCGAGCGCGTGGGAGGCAGCATCAACATCACGAACAGCAACGGAACGGTGGACCTGACAAACTCCCTTCCACTTGGCAACGTGGACGTTGAGAACACCAACGGTGCCATCACGCTTACGGTGCCAGAGAAGGGCGGGATGAGTCTGTTTGCCCAGGCGACTGACGGATCCATTGAAGGCGAGACGGGCCTGGCGGTTGCTTCTTCGGATCAGTCCTCGACGGTTGCGGGGACGATTGGGG
>CAXTUS010000028.1:0-36736 GCA_964247475.1 uncultured Acidobacteriaceae bacterium | reverse complement strand
CCGCCGATGCCGTTGCACCCGCCGCGGCCGGCGCGACAGCCGAGGCCGGAGCCGGTGCAGCGCCTGAAGCCGGAGCGATGGATGAAGGAGCCGCCTGCTGCGGCACAGGCTGCGCCGATTGCGGCGTGACCGGCTGCGGCTTGGGCTGCGGAACCGGCTCGGACGTCTGCGCGAAAGCCGTGGCAGCACAGAAGAAAAGAACAGCAGCAGTCAGGCGCGTACGCTTCGTAATCAGGTCAAGGTGCACGGCTCGATTCTACTTGGTTGCAGGCCCGTCTGGCGCACGGTCGACGCTGCCCGGTAGTGGCTGCGCATAGTAACCCTGGCGCGTACGTGCCTGGACCGCAGGCTGTCCCACCCGCACCTCGATCTCGTGATACTCGTTCGGACGCTCGGCATGCGCACCCGCAAAGCTGATCTGGTAGTAAGGCGCCGCATCCGCTACCGACCTCTTCAGCATGGACGTGATGTCGTTATTGCTGTTCAGCACCAGCCCGCCCGTTTGCTCCACCAGCGTCTGCAGCGCAAGATTGCCAGGGTCCGTGTCGCCTGGCTTACGGATCCCCTTCGCGTAGCTCTTGTAGTAATCCTCGCGATAGATCGACTCCCCCGCACCCCTGGGATCGACGCTGTAGAGTACCACCCCCGACCTCCGCAGCATCGTCGAAAGCTGCACCACCTCCGCAAAGATGCTGGCATGCTGCTTGTTGCTCAAGTCGATATGCGGCCCTGAAAGCACCGGCCAGCCCGGCGAGATCCAGATCATCAGCTTGCGCCCCGGGCTCTCCGCCTCGCGCGAAGCCAGCAACCGCATCCCCTGCAGCGACACACCCAGCCGGTCCTCTGCGCCGTAGAAACCAGAACCGCGCCCCAGGAAACGTAGCCCGATCTCCTTCGAATCGATGATCTTTTTCAACTCCAGCCCGTCGCGCGTACTCCCGCCCAGGCCCTCGACTCCCTTGTCCGTCAGGAGGGCCAGCGTGGTCGGTATCGCCAGCTTCCCCTCATTGGCGCTCAGAAACTTGTCCAGCTGCTGGCGCTCGTTCGCAAGCGTCACCTGCCCGCTGTTCACCGCGTCCAGCACCAGGATCGCCTTCGCCGGTGCGCCTGTCCCTACCTCGCGAAACGACGTAATCGGCTGCGGCACCTTGTTGTCGAGAATGGTGAAGTCCTGCTGCTGCAACCCCGAGATCGGCGGCCCGGTCTTGATCGTTGCCACCACGTCAAGGTTCAGCACCTCGCCACCAGGAGGGGTCACCTGAGCAGAGATACAGGAGCAGACGAGCAGAAAGCAGAAGGGGAGGAGACGCATGGCAGGATACCTCGGACAGCCCTTCTAGAGACGCCTGCTGAACCTAAGTAGTTGCAAATACGACCTCGCCGCGAACCGCGACCACTCTTTAGGGTCCTGGGCCGCGCTTGTCTAACCCCTCAGCTCTGCCAGGAACTCGACAAGCTCAGCCGCCAGGGGTGCCTCCATCTCGAGCTCTTCGTCCGTGCGCGGGTGGGTAAACTCCAGCCGCGCTGCATGCAGAAAATTCCGCTCAAGCTCGAGAACCCCCTCGCCCCCATCTGTCCGGCGAATTACATGCGGCGCCCCGTACAGGAAATCACCCACCACTGGATGCCCCAGCGACTGCAGATGCACCCGGATCTGGTGCGTGCGCCCCGTCTCGATCTTCACCTCGACCAGCGTGAACGCTCCATAGGGCGTCGTCAGCCGCTCGAGCACATGCACATGCGA
Source organism: uncultured Acidobacteriaceae bacterium (assembly GCA_964247475.1). Lineage (GTDB taxonomy): Bacteria > Acidobacteriota > Terriglobia > Terriglobales > Acidobacteriaceae > Edaphobacter. The sequence goes on along the minus strand of CAXTUS010000028.1, from coordinate 34,992 downwards.
CACCGCGGACCGCCCATCCGCGCGCCGCGTCGTCATCCGGATCCTCCGCACCAGATCGCGCGCGATCGGCAGCGTCAACGTCGTATCCTCCTTCGCCAGGTGCCCATGCGCCAGCGCCAGGTACGTCTTCGACACCTTGCGTGAAGAAAACATGTCGCCCAGCTTGCGGTGCGTCACGTCATCCTTCGCGACCACGATCGCTCCCGACGTCTGCTTGTCCAGCCGATGCACGATCCCAGGGCGCAGCGAGCCACCTACGTCAGAAAGCTTGCTGAAATGGAAGAGCAGCGCATTCACCAGCGTGCCCCGATTCCGCTCATCGTCAGTCGACCCGGCACCCGCATGCACCATCATGCCGGCCGGCTTGTTCACCACCGCCAGGTACTTGTCCTCATACAGCAGCTCAAGCGGGATGTCCTCGGCCACGGCGTGCAACGGCTCCGGGTTTGGCTGCCCCTCGATCTCGATCGTCTCGCCACCCTTCAGCTTGGCCTTCGACTTCGGCACGTTGCCGTCCACGCGTACCTGCTCCGCGTCGATCAGCAGTTGTACCCGGGCCCGTGAAATGTCCGGCAGCGCCTGCGAAAGGTACTGGTCTACCCGCAGCCCGGCCGCCGCCGGGTCCGCCAGAAACGTCCTCACGGAGGTGGCGCCGGCATCCTCGTCGTCTTCAAACTCGAGCACCGGGACGATCGCCGGCATCTCCGGCTCGACCCCGCGCGTGGCCACGTATTCAGCGCGGACGGAGTGATGGCGCTGCCCCTTGGGCAGCATATTCTTCGACGGCATGATCTTCCCTGTCTTCCCTGGCAAGCAGCGCTTCCTGTGAAGCGTCCAATACGCCACGAAGTGGCCGCAGCCCGCGATCAGGGCGCGCTTGCACTTATTCCATTGTCGCAGGCGCCACAAGTCTCAACAGCAAACCCGCTCCGATCATGCCGAGCGCCGCCCACTGCAGCAGATCGAGGTCCATCCATCCCGGAGCCCCCGGCTGCCGCAGAAAGCTGATCGCAAACTGACCCGCTCCCGCACCCATCAGCCCGTAAGCCGCTGCAGGTCTGCAGCTTCGCAGCAGCCCGTAAGTCCAGCCCGCAAGCCCCAGCGCGAACAAAGCCGTATAAAGCGCAACCGGATGCAGGCGCGCCGTCTCGCCCGGCACCTGCGCCATCGCCCACCGCAACTGCGAAGGCATTCCAGGATCAGACCCCTCGGCAAAGTGTCCCAGCGCCAGGCAGGCCCACACGATCGCCGCACCGGGCGCCCAGGCATTGAGCGCACCCAGAATGGGAATGCCCCTCAACCAAAGCCACGCAGCCGTCGCAAACAGCGTCAGCAGCAGTCCAAGCGCCGTCAGCGACGGTACGGTCAGCAGCAGCACGGGAAAGGCGCGAAAGCTCTTCCAGTAAAAGATCCCAAGCAGCACACGCGACAACACGAACGCTGCTATGACAGCAAAGATGCCCGCATCCCAAAGCTTTGCCGAATCCACCCCGGCGAGGCGCGCGGTCCGCTCCGATAGTCCCAACGCAACCATCAGCCCGATAGCCGCCAGAACCCCAAAGGTAGGCAGCGTGAGATGTCCGAAGTGGAAGAGTGTCGGATACATAGAAGGAAAGTACAAAAGCGTCTTGACGCCAGACGGGCGCTACTCCGTGGGGTATCGGGCTTCGTGTCGCCATGCGAAGCCCAATACCCTCACAGAGTGGTCGCCGCCCGCGATGAGGGCGCTCTTGTACTTGTACGATCTAGTGTCGCAAGCGAAGTCCGACCCGCTGGGCCGTGCGACGAAGCGCAGGTGAACCCGTCTAAGACGGTGGGATCCAGCCGTGGCTCTTTAGGCTTTCCGGACTGGCGGACCTAGCACACCGAGCCATATCTACGAACCAGACCCCTGTTCATTAAGTATTGGTTCAACCTGCGTTGTTCGCGCACCTGCTTTGCAGGCCGTGAATTCGTTACGACTGGTTGGATGCTAACCGCGACCCCCTGGATTGGCAAGTCAAGCGGGTACAACTATTTGTTTGCCTTTTCGTTTTCGGGAACAGCGATGCGCTCGAAATCATCCGCCAGCTGATGCAGTGCCTGCGCCACATCCGGCCCGCTCAAAGGCTTGCCATGCCCTGGCGCCACGATCTGCGGTTCAAGCGCCGCAAGCTTCCGCACCGACTCTTTTGCCGCGGTCCAGTCGGACGTGAAGTATGCCGGAGGTCCATGCAGCTCCGTATGCTGCGCCAGCGCCGCCTCGAAGAAGCTTTCCGGCTTGGTCGTGCAGAATGCATCTCCTGCCAACAGGGTCTGGTCTTCCTTCCGGAGGAACGAAACATGGCCGGGCGTGTGGCCCGGGGTATGCAGCAACGTCCATCCGGGCAGCTGCGACAGCGTCAGCTCGGCGCCCTCACCAGGCAGCGCCGCCAGCCTTTTTCCCAGGTCGATCGGGCCCTTCGGCAGGATTGGAGACAGCAGCGACATCGCCCCTCCACCCGCCTTCCAGTTCGGCGCCGCATACTCCTTCTGTCCCGTCAGGTACGGGAACTCGAGCGGATGCGCGTAGATCGGAACATCCCATTCCTCCGCCAGCTCCTTGGCCGCACTCACATGGTCGAAGTGTCCATGCGTCAGCACAATCGCATTCGGCGGCGCGTTGAAGTGCTCCTCCGCCCACCTCTTGATCCTGCCTGCCGACCCCGGCAGAGCTGCGTCGATGAGCGTCCAGCTTCCGTCCGGGTGCGTCACCCCAAACACATTTACAAACACAATGCGCAGCCCGATCACTCCGGGCGCAATCGCGTCCAACGGCAGTGCATCCTGCTCCGCAATCTCAACCTTATCCATCGCCGTCTCCTCCGAACCTCGCACCTTCGATGCAGGCTTCCCGGGAGACGTTCATGTTCAGCGACTCGGCAAGGATTTGATCTACCGGCCACCCGGGTGTCATGCTCGAACCGTAGAAGAGAGACCAGCAATGACGAAGCAAGCACTTTTCCGCGCTACCCTCGCCTTCACCGCCATTTCAGCCCTCGGCGCGGCGCAGGAAAGAGGCGCCTGGCGCGCCGGCAGCCAGACCGCCCGCTCGATTACCGGGGACGTCGCCATCGGCAACGAGCGTATTGCCATCAGCTTCTCGTCCTACCCGCTCGCACAGATCCGCAGCCTTCAGCCCGACGAGATCGCCGCTGCCTTCGACTCCGACAGCACCAAGCCAGGCACCGGGAACCTCTTTCGCGTCAGCATCCCGGCTGACAAGAAGTTTCTCCACGGCAACACGCTCTGCGGCACCGATGAGACCCAGTGGGTCGCAAGCTATGTGTCAGGGAAAGAACTGAAGCTTTCCTTCTTCTCCGGACCAAAGATGCCCGTGCTCACCCGCGAAGCGCTCCAGAACACCACCGATCTCTGCGGCACTTATACGTACGTGCGCTGAGACCGCTATCGGCAGGAGTGCGGTTGAACTTGAGGGGGGGGGGCTTACCCGGCGCGACGCACCGGTTCATGCTCGAACTCGTCCAGCACCTCATCCAGCATCCCGTTCAGCGACGCCGAGCGGCTGCGCATCCGGGTCTGTGTCTGGTCAAGTGATCCCACCAGCGCCTGGTACCGGTCGCGCAGGCTCTGCAGCTCGTCCGCGATGTTCAGCGAAGCAAGCACTGCCACCCGCAGCGAGTCAACCGTGTTGCCATGCTCCGCCACCGCCCGCATCTTGCTGTCGACCATCTGCGCCAGGTGCTCGATATACCCCGTATCGGTCCCGCGCAGCGTATAAACCTGATCGTAGATCTCTACCGAAACCGGCTGGTCAGAAGCAGCGGACATCATCTCTTGCCGCACATCGTTCATCGTGTCCTCTCCTCTCCTTTTCGCCGGTTGATTTTAAGACCGTGGCCCGCAGCACACCACGAACTACAGCAGCTCATCCATCTGCTGCAGCATCTTCTCGACCCGCGACTTAACCATCTCACGCTCCTGGTTCAGGGTTGTGATCTGGGACTGCGCCTGGTTTGAAGCCTCCGTCAACGTGTGCAACTGCTCCCGCAGGCTGTTCGCCTCGGCCTCGGCCGCGGCCCGGGCCTCCCGTTCACGGCGCACTACCTCGACCGCACGCAGCACCTTCTGCTCGAGTGCCTGGAACTCATCCGCACTGATATTTGCAGCATTGTTGTCCAAAGATGCACTTCTCCCACCGCAAGTATAGACAACACAAACCTGAATAAACCGGTACAAAACCCGAGGGAACGCGAAGCGTCAATAGCAGCTTCGTGGCGACGGCGAGGGGAGAACAACATCAACAGCAGAAGCGTCCTCTTTGCGGACGGCGACCCCCTCACAGGCTGGGAGCGCTGGGGCGCGAAAGCTTGCGGGGTTGGCCGCAACGGTCCAAGCGCGCCAGCCCCACCACCCACGAAGGGCGCCCAGCCGGCGTCAGGACGCACTCGCCGTTGTTTTACCCTCGAAGCGTCCCACCAACCCCCTGCAGCGTCGCGATGATCGCCGAGGACCAGCCGGCGAGTTCCGTGTCGACCAGCGTGCGTTCGCCCGACTGGAAGACGGTACGAATCAGCATCGAGTACACCCCCGGAAACTTGTTGCGGTCACGCCAGACCTCCACTACCGACAGCGCGCGCAGCTCCTCCACTCCAAGCGCGCGAATGGCCGTCTGGACCTCCGCCCACTGCACCGCATCGGGAAAAGTGAAGGAGAAATCCCGTTCCACCGCCTGGAAGCGCGAGATCTCCTGCGCCATCGGGTGGCGCAACGGCAGCTTAAGCAGCGCCTCAAGATCAAGCTCTGCGACAAACACCGGCTGCCGCAGCTTCCGTTTTGAAGCTTCAACCGCGGCAAGCTGCCCGAACTGGGCCACAGCCTGGTCCTTTCCCAGAACAAGCTGCGCCGCACGTCCCACCTCAAACACCGCGGAGACCCCCTCGGCCGACGCCACCACCGGCCCCGTCTCAAACAGCCCCAGCACCGCCTCAAGCGCACCCTTCAGCTCATAAAAACTCGGCGCCTCGAGCGCATAAGGCGGAGCCCAGGCCGGGTCGCCCGTCTGCCCCAGTGCCAGCGAGCGGGATTCGGTCACCAGGGCCGTCGATCCACCAAATACCGCGCCCGCCTCAAACAACCGCGCCGACGTCACATCCCGGTTCAGGTTATGCGCCAGCATCGTCACCATCCCTGGCAGCAGCGAAGGCCGCAGGTTAGCCGCCTCTTCGCTCAAAGGGTTCTCAAGCTCGACCGCCGTCGTCGCTCCCGCAAAGAACCCACTCTCCTCCGCGCTCGCAAACGTGCTCGAGATCGCCTCCGAGTACCCCAGCTCGAAAAGCCGTGCACGCACCGCCTGCTCCGCCCTGGCCGTCGGGTGCGGGATCACCTCGGCCGGCGTCGGCAGCGTGTTCGCAAACCCGTTGTAGCCGTAAACCCGCGCTATTTCTTCAATCAGGTCAATCTCGCGCGTCAGATCGAGCCTCCACGACGGCAGCTTCACCTCGTACTCATCCGTGTTCAAGGCGGTCAACTCGCAGCCCAGCGCAGCCAGGTAGCGCAGCACCAGCTCCCCGGTAATCCCCCCAGGCGCCAGCGTCGCGCCCAGCAGCCGCTGCACCTGGCGAATCGAAAGCCGTACCGGCGCACGTCCCTCAGTAACCGCCGAAAACTCCGGCACCACCACGTCCACCAGCTCACCCTCAAGCGTTCCACCGCACGCCGCCAGAATCGCCTTCGTCACCAGTCCATTCGCCACCGGCGCCGCCGCAAAATCTGCACCGCGTTCAAACCGATGGCTGGCGTCCGTGTGGATCATGTGCCGGCGTGAGCTCGCACGTACCGTTGCGGGCTCAAACCACGCCGCCTCCACCAGCACATTTGTCGTGTCGGCTGTAATCATCGAATCCCAGCCACCCATGACGCCGGCCAGTCCCAAAGCCTTCACCTCGTCCGCCACCACCAGGTCATCCGCTACCAGCGTCCGCGTTGTGCCATCCAGCAGCCGGATCTGCTCGCCCGCCAGCGCCCGCCTGACCGTAATGCCACCCTCAATCTTGTCGAGGTCAAAGGCGTGCGTTGGATGCCCCATCCCCAGCAGCACAAAGTTCGTCGCATCCACTGCATTCGAGATCGCTTTTTGGCCGAGCTCTTGGAAGTAGTGGCTCAGCAGCCCGCCGCTCGGAGACACTGTCACGCCGCGAATCACGCGCGCTGTAAAGCGCCCGCACAGGTCCTGAGCCTCGATCGTCACCGGAAACGGCGCGTCAACTCGGACGGCGGCAGGCAGCCTCGCATCAAGCGCCAGCAAAGGCAGATCGTAGATGGCTGCCGCCTCGCGCGCGATCCCGTAATGGTTCATCGCGTCCACGCGGTTCGTCGTGATATCCATGTCGAAGAGTGCGCCCGCCGAGTCGCCAGCAGCATCGCTCAGCTCAAATATTCCCTCTACCGCAATCCCGCGCAGGGTAAGGTCTTCAGCGAGCCGGGCATCATCAACGTCGAGCACAGGCAGGTAGGAGCGGAGCCAACTGGAGAGAATCTTCATGGGATGAACAGCTCCTAGTGTATCCGCTCGAACCCTGCCGTTTGCGCTCGCACGCGCATTCAGCAGATGATGGCTGGGCCAAATCAGGAGCCGTCGAACCATGCGCCTCACCCCATTCCAATCATCCCGCCTCGCTCTCGCCGCCCTGCTCCTGCTCACGCTCCCCGCCGCCTTCGCCCAGTGGCCGCCTGACGCCAGTCACCCGGTCATTACGCTCTGGCCCAAAGGTTCTGTTCCTGACGCTCTCCCGTCGAAAGGTCCTGAAACCGACACCTCCACCGCAACCAGCGAGCTCATCGCCGGCAAGCCGCTGGTGCGCCTCGGCAACGTCTCCGAGCCGACCATGACCCTGTACAAACCGGTCGCGAAGAATACCGGTGCGGCTGTCATCGTCTTCCCCGGAGGAGGCTACAGCATCCTCGCCATCGATCTCGAAGGCACCGAGGTCTGCGACTGGCTCACCGCCCGCGGCGTCACCTGCCTGCTGCTCAAGTACCGCGTGCCCGGCACCGGCCCCTACCCCAAGTCGCCTGCCGCGCTTGAAGACGCGCAACGCGCCATGGGCATCGCACGTCAGCACGCCGCGGAGTGGGGCGTGGACCCGAAGCGCATCGGCGTCCTCGGCTTCTCGGCCGGCGGCCATCTCGCCGCAGCCCTTAGCACCCACTTCGACAAGCGGCTCTACAAAGCCAGCGACGCGGCCGATCAGCAGAGCTGCCGTCCCGACTTCGCCGTGGTCATCTACCCGGGCTACATCGCCCTCGCCGAGCAGAACTTCGCCTACAATCCCGACCTTGCCGTGACCGCCAACACCCCGCCCACCTTTATCCTCCAGGCCGAGGACGACCCCGTCCACGTTGAAAACTCCACCGCGTACTTCCTCGCGCTCAAAGCCGCAAAGATCCCGGCCGAGCTCCACCTCTTCGCCAAGGGAGGTCACGGCTACGGCCTCCGCCGCACCGCGTTGCCAGTCACCGCCTGGCCAGACCTGGTCGACACCTGGATGAAGACCATCCAGATGACTCCTGCGACCCCGTAGGGAAAGTCGTCTGTCGATCTTCTGCTTGATCACTCGCCTGACGACCTCCCCGCGGATTCCCAGGACTCCAAAGTGCGCAGAACCCCATCGAACCCAACATGACACCGCGGCAACATCCCGTTGAAAACCTGCGCGAACAGGCCACGACCCTTGAAGCCGCCCTGACCCTCGTCCTCGCCAGCCCCACTCGGCAAGCCGTACACCGTGTCCGCATCTCCACCCGGCGCATCGAAGCCCAGCTTGAACTGCTCGCCGCCCTGCCTTGCAAGGACAACGACCTTCGCGCCGTCCCGCTCGAAAGAACCCGCAAGCTGCGCAAACTCCTCACCGCCGTCCGCAAGGCCGCCGGCAGCGTACGCGACCTCGACGTCCAGCGCGACCTGATCAAGCAGGCCGGCTCGAAAGAAGCTGCGAAGTCCCTGCGGAAACAGGCAAAGGACCTGCGCGAACACCTGAAGGCCCAGCGTCACCATCGCGCCCAAGCCCTGCTCGACCAGCTTGAAGGCCACTCCCGCAAGCTCGGACCGCGGCTCGAGGATCTGCTCGAGGAGCTTCAGCCGCTCGCAGACGAAGCATGGTCCGCAGAGCGTCTTAGCCAGGTCATTCGCGACTGGTACGCCACGCGGACCGCTGGGAGCAACGCCACTACCGACGCCCTTCACGGCATCCGGAAGACCGCCAAGCTTGCGCGCTATATGGCTCATTCGATCGGCGACCAGCCGCTCGCCCGGTACTTTGAAGACATTCAGCAGTCCGGCGGTACCTGGCACGACGCGCTCACCCTGAGTCACGTCGCACGCGAACATCTAGGCAAAAAAGCCGCCCTCGCCCAGGCCTTCGCCCGCCAGGAAGGTTCGGCTTTGGCTGCCTACCGCGAGCGCCTCGACGCCGATCCTGTCACCGCCCGGCCCGCAGGCTAGCTAGACCGGTGCCGTCCGCCAGTCAGCCTCAGGCATAATCCGCTTCATAAATTCGTCGAACAGCGGCACCGTGAACGCGGTATCGCCAAAGTTCGGGCTCCACAGCATGCCCTTTTCGATCAGATCCTGCCGCTGCATTGCGAGCGCGCGCACATCCATACCTAGCGCCGCAGCGATCTCGCCCGATCGGTGAGGACCTGGGCCGAGCTCCGCCATCGCCCGCAGGTAGCGCTTTTCGCGCGGCTTCAAACGGTCGAACCGCACCCGGAAGAAGCTCTCATCAAGCGCCGCTACCGCCTGGACCGACGCACGCTCCACATCCTCGAGCGTAATCGGGCTCGCCGGCGCCACGTTCCACGAGTGCTTGCCCCACTCCTGGAGGAAGTACGGGTATCCCTGCGTCTTTTCAAGGATCGCAGCCACCGCCTCGGGCGTGTACTCGACCCCCTCCTCAAGCGCCGGCTTCAGGATCGCCCGGCGCGCCTCCTCGTCCTTCAGCGCGCCGATAGGTGGAAAGTCGAAGAGCCGCTCCGCGTACGACTTCGCACTGCCGGCCAGCCCGCGCAGCTGTGGTAGCCCCGCGCCTACCACCGTCACGGGCAGGTTCGCCTGTGCCGCACGGTGCAGCGCCGAGATCAGAATCGCAAACTCCGCCTCCGCGATGTACTGAATCTCGTCGATAAACAGCACCACCGCAGTCTCCGCCTTCTGCGCCGCTCGGCCTACCTGCTCGAGCAGGGCGGCGAGATCTCCTTCCAGGTCTCCGTTATCGGCAAGACCGGGCTCGGGCATGAGGTCGAGACCCACTTCAATGTCGTGATACTTGAACTTCAGTCCCTTGGCGAAACCGGCCAGCGCCCTCAGCCCCCGCTTCGCCACATCCTCGGCATTGGCAATCGCGCTCATTCGCAGCAGCGCCAGCCGCAGCTGCGGAGCCAGCAGCGCCGGCAGCGAACGCCCCTCAGGCGTCTCCGCACGCAGCGTGAAGATGCCGTTCGCCTCTGCGTCAGAGCGCATCTTGTCCAGGAGCACCGTCTTCCCGACGCCCCGAAGCCCCACCATCAGCACGCTCTTCGCCGCACGGCCAATGCGGATTCGCTCAATCGCAACATGCACCTGCTCCCGCACGCCGTCCCGGCCGGCAAGCTCCGGAGGCTGCGTGCCCGCGCCAGGTGCGTAAGGATTGCGGATGTAGTCCATACGGTTACATCAAGTTTAGCAACTTTATCAACCTTCTATAAACTCTCTAAACTCTCCATAACTCTCTACAACAGCGTGAAGGAGAGATCGGCGCAGTGAAGAAAGAGCGTCTCCCTCTCCCGTTCCTCAACGCCGTACCGGATGCGGTCCAGCCCATCCTCCACCAGATCCTCGACCACGAGGCGCAACAGTCTGTCGAACCCGTCGCCCGCCGGGTTCAACTCCAGGTTCTGCACATCGCTGAAGCAAAGCTGCACCCCAGGCTTCCCGTTCCTGCCGAGCGTCAGCGCCAGCCGGTAACGGCCATCCACCCGCACGAGGTCGAATCGCATCAGCTCGGTTTCTCCGTCGAGCGCCGCGTTGACCGAGCGGAGATCAACACCAGCACTCAAGCGAACTGCTCCAGGAATCGCAGATCACCGGAATAGAACTGCCCAATATCGGAAACACCGTGGAGGATCATCGCGATGCGCTCCACCCCCATGCCGAACGCAAACCCGCTCACTCGCGCCGGATCATACGGCGTGTCATCGAGGCCCATCCTCCGGCGCTCCTCCGTCACCGCCTGAAAGACGGCAGGATCGACCATCCCGCAGCCCAGCAGCTCAATCCAGCCGGAGTGCTTGCACTTACGGCACCCCTTGCCCCCGCAGAAGATGCAGGAGATCTGCACATCCGCGCTTGGTTCCGTAAACGGGAAGAAGCTCGGGAAGAAGCGCGTCTTCACCTCCGCGCCAAACAGCGCGCGCATGGCATGGTCAAGCGTCCCCTTCAGGTCCGAGAAGGTGATATTCGTGTCGACGCAAAGCCCCTCCACCTGGTGAAAGATCGGCGAGTGCGTCGCATCCGCCGCATCATTGCGGTGCACCTTGCCCGGGATCACGATGCGCAACGGGGGAGCCTGCGCCACCATCGTCCGGATCTGCACCGGGCTCGTATGCGTACGCATGAGCAGCCTGTCGCGGCTCGGCTTCGATCCCTGCCCGGCGATCTGCAGGGTGTCCTGGGTGTCGCGCGCCGGGTGATTTTCGGGGAAGTTCAGCGCCTCGAAGTTAAAGAAGTCGGTCTCAACCTGCGGGCCCAGCTCGGTCGAGAAGCCCAGGTGGTGGAAGACCTCAACCACCCGGTTCATCGTCGTCATCAGCGGATGCGCGATCCCCCGTCTCCGCGCTATCCCGGGCAGCGTCACATCCAGAACGGGAAGCGACGGCCCGGACTGGGCCACCGGGGCATCCAGTACCGCCTCGATCGCCTGTTTCAACTGGTTGAAACGCATCCCCAGCGGCTTTCGCGCCTCAGCCGGCGCAGACTTCAGCCACGCCTCGGAGATCAGCTTCAAACGGCCCTGCTTCCGCCCCAGCCAATGCAGCCGGAACGCCTCGGGATCGCCGGCGGAGGCTGAAGCCGACGTGCGCACCTCGTCCTCCAGCACGGCAAAAGAACGGTCAAGCGTCGACTCGTCGAACGCAGGAAGATGGGGAATCAGTTCGCTCATGACAGGCTCCCAGTGTACCGCGCGGCTACAGCCTTGCTACCCCACCGGTCCTGCCGCCCTTAGATCGCAGACGCCACGATCCCCGCCACCAACAAGCCCAGCAACAACGAATTTTTGTCCGTAATCGCGTACACCACCGGATCCTCGTTCAGCTCCCCACGCGAGGCCAGCAGCCACAACTGCATCACCCACAGCAAAAAGACCGGCAACAGCAGCCAAAGCCGTCCCGCATGGCGATACAGATGCTTGTCGAGGTCAGAGATGTAAAACAGCAGCACCACCACCGACGCGTACGCCGCACCGGTCCCGAACGTACGAAGCTGTTCGATATCCGACACCAGGTAGCCGCGCCCGTTCGAAGGCGCCTTGTCCCGCAGCCTTAGCCCCTCCAGTTCGGCAAAGCGCTTCACAAACGCCAGCGACAGGAAGAAAAAGATCGAAAACCCGCCCAGCCAGTGCGACACCGGCACTCCGCTCGCCGCAGATCCCGCAAAGATGCGGATCGTGTACAGCAGCGACAGCACGATCACATCCACCAGCACCACGCGCTTCAGCGCAAACGAGTAAGCCGTCGTCGTCACGGCGTACACCAGCAGCCATAACAGCGGGTGCAGGGGCGCAAGCAGCGGCGATCCCACCCTTGCTACCACCCAGGGCAGCAACAGCATCAGCATCATCGAAGCCGCCAGGAACGCGAGCAGCACGGCGACGCCCGAGATCGCGGAAAGATTCCCGGCCGCAAACGGGCGCCGCCGCTTGGTCAGGTGGCGGCGATCCGCCTCGATATCCAGCAGGTCGTTGACGATATAGGTCGCTGAAGCGCACAGCCCGAAGGCGATGAAAGCCATCACCGCCCCCAGCACCGGACCCTCCGCATGCGGCGTATTCCAAACGTGCGCCAGCAGCAAAGGCAGAAAGATCAACGCATTCTTCGCCCACTGGTGCAGCCGTATTGCCTTCAGCCAAGCACGGAGAGGTTTAACCTGGTCGCGAAATACATGCGCCGGCACCACCTGCGCCGCCTGCAGGCCGCTCATCAGCGAGGCGTCCGGGTTCGCAACCATCGGCTGCACGCACCCGCGCAGGATGGGCAGGTCAGGACGCGCGTTCCCGATATAGGAGAAATCCTCTCCGAAACGGTCGCGAAACGCCTGCAGCTTGTTGCCCCCCGCCAGGTTGTGCGAGCCGTCGGACGCGAGCACATCCCGAAAGATCCCCTGATGCTGCGCAACCCGGTCCGCCAGCGTCCGGTCCGCGGCCGTCGCCAGGTAGATCTCGCGGCCGCCGGCATGCTCCGCCAGCAGGAACTCAAGCAGCGGGCGGTTATATGGAAGCGCCTCCACGTCGAGGGTCACCGCCTGCGTGACGTGGCGCTTGAACGCGGCCTTGCCCTGGCTCAGCCAGCCGGGGATCGACAGCAGCGCACGCGGATTCTGACGGACCAGCGCCAGCACCGAATCCACCAGGGTGTCTGATTTCACCAGCGTGCCATCAAGGTCGACACAAAGCGGAAGCGTCCGCCCCGGGGCCGGAGGTGTAAGCGACGCAACAGGGTTCTGAGAGGTGGAAGACACGAGCAGAGGCTCCATGGACCGACGAAAGTTGTTTGGAAGCGGCGCCAGGGCGAACAGGCTGCCCCTCAGAGAGAGCTTACACCGGCAATCGCAGAAACCTTCGGCAACCTCTTACCGTCAACCGTCTGTATCCTGTTCATAGCAACTCTCTTTGCCAAAACGGCACACATGCCGCCAACGAAGAGTACACGGCGCCCAGCACGGCCTCGCATACCGGCCTCGCATACCGGCGTCGAGGCCAAAGATCGGTGATCTTATAAAGATGCAACTCACGGAACCTTCGAAGTTGGACGCGCAGACCTTGCCCCCCGGGACAGCAAGTTCCCCCACCCCCGTGCAGCCGGCCGGACCTGCGCCCGGGGAGAGAAACCGCGGCGGCCTCATCCGCCGCATCCTCCTCGTTCTTATCCTGCTTGCCGTCGCCGCCCTCGTCTTCCACAAGTTCCGCGTCAACAAGCGTGAAGCCGACGCACTCCAGGCGACCACCGATGCCGCCGCCAACCGGCCCGTTCCCGTCACCGTGGCGGCCGTCGCCGCACGCACCATGCCCATCTATCTCACCGAGCTGGGCACGGTGACGGCCTTCAACACCGTCACCATCAAAAGCCGGGTTGACGGTCAGCTCCTCTCGGTCAATGTCCAGGAAGGTCAGCGCGTCGCCGCCGGACAGGTCCTTGCCATGATCGATCCGCGTCCTTTCCAGGCCGCACTTGACCAGGCCAAAGGACAGCTCGCCAAGGATGAAGCCGCCTCCGAGTACGCGCGCGCCGAGGCCACACGCTACACCGCCCTGCTCGATGCCGGCGTCGTCTCGAAGGAGTCGCAGCAGACCCAGCTCTCGGCCGCCGGCCAGTCCGCCGGAACCATCGCAGCCGACAAGGCTGCCATCGAAAGCGCCAAAGTCAATCTCGTCTATACCCGCATTACCTCGCCCATCAACGGCGTGGTCGGTCTGCGTCAACTCGACGCAGGCAACATCGTCCACGCCACCGACACGACCGGGCTTCTCGTGGTCACACAGCTACAGCCGATTACCGTCATCTTCACCCTGCCCGAAGACCAGCTGCCCCCTGTCCTCAAGCTCCTTCACTCCGGCCAGAAGCTCGCCGTCGAAGCCTTTGACCGAGCCCAGGCTACCCACCTCGCCACCGGCCAGGTGCTCACGGTAGACAACCAGATCGACACCACCACTGGCACCGTCAAGGTCAAGGCCGTCTTCCCGAACGCGGACGGAGCGCTCTTCCCCAACCAGTTCGTGAACATCCGCCTGGTGCTCGAGCAGCGCGCCAACTCGCTCATCCTGCCCGCCGCTGCCCTCCAGACCGGCAACAACGGCGACTTCGTCTATGTTGCCAAGCAGTGCCCCGCAGGCGGCTGCCCCAAGCCCGAATCCGGACCGGGCGCAGAGACCAGCAGCTCAGGCGCAAGCAGCTCGGATACCAAAGGCCCGAAGTACTTCGCAGACATTCAGCCCGTCACCATCGAGCTCACCGAAGGCACCCAGGTCGTACTCAACCGCGGTCCCGCGCCCGGCGACTTGGTCGTCGTCGACGGCCAGGAGAAGCTGAAGCGCTATACCCCCATCGTTCCTAAAACCGCAAAGGCCGCGCCCGCCGCATGAGCCCTTCGCGCCCCTTTATTCTGCGCCCGGTCGCCACCGCGCTGCTCATGGTGGCGATCCTGCTGGCCGGCGCCGTCGCATACCTGCAACTGCCCGTCTCGGCCCTGCCGCAGGTCGACTACCCCATCATCCAGGTCCAGACCTTCTACCCGGGCGCCAGCCCCGAGGTCATGGCGAGCTCAGTCACCGCACCGCTCGAACGCCAGTTCGGCGAGATTCCCGGCCTGAGCCAGATGACCAGCACAAGCTCCGGCGGCGGAAGCATCATCACCCTCGAGTTCGCGCTGTCTGAATCGATCGACATCGCCCAGCAGGACGTTCAGCAGGCCATTAATGCCGGCTACACCTACCTGCCCGCAGACCTGCCGAACCCGCCCGTCTACTCGAAGGTCAATCCCGCCGACGCCCCCATCCTGACCCTCGCCCTCACCTCCGACTCGCTCGCCCTTGCCAAGGTCGAAGACCTCGCCGACACCATCCTGGCGCAGAAGATCTCGCAGCTCTCAGGCGTCGGCCTCGTCTCGGTGAACGGAGGCCAGAAGCCCGCTGTCCGCATTCAGGCCAATCCTGCCGCGCTCGCCGGCTACGGCCTGTCGCTCGAAGACCTCCGCACCGCGCTCGGCACTGCCAACGTCGACCAGGCCAAGGGGTCGATCTCGGGAGCCCGTCAATCGTTTACTATCGGCGCCAACGACCAGATCTTTACCGCTGCCGGCTATAACAACATCATCATCGCGTACCGAAACGGGTCGCCGGTCAAGCTGTCAGACGTCGCTAACTCCGTCGACTCGGCAGAAAACCTCTACCAGGCCGCATGGGTCGGCAAGCACGCCACCGTGGCCGCCGACTGGGACGCCAAAAAGAACAGGCAGCTCAACCAGGATCCCTACGCCGGCGTCGGCACCGCATCCCTCGACCCTGCTGTCATCCTCAACATCCAGCGGCAGCCGGGCGCCAACATCATCGGCGTCGTCAACTCAGTCCAGAAGCTGCTCCCGCAGCTCCGCCAGTCGCTCCCCGCCAACGTCAACCTGGAGGTCCTCACCGACCGGACCAACACCATCCGCGCCTCGGTCAAAGACGTCGAGTTCGAGCTCGTCCTCACCATCGGGCTCGTCGTCATGGTCATTTACCTCTTCCTGCGCAGCTTTCGCGCCACTGTCATCCCCGCCGTCGCCGTGCCGCTTTCAATCATCGGCACCTTCGGCGTCATGTACCTGCTCGGCTATTCGCTCAACAATCTCAGCCTGATGGCGCTCACGATCTCGACCGGCTTCGTCGTCGACGATGCCATCGTCATGATCGAAAACATCTCGCGCTACCTCGAAGAAGGCGACTCACCACTCGACGCCGCGCTCAAAGGCTCGGAGCAGATCGGCTTCACCATTCTTTCGCTGACGGTCTCGCTGATCGCCGTGCTCATCCCGCTGCTCTTCATGGGAGACATCGTCGGCCGCCTCTTCCGCGAGTTCGCCGTCACCCTCGCAGTCACCATCCTCGTCTCGGCCGTTGTTTCGCTCACCCTCACCCCGATGATGGCCGCCAAGCTGCTTCGCCACACCCCGGAGTCACAGCAGACCCTCTTCTATCGCAAATCCGAAGCCTTCTTCACCTGGGTCATTGCGCGCTACGCCACCGGCGTCCGCTGGGTCTTGAAGCACCAGACGCTCACGCTCATGGTCACCCTCGCGACCTTCATCCTCACTATTTACCTCTACATCATCGTCCCCAAGGGCTTCTTCCCAGTTCAGGACACAGGCGTCCTGCTCGCCATTACCGAGGCCCCCCAGACCATCTCCTTCCCTGCCATGGCCGACCGGCAGAAGGCGCTTGCGCACATCTTCCTTCAGGATCCGGATGTCGAGTCCTTGAGCTCTTTCATCGGCATTGACGCGACAAACTCCACGCTCAATTCTGGAAGAATCCAGATCAACCTCCGGGATCGGGAAAAACGTACCGCCTCGGCCGAACAGGTAATCGCGCGCCTCCTGCCGCGAGTCGCCAGGGTCGAAGGCATTCAAACCTTCCTCCAGCCCTCTCAGGACCTCACCGTTGAAGACCGCATCTCGCGCACCCAGTATCAATACTCTGTCGAAGATGCCGATCCCAAAGAGCTCGCGCTCTGGACAGACAAGCTCGTCAAAGCCTTTAAAGCTCACAGCAACGTCATGGTCGACGTCGCGTCGGATCAGCAGCTAGGCGGCATTGAAGAGCACCTCGTCATCGACCGCGACACCGCGTCCCGCCTCGGCATCACTCCGCAGAACATCGACGACACCCTCGACGACGCCTTCGGGCAACGCCAGGTTTCGACCATGTTCACCCAGCAGAACCAGTACCACGTCGTCCTCGAGGTCCTGCCCAGCTTCCAGCGCGGGCCCTCCGCGCTCTCGAACATCTACGTCAAATCGAGCAACGGCGCCCAGGTCCCGCTCTCCACCTTCACCCACTTCGAAGAGCGCCCGGCAACGCTCGCCATCAACCACCAGGGACAGTTCCCCGCTGCCACCATCTCCTTCAACCTGGCCGCCGGAAAATCCATCGGCGACGCTGTCAAGGTGGTCAACCAGGTACAGCATGACCTCGCTCCCCCTCCCTCCGTCTCGGCCAAGTTCGAAGGCGCAGCCGCCGCATTCGAGGCCTCGCTTGCGAACGAACCTCTGCTCATCCTCGCCGCGCTGATCGTCGTTTACATCGTCCTCGGCGTCCTCTACGAGAGCTACATTCACACCATCACCATCCTTTCGACCCTCCCTTCCCCGGGCGTCGGTGCCATTATGGCACTGCTGCTCTTACATGTGGACCTCTCGGTCATTGCGCTGATCGGCATCATCCTGCTGATCGGCATTGTCAAAAAGAACGCCATCATGATGATCGACTTCGCGCTTGAAGCCGAGCGCGACCACGGCATGGCGCCCGAGGAGGCTATCTACCAGGCCTGCCTGTTGCGCTTCCGTCCTATCATGATGACGACCATGGCGGCTCTGCTCGGCGGCGTCCCCCTTGCCCTCGGCACCGGAACGGGAAGCGAACTCCGCCGCCCACTCGGCATCGCCATCGTCGGCGGTCTCATCGTCTCGCAGGTCCTCACCCTCTACACCACGCCCGTCGTCTACCTCTTCTTTGACCGCATCGGCCGCCGCTACTCCCGCCGCCCTGCACCCGTGACGCAGCACTCGCTGGTCGCGGGCGATTAGACCATCCTGATGAGTCCACCCGCCCGCGTGCCAGATGACCGAAACTGAACCTTCCAGAACTGAACACAGACTCCGCCTGCGCCGTCAGACACAGAGATTCCAGGCAGCCCGATAGAAGGTCGATGAATCAAGCCACTACGCCCGGCGACCACGCTCCCTCACCCCGCTCCGAGGCCGCCCCGGCGCGCACGTCGCACGTCGAAGCCGCCGTCTCGTCTGTCCATTTCTCCGCGCCCTTCATTAACCGGCCCGTCGCCACCTTCCTGCTCTCGATCGCCATCCTGCTCGCGGGGGCTGGCGCCTACACCCTGCTGCCCGTCTCCGGCCTGCCGCAGATCGAGTTCCCCGTCATCTCGGTCGGCGCCTCGCTTCCTGGTGCCGATCCGGAGACCATGGCCTCCGCCGTAGCAACCCCGCTTGAACGCCAGTTCAGCCGCATCGCCGGCGTCAACCAGATGACCTCGAGCTCATCGCTCGGCCAGACCGGCATTGTCCTTCAGTTCGATCTCTCGCGCGACATCAATGGCGCCGCCCGCGACGTGCAGGCCGCAATTAACGCCGCACGCTCACAGCTTCCTTCAAACCTCCCCTACAATCCTGGCCTGCGCAAGATCAATCCCGCCGAAGCCCCCATCTGCATCCTCGCCCTCACGTCTGACACCATGACCGTACCGCAGATGTACGACCAGGCCGACTCCATCCTGGCCCAGAAGGTGTCGCAGGTGCAGGGCGTCGGCCAGGTCTACGTCGGCGGATCAGCCAAACCCTCGGTGCGCATCGAGGCCAACCCGCAGGCGCTCGCAAGCTACGGCGTCGGTCTCGAGTCGCTGCGCGCCGCCCTCGGCACGGTCAACGTCAACAAGCCCACCGGCTACTTCAACGGCGACCAGCGCATCTCCATCTCGACTACCGACCAGCTCTTCGGCGCACAGGCCTATGCGCCGCTCATCGTCGCCACCGACCGCGGTCCTGTCTCCTCCGCCGCCGCGGCCAGCGGGCTTCCAGCCAGCGCAGCCTCCGCCGTCACCGCCAACGCGGGCGCGGCTGCCGCTGCGTCCGCCGATGATCCAATTACGCAGTCCTCTACCGGCTCCGCGGCTGGGCGACCCAATGCCGCTGCACCTCCTGCCCTCTCGACCAATGCTTACGGCACCGTCCGCATCAGCGACATTGCCGAGGTTCAGGACGGCGTAGAAAACATCCAGACCGGCGGCCGCTACAACGGCAAACCCGCTATCCTCATCGTCGTCTTCAAATCCCCCGGCGCTAACGTCATCTCGGCGGTCGACGGGGTCCTTGCGATCCTGCCTAAGTTATCGGCATCGATCCCGCCTTCCATTAAGATTAATGTGGCGCTCGATCGCACCACCACCATCCGGGCCTCGGTCAAGGACGTCACCCGCACCATGATGATCTCGATCATCCTGGTCATCCTGGTCGTCTTTGTCTTCCTCCGCGAGGTCCGCTCAACCCTCATCCCAAGTGTCTCCGTCCCCCTCTCCCTGCTTGGCACCTTCGGGGTCATGTACCTACTCGGCTACACCCTCGACAATCTTTCGCTGATGGCGCTCACCATCTCGACCGGCTTTGTGGTCGACGACGCCATCGTCGTCATTGAAAACATCTCGCGCCACCTTGAAGCGGGCATGAGCCCTTACGACGCAGCCATGCGCGGCTCAAAGGAGATCGGCTTCACCGTCCTTTCGATGTCCACCTCGCTGATCGCCGTCTTTATCCCCATCCTGCTCATGGGCGGCATCGTCGGACGTCTCTTTCGCGAGTTCGCCGTCACCCTTTCGACCGCGATCCTCGTCTCGCTCGTCGTGTCGCTGACGACCACGCCCATGCTCTCCGCCCGGTTCCTGAAGGCGCACGATCCCCACGACAAGAACTGGTTCTTTGCCGCCGGCGAGCGCGCCCTGTCCTGGCTCTCGGCCGAGTACGCGCGCGCCCTCCGCTCCGTGCTCCGCCGCCAACCCTTGATGCTCGGCGTCACCGTCGCCACCTTTCTGCTGACGGTCTACCTCTATACCGTTGTGCCTAAGGGCTTCTTTCCGCAACAGGACACCGGCCGCATCAACGGTTCCATCCGCGGTCAGCAGGACATCTCCTTCGACGCCATCAAGGCCAAGGCCAACGACCTGGTCAAGATCGTCAACGATGAGCCCGGCGTGCACAACGTCATGATGTTCCTCGGGGGCGGTGGCCCGGGCGGCGGCGGCCTCAATACCGCCAACATGTTCATGGTGCTCGACTCCGACAAGTCCCGTGAAAAGTCTGGACAGACGTCTGAAAAGATCATCGATGACCTGCGCGA
The DNA here is from genome assembly GCA_964247475.1 of uncultured Acidobacteriaceae bacterium. Classification (GTDB taxonomy): domain Bacteria; phylum Acidobacteriota; class Terriglobia; order Terriglobales; family Acidobacteriaceae; genus Edaphobacter. The sequence goes on along the minus strand of CAXTUS010000028.1, from coordinate 15,106 downwards.
AAAGACGGCAGACATGCCCGGCGTCAACCTCTACCTGCAGTCTTCGCAGGAACTGAACATCGGCGCACGTGGAGCGGTCACCCAGTACCAGTACACCCTGACAAGCGAAAAGCTCGACCAGCTCTACACGTGGTCGCCGCGCCTGCTCGAGGCCATGCAGCACATCCCGGCGCTCAAGGATGTCGCCACCGACCAGCAGGATCAGGGCCTTAAGGAAGACCTGGTCATCGACCGCGATACCGCCAGCCGGCTCGGCGTCTCGACCCTCGCGATCGACAACACGCTGTCGGACGCCTTCGGTCAACGCCCCGTATCAACCACCTATGTGCCGTTGAATCAATACCATGTCGTGATGGAGGTCGCTCAGCGCTACCAGCAGGATCCCGACTCGCTGAACCGCATCTACGTCAAGGCGAATTCGGGCGCAATGGTCCCGCTGTCTGCTATCACCCACTTTCAAATCCGGCGCATTCCGCTCGCAGTCAATCACCAGTCGCAGGTGCCGGCTACCACGCTCAGCTTCAACCTGACTGAAGGTTCGAGCCTGTCAGACGCTACGGCGGCCATTGAGCAGGCGCGGGTCGAAATTGGCATGCCGGCCGAGATTCATGGCGGCTTCCAGGGCACCGCGCAGGCCTTCAAAGACTCGCTATCATCCGAGCCCCTGTTGATCCTGACCGCGCTGGCCGCGGTCTACATCGTGCTGGGCGTGCTGTATGAGAGCTTCATTCACCCGCTCACCATCCTCTCGACGTTGCCCTCGGCGGGCGTCGGTGCGCTGCTCTTCCTGATCCTGTTCAAGGTGGATCTGTCAGTCATCGCGATCATCGGAATCATCCTCTTGATTGGCATTGTCAAGAAAAACGCCATTATGATGATCGATTTTGCGCTGGTGGCAGAGCGCGAACATGGCAGAACGCCCGAGGAAGCTATCTATGAATCGTGCCTGTTGCGCTTCCGTCCAATCCTGATGACGACCATGGCCGCACTGCTGGGAGGGTTGCCGCTGGCGCTTGGAACGGGTACGGGAAGCGAACTGCGGCGGCCGCTGGGGATCACGATCGTGGGTGGGTTGATCGTATCGCAGTGCCTGACGCTATTCACGACGCCCGTGGTTTACCTGTTCTTCGACCGTATCCGCGGACGGTTCGAGAAGCGTGCAACGATGCCGGCTGCGCAACCGGTGACGGGCGACTGATGCCGAATTTGTAACCTGGAAAAGGCACCGTTTTGTGTTTTTACCGGTTACAGGAAATTTGTAACCGGATTGGCTCGTTTTACCGGTTACAACATCTGTAAGCAGCCCCGTCCTGACGCCGGACACGCGCCACTTCATGGGTTGGGAGCGTTGTCCCGAAAGCTGCCCGGGCCGGGCACAGCTTCATCCGCGCTAGAGCGCTTCCACCCACGAAGTGATTGCCGTCCGCGATGAGGGCGCGATTGCCGCTGCCTTTGCGATTGTGGCTAGACGCCGACCCGCTCGCCGGCCATGGCGGGCATCGCGATCAGGGCTTCGCCTCGGGATTCTTCTTCCGGAGTCTCGTCGGTGACGGGGGCCTGCGGGAAGTAGGCGTTTGAAAAGTACTGGCCGAGCATGCGGTCGGTGTTGAAGAAGCTGCCGTTCATCGCGATGCAGTGCTGCTGCATGCGCGCCCATGCGTTTGGACGGGCGAAGAGCGGCGCGATGCGGTTTTCAAGCTTGTCGTAGAGGCTGGTGGCTTCGGCGGCGTCCGAGTCACCGTCGTCGATGGCCCAGCCCGTGACGTCTTCGGCGCAGCCCTCGATCCACCAGCCGTCGAGGATCGACAGGCTGGGCACGCCGTTGAGCGCGGCCTTCATGCCGGAGGTTCCCGAAGCTTCATAGGGGCGCCGGGGCGTGTTGATCCAGACGTCGACGCCCTGGGTGAGCTGCGCGCCGAGCTCCCAGTCGTAGTTTTCGAGGTAAACGATGCGCAGTGAGCCCTTCGAGATCCTGCCTGCGATCTCGACAACCTCCTGGATCAGGCCCTTGCCGGGGATATCCGCGGGGTGTGCCTTGCCGGCGAAGACGATCTGCAGGCCGCCGATCTTTTTGGCGATGCGGGCGAGGCGTTTGGGATCTTCAAGCAGCAGCGAGGCGCGCTTATAGGTGGCTACGCGGCGTGCAAAGCCGAGGGTGAGCACGCTCTCGTTAAGTGCCTCGCCGGTGCGCTCGGCGATCAGCTCAACCAGCTTGCGCTTGCCCACGCGGTGCGCATTTGCGATGCGTGAGGGCTTGATGCCGTAGACCGAGCGGAAGTAGGCGTTGTCGTGGCGCCAGCGCGGCATCTCGTCGTCGAAGAGGCGCTGCAGCGGAGCGGCGAGCCAGGTGGCGGCGTGGACGCCGTTGGTGATCGACTCGACGTGGTAGTCCGGAAACATCTGCTGCGAGACCTTGCCGTGCTGCATGGCGACGCCGTTGACCCAGCGCGAGAAGCGCAGCGCGACGTAGGTCATGTTGAGCAGGTTGTTGTGCAGGCCGCCGAAGCGCTCGATGGTCTTGGCGCGGTCCTCGCCGAGGACGGCGTACATCTGGTCAAGGCCGAACTGGTCGTGGCCGGCGGGGACCGGGGTATGGGTGGTGAAGACGCACTGTTTGGCGACCGCGAGGCGGTCTTCTTCGGTGGCGGTGTGGAGCGAGGCGCCGGGCGCGAGGCGGTCTTCAAGCAGGCCGAGCGCGAGCAGGGCGGCGTGGCCTTCGTTCATATGGTAGACGGCCGGCAGGCAGCCGAGCTTGTGCAGCAGGTGCACGCCGCCGAGGCCGAGCACGGTCTCCTGGCAGAGTCGATAGTAGGTATCGCCGCCATAAAGCTTGTCGGTCAGGCGCCGGTCGTAGGGGTCGTTGCCCTCGACGTCGGTGTCGAGCAGGAAGACCGGAATGACGTGGCCGGCGACACCGACGACGTCAAAGCGCCAGGCACAGACCTTGATCTGGCGGCCCTGCATGGTGAGCGTGATGCTGTCGCCGGCTGAGGGCAGCTCGGATGGGGTCCAGCAGACGTCGCTTTCGGTCTGCTTGCCTTCGGCATCCAGGTGCTGCTGGAAGTAGCCCTTGCGATGACAAAGCGACACCGCGACCATGGGCGCACCCGTGTCCGACGCCGAACGCAGGGTGTCGCCGGCGAGCACGCCGAGGCCGCCCGAGTAGGTGGGCAGCGCGGGGTCCAGTGCGATCTCCATCGAGAAGTACGCGATGGTCCTGGTGCTGAGATCGAACTTGCGCTTAGGGGGCGTGGGCTTGATGGTCATGTTCCTGATTTCTCCTCGAAGACCGCGAAACGTGATGCGCGGGGATGGCACACCGGATGTGACCTGGAGGCGGGGCGCTGTCCATTGTTTCCGGCAGAGCCTTGACCTGAAGCCGACTTCGAACTGTCCCGATGCGCTTAAGACTAACAAACCCGGTCGCAACATCCAGTGTTATGTCCGTGAAACTTTTGGGTCAAAGACCGCTCGACCGGGTGACAGGTTGCCCGGTTGCACCGCGCTTCACGGTATATCGGCAGCTTCGGTGGCCTTGATGAGCCGGGAGAAGATGCGGTCGATCCAGGCAAGGTGCTCCCACTTCATCAGCACGGAGCGGAGGCAGAGGACGTCGCTTCCGGAGGGCCAGGTGAGCGCGGGGAAGAGGGTGATGGGGAGTCGTGCGAGGGCGAGGTGCAGGCCGGCTGCGGCGGCCTGATCAAAGACGCGCTGGGCGGCGGCGGAGCTGGCTTCGACGGTGCCGGCGCGGCAGGCCCAGACGACGATGTCGAGCTGCGGGGGATGAACCGGGACGATGAAGTCTGCGGCCAGGAGGCGATAAAGCTTGAGCGCCGCCTGGCGGCAGGAGGCCAGACCGGCTGCAAACTCTCCGTGCGGCACCAGGGGGAGCAGCCGCTGCGTGCTCCAAAGGGCGACCGCGGCGGCACCGGCGCGCGAGCATTCAAGCGAAATCTCACCGAGATGGAGGGCGCCCGAGGTGAAGTAGGTATAGGGCGAATCGTGCTTGTAGAGGCGACCGACGGCTGGATCCCGAAACAGGACGCAACCACAGCCATAGGGCTGAAGGCCGTGCTTATGGGGATCGACGACGATGGAGTCGGCTCCTCCGGCTGGGTTCGAGATGGCGTCGTAGGCCGCGCGCGCGGCGGGTTCGAGGTTGCCGGGGAGGGGAAAGTAGCCGCCGTAGGCGGAGGCTACGTGGATGCGGAAGTCGTAGCTGGCTTTGAGGGCGAGGATCTGGTCGAGGGGATCGACGGCGCCGGTAGCGGTGGTTCCAAGCGTGACGACGACGGTGCCGATGTTGCCTGCCTTCAGCAGAGCTTCGAGGGCGGCTACGTCCATGCAGTTGCGCGAGTCTGCGGGAACGGCCTCGAAGCCGAGGCCGAGTACGGCGGAGATGCGGCTGTGGGTGTAGTGGGCCTGCGCGGAGGCGGCGATGGCCTTGCCGGGATGGAGCTGGCGCGCGACCCAGAGGGCTTCGAGGTTGGCAAACGTCCCGCTGCTGGTGAGGTGCCCGAGGTATTGGCCTTGCTGATCACGCGCGAAGCCAAACATGGCGGCGATCTCGGCGACGGCTTCGATCTCGAGCGCGGAGCTGGCGCGCCCACCGTCGAGGGCGTGGTTGTTGGGGTTGACGGCCATGGCCATGGCATAGGCTGCACGCGCGACGACGTGCGGCGGCTTCAGCATCTGGCCGGCGTAGAACGGGTGGGCGTAGGGATAGTTGTCGTGCATGCGCCGGGCGGCTTCAGCCAGGACTTCAGCTGCGCCGGGCGGGATGTCCGATGGCAGCTGGGGAAAGCCCGGGTCGAGCTCGGCATGAGCACCTTCGAGCAGCTGCAGAAAGACTTCAGAAGAGGTCATGGGTGGCCCAGCCGAACTTTGAGAGCAGGCCGAAGATGAGCGCGAGCGCGAAGGCGGCGGAGGTGAGCGAGGCGAGGTTGAGGCGCTTCGAGGCGGCTTCGACGCCGATCACGACAACATAAAGAGCGATCATGAGGATGAGGCCATCCGGCACGAACCAGCGGGTGGAGACGGGCGTGGGGTGTGAGACGAACCAGCGCAGCTTGAGGGGATCTGCGAGCGAACCGCCGAGGAAGACAATGAAGAAGACGGCGAACTGCACCAGGATAGCGAAGGCTTTTTTCATCTCGCTAGAAGTTTATCGCGCCCGGCGGGGAGCGCTCGGTTTCAGGGACGTTTATCGATTGTCCTCGAAGCGTTTAGGGTTTTTCCCCGAAGGCCTTTAGGGTTTCTCTTCAAAGGCTTTGAAGCGCTGTTCGAGCTCCCATTGCTGGGCGGCGTGGGGGCTAGTGCGGATGAACTGCTCGCAGGCGGCGGGGCCGGAGCAGGCCATGCGGGTGAAGAGCCCTGGGGTGGCCCATAGGTCTGCGCCGGGCAGAAAGGTGTGTTCCATGCCGGTGCGCGCCATGTTTTTCAGGTCGGTGTAGCCGAGGCCGAAGTCGGTGGCGGCGGCCAGGTACTCGTGGGTGAGATCGATGCGCGAGACGCCTTCGTCGTCGGTCGAGAGTGAAACGGGGACGTGGGCGGCGCGGTAGTACGGGAGCGGGTGGTTGGGGGCGGCGACGCCGAGGATAACGTCGTTCGAGGTGAGATTGATCTCGACCATGACGTGCTTTGCGGCGAGCTGCTGGAGGAGGGCGTCAGGAGCGGCCTCGTACATGGCGTCGACGCCGTGGCCGATGCGCTCTGCGTGGCCGAGCTCGACGGCTTCACGGATGTGAAAGCGGAGGCCTGCGGGGGGGACCATGCCGGGCGCGATCTCGCCGGCGTGGAGCGAGATGTGGACGTTGGGGTAGACACCGTGGAGGTAGTCGAGCATCAGCATCTGGCGGTGGTACTCGGTCATGGCGAGGTAGGCGTCCTCGGGCTGGACGAAGTTGATGCCGACGACGTCAGGGTCGGCGGATGCGACCTCGAAGCCGAGCAGCGTCTGGGCGAAGACCTGCTGGGGCGGGTTGGCGCGGAGGATCTGGTAGATGAAGCGGATGGTGACGCCGCAGGCGGGCAACGCCTGGGGGGTTCCGCAGTGTTCGAGGGCGCTGCGTTCGGCGAGGGCCCTGCTGAATTGTGCGACGTCGGTTTGGACTTCGTCCCTGAGGCCGGCGGCGAGGAGCTTGTCGCGGAGCTGGGCAAGCTCTGGCTTCGAGGCGCCCTCGGCTGCAGCGGGAAGGCTTGAGCCTGCGGTGGTGGCCGGGCTCAGTCCTCCGGGCCAGGAGAGCTGGGCGGCCAAGGTGCGGGCGCGGGCGAAATCGGGCGTCTCCATGACTTCGAGGTACTGCTCGTTCTGGGCTGCGGCGCGGGTGGCGACCTCGTCGAGCCATTCTCCGGTGTGCCTTGCACCGAGGCCGCTGAAGCGTCCGAAGGTGGCAAAGAACTGATCGTGGCCGTTGGTGCCTGGGGTGGGGACGAAGGCGCGCATGGACATGGAGTCGAGCAGGTCGTCGTAGAGCTTTTGCGCCGCGGGATTGCTGGGCGCGATCACGGAGGCTGCGGGGACGGCGCCGGCGGGGCAGGCGGCGTTGTTGTTTGTGGGGGCTGCGGCGCCTGTGGGGACTGCGGCGCCTGTGGGGACTGCAGACTTTGCCAGTGCGAGTTTCGTGGTGTCGATGCACAGGTGGTCTTCGGCAGCGTCCTTGAGGAAGGTTTCGGCGTAGATGGCGCCTGAAAGGTGCATGTGGAGATCGGCGCCTTTGGGCATGCGCTCGAGGAAGGCGTGGAGGGCAAGCGGGCCGGTGCTGCGTGCTGTGTTGAAGGCCTGCGCGGCGCGACGCTCGCCAGGCGTTGATGCAGGCTGCGATGCGGGCTGCCGGGGCGGCTTTGCGGCTGCGTGGGCTGGGAGTTGCGCGTGCGCCGAGAAGGCGGCCGCGAGCAGCAGGAGAGCCGGAAGATTGGTGGGCATGAGGAACATCTTAGCCGAGCAGCGTGGACGCGGGTTGGCGCTGGCTGCGCTCCGGACGAAGGCTGAGGCGGCGAGGGCGGGGGGCGAGTTTGGCGGGAAGCCGCTGCCGTTGCTATACTGAGGCTGCGTTTGAGCGGTGGGCCCTGGCGGGATCGGGTGAGCTGCAGATACCTCCTGAACAACCCTTTGCGGACAGGCCGGTCGAACAGACGATTGTGCGTGCTGTGCTGCCTGTTGCCGGCAGTCAGGACATGGCCCTTCTTGGCGGCCGCGCATGAAATGCATTGCCAAGGCCAGATAGCTCAGTGGTAGAGCGCGGCCCTGAAAAGGCCGGCGTCGGCGGTTCGATCCCGTCTCTGGCCACCACATTCTAAAGAACTTAGCGGCGACCACAGAGCTCATGTTTTAGTCGCGCGAACAATACGCGAACATCATGCGATGTTCGCCGTGTCGCAGGCTTCTTCTTGCTGAGGCTTGTTCTTGTCCATCATGGTCCAGATCACCTTCGCTGTGGTTCCAGTCTTGGTGATGTGGGCACGGCCCAGCTTGGCGTATCGCTCGGTCATCTTGATGTTGGCGTGGCCCATCAGCTTTGCCAACTCGTAGAGATCACCGCCGTTCATCATGTACCAGGATGCAAAGGTGTGACGCAGATCGTGAAACCAGAAGTCATGAATATTTGCTCTTTCGAGCAAGTCCTCAAAACTTCCTTCCAGTCTCTGGCGCTTGCTTGCCGGTCCACCCTTCGGAGGAAAGATCCGATCCTGTCCGAGCACTGTCGGGTACCGCCGAATCTCTTCGGCGAGCTCAAACGTCATGGGGACAAAACGCTCCTTGCCCTTTTTTAGTTTCGCCCGAACCGCCAGCAATCCTTCGCCATACCTCACGTCGGACCAACGGAGCCGGTGAATCTCGGCTGAGCGCATCCCAGTTGATACAGCGATCAACACGATGAGTCTCATCCTGCGATTCGTCTGATTAGGGTCTTTGGTTCCCTTTCGAAGGATGCGTTCGTCCAGCGCAGTCTTCATCCGCTGGAGTTCATCTTCCGACAGGTAGCGCTCCCTTGAATCGTCTGGACGCCTCACTTCAATCAAACTGGCAGGATTCCGATCGATACCGGTCTCCGGAGCCCAGATAGTCGAAGCCTTCTCCATCATGTGGTGCATGACGTTGAAGTGGCGCACGGCAGTGTTATCAGCCAGACCGCGTTTCCCGGTAAGGTTCTCATACCAATGTTGAACGGCTATGCCGTCAACCTCGCGTACGAACTTCCGACCCAGTTCGGATCGAATCCCTTCCACAATGCTCTTCTCGCGATCTGCCGAAGCTTTCTTGCTCCCGTAGTGCGTCCAGTAACGATCGATCAAATCGGACATCTTGTAATTGATCTCCTTCTTAACGTCGAGGTGTCTGTTCTCATCCCTGGTCGTCAGCTTTTTGTGCTGCACCTTCTTCGCAACGTCGAAGCTGCGAACTCTTAGGCTCTTCTGCCGCCCTCCTTCCCTCCAACGAACCTCGTACAGACCTTCGGTTTTCTTGTGAACTGACATAATGCTTCTCCTTTAGTCAATGGTTTTGATCGAGTGCTGCTCGATGTATCGCTCAAGTGCCTTCACATCGAAACGCAACGCACGACCGACCTTGACGGAGGGCACTTCCCGCATCCTGGACTTCTTGTAGACCGTGTCCACTTCAAGTCCCAGGTAGTGAGCTGCCTCCGTGACGTTCAGGAGCCGCCGGACAATGTATCCATTTGACACCATTTCGGGCGTCTCTTTGTGAAACATATTTACACCTCGGATCGTGGTTGCTTTCCTTACGTATTAGTTCGTTTCGCTCGAGATCGCATCGACTACGCCCAATCAGCTCCCGCAACTGCGAGCTCGCGGTGTATGTGTAAAACGAGTCTGAAATTCGGTCAAACTGAATACGTACGGCCTGGTCCGCCTCGAAGCGAAAGTCACCTATTCGCTTCACCAGCTCCGCAGTCGGGCACCCTCCCGCGCACTGGGCTCGTCAGTGCGTCTCACACCAAGAATTTGACCGAGTTTCTGTTTCGCCACATTCTGACTTCGCTCGGGAGGACGAATATGGGAGACAGGACATCGAGACTCTTGGTAGCAATCCTCATCACCGTGATGGACGTCACAGCTGACCGCTTTTTCAGCTACCCGTGGCTGGCTCTATCCCCAGTCTTTTGGCTTCGCGTCGCCCTGAGCTTGACGCTAATCGTGTGGTCGGGTTCAGCAGCCGTGATCTGGCTCCACGTCTACTATGACTTCCGTCATTTTTTCTACGAACGTCGCGTTTCTGCTGCGTTCGCCCACGCGAACTCAAATGTCCCATCCGATCTGGGAGGGCCCGTCAATGTTTGATTCGCTCGACGAACTCTCCCAAAAGCTTGCTGCAACTGGCTATTTTGTGGATTCTGTAATGGTCCAAGTGGTCTATCTGGCCGCAAGGCTGAGGAAACCACTGCTGCTTGAAGGACCTGCGGGATCCGGCAAGACGCAACTGGCGCTCTCCGTCGCGGCGGCAGCCGATACCCATGTCGAACGATTGCAGTGCTATCGCGGCGTGACCGAGGAAAAGGCGATCGGGCAATTCGACGAAGGCCTGCAGCGTCTCTATATGGAATTCTCCAAGGGCCAGCATGAGAGCTGGCAAGCCGTGCAGGCGAGTCTGAAAGGACGTGACTTCTTCCGACCGGGACCGCTAATGCGTGCGCTCGAATGCGAACGGCCCTGCGTTCTACTTATCGATGAAATCGATAAAGTCGACGAAGGATTCGAGGCCATGTTGCTCGAAATATTGTCGGCTTGGCAGCTCTCCATCCCGGAGTTCGGCACGGTAGAGGCGAGAAGCATCCCATTCGTGGTGCTTACCAGCAATGAAGAGCGTCGGCTGGGCGATCCAATTCGCAGGCGCAGCCTATACGTACGTGTCGAACACCCGACGCCGCAACGTGAGGCAGACATCATTGCCAGCCGAACCCCGAACGCTGAGGCGGTGTTCCATCGCGAGATGGCTGGTATTGCTCTTTCTTTCCGGAACTACTCCCTCGAGAAGCCGCCTTCGGTCTCAGAGATGATCGACTTTGCAAATGCGTTGCAGTTGCTCGGGACCGATCATGTGACCGAAGAACTCCGTGATGTTCTGCTCCCTTTCCTAGCGAAGACCGAGAAGGATCGCCGGCATCTGCTTCTTCGTGAAGGCTTCAAGAGCCTGCTGGATGACGGAGCGCGCTTCGCCTCGAAGATAACGCTTTTAGGGGGAACGAAGCGATGACATCGTCTGCGCTCTTACTTTTGCTTCTGGTGTCCGGTGCCGCTGGCGCACAAGCATTCCCGTCTGTGGCCGAGCGATGTGTACAGCATTACGCCGCGCAATATCGCGTGTCACCCGAGCTGATCGCGGCATTCATCGACGTCGAATCGCGTTGGAATCCGCGCGCGGTCTCAAACAAGGGAGCCATGGGTCTAATGCAGCTTATGCCGGCGACAGCCCGGCGTTTCGGCGCGTACCAGCCATTTGACGTCAACCAGAATATTGCTGCAGGTACGAGATATGTGACAACGCTGATGTGGGAGTTCCATGGCGATTTGCGGTTGGTGGCTGCGGCCTACTACGCCGGTGACCGCTGGATCTTGCAGAAGCAGTTGGACTACCGCAATCCTGACGTAATTGCCTACGTGCAGGCCGTGCGGCGGCAGTATTTGAGCCGGAAGAGTGCGGCCGTAAAGCCGCAAAGGAGACAAACACCATGAGGCTACGCTGGCTGATTCCGTTTGCAGCCCTCTTACCGATGCCGCTCCACACGTTCGGTCAAGTGACGAGCGCACGGATCGCGACCATCATCATCAATCCTGCAGAGGTAACGCTTCTACATCTGCGCCCCGAGTTCGAATCGACGATCCGCATGCCGGAAGGGGTCTCATCAGTGATTCTGGGTAGTCCAGGATCGTTCAAGGCGGAGCATAACGAAGGTGAACCTGAGTACGTTTACATCAAGCCCATCACGAAGGAGCCAGCTCAATCGAATCTCCTGATCGCGACCAAGTCGGGCCAGCGTGTGACTCTGGAGCTAATCAGCGATGGTGCCGTGAACAGCTCAGTTCAGCCGGTCGATTTCCTAATCGAGTATCGCGCATCAAGGAGCTTCTTGATCAGTTCGGATGCTAGTCTCTCTGCGTCACCTAAGGTCCTAAGCACTGAACATGAGCGTATTGGGGTTGGCCCTGGAGGAGCAAATCCACTCTCGGCTCTTGAGGTCGAGTTCTTCCAGCAGCAGCGCATCAACGCGCCCCGATGGACCAAGTGGGACAACAAAGAGATTGAAACCTCGATTGGTGACATTCGCCAATGGAACAACGAGACCGTCATCTCCTATTCCGTTCTCAACGCATCGGATCACCCGGTGGAGATAGTTCCGCCCCAGATTCAGATCACCGGGCGAATGGTTAAGAAGAAAAGGAAGAAGGAGGGCAAAGGGATCATCTCCGACCAACTCGAGATTCGAAACTTCAAGCTAAGCACGACAAGGCTCGAAGCCGGCGCGCGGGCCGATGGCGTTGTGATCTTCGATCGACCCAACTTCAAACAATCGACCGAAAAGCTATTCCTGCAAATAGCCCAAGCGGACCAAGTCGATCAGCCAGTTCTAATACGCCTTCCCTTCACGCCACCCATCTCAGCAGATCGCCAGTAGAAAGGACACAACCCTATGATCATGAATGACGACAACAGCAAGAACGGCAGCCGAAGGCTTTCGGAGCTAGATCGATTCCCTGAATCAGCCGCTCCATTCGCCGTCGATGACACTTCGACTCTCCCCAGGGTCGAGGAGAAACCGGATGCAGCCGTTCCTGTCGAGTTCGCGAGCAGAGCCAGCCGCGAGGACATCGGGGGCGTCGGAAAAAGCAAACTCCTATTCCTCGGTGGCGGACTTGCTATTGCTGTGCTTTTCTTTGTCTTTACAGCGTTGGTCGGGAAGTCGTCAAAGAAACCGGCGAGCACGAAGCCGACTGCGCAGCAAACAAAGCAGGATGCGGCCAAACCGGCCAAAGGTAGTGTGACCCCAGTCATGGAAACGGTTCGAACCCCCGCTGCTGACAACTCGAGCGGCCAGCTTGGCCCGAACGACATCCGCCGCACGCGCTCAGCCAACGGACAACAACCGAATAAGACGAACCCATCCTCGAGTGACGGCCAAGCCAGTGTAAAGCTGGCTAAAGCAAGCTCACTCGGAGGTGTCCCATCGTTCGCGGACACACAGCAAAAATGGGAAGAACCTGCGCCTTACGGGGATGCGCCGCCTGCGGCAGCCGCACGATCACAGGCCCCGCAGCAGAACACCCTTAAAGAACCGTCGCTCATCTTCGTTCGGAGCGAGGCCCAAGCTCCACTGACAGCGCTTCGATCGAATGTTGGGTCTGAGGGTGTTCCGGTACTTGAGATGTCCCCTGGATCACGGATTCAGGCCAAGCTCCAAACTCAGATCTCCAGTGCCGTGCAGGCACCCGTTGTCGCGATCGTGGAGTATACCTACGCCATTGGGGATCGAGTGATAGTTCCCGCAGGGGCTCGCGTTTACGGCCAGCTTCAGCAAGCCGATCCTAGCGGGCTCGTCAGTGTGAAGTTCGACGAGATCGAGCTGCTGGACGGTCTGCGGGAGAAGATCGAGGCCATCGGAACTGGACTTGATCTTGGGCCAATCAAGGGCGACGTCTCGGGTAAGAACACAGGCAAAAACTTTCTCGTGCGCGCCGCCGCCGGAACCGGCTCGGTTCTCGCGGCGATTGCAGGGAACAACACAAGCGCGGCCTTTTCAGAGAGCGATATGCTTCGAGAACGGCTGGCTCAGAATATTGGGACAGCTGGTGACTCGGAGGTCATGAATTTGAATGCCAAGACCCGCGTGGTGGTCTCCGTGCCTGCAGACACGAAAATCTATATTGTCTTCACCAAGCACGAAGGTAGCTCCATTGAACTCCATAAAGTGGCTACGCCGAGTCCCTAGACGTAAGGCCGGATCCCCGAACGCCCCGGTCGGTTGGCCGGGGCATCTTTTTGCCCGAAACACAAGAACTCGAGGCTTGACCGGGGCATTTTGTGAAAACTCTGGACGCAGATTAGCCGGCTGGGGCCCGATCTTCACGACCACGGAGTCCGCTTTGATCCTATCTTTCCAAAACTGCGATTGATAGCCCAACCCTCAAATCGAGCAACGATCGATCCGGTTGCCTCGGTGTGGAGATGGGTAAAAAAAGTTTCTAGATTCAGGCATGAGCTGCAATTCGATGGCGGTTCACCATCCTCGCACTATCATGGACGACAGACCCGAATCGGAAAGCATATCTATGCCAGAGCGCGAAGCAGTCGACGCACATGTTCGTGAGCTATGAAATGGACTTCAGTAAAGTCTATAAGACGCCGTCGCGACGTATCGGATCTGTTACTCGGAGGACTTCGAATGTGCCGCACGCGACACGTTCGATTTGGTTCTGAAAAAGGCGGAGAACTCACCACGCTAGATAGAGTCGCTTTGTGCGGCCCACGCTGCCTGCCGTTATGCTCATGCCTCATAGGCCGTTTGAGCAAACCACGATCCGAATGACCCACTTCGCGTTCGAGCAAGGATGAATCCCGATTACCCAACATGTGCCTGGGTCGATATCGATCCGCATGTCCCAATTCGCGGGCGGGGAAAGATAGGGACCAATAACCCAACACGCGTTTGGGCCGAAACCGCCGACATGCCCCAATGCGGAGATGGGCCATGATCGATCCCAATGCCCCTTCGTGCGGTTGAGGAAAAGCAAGCGGGCAGTGAACACATATTTCTCTCCCCAATCTAATGTCCTTTGAGCCGAGTTGGTCGGACAGTTGCTTTACTTATGATCGATTAAGCAGTGGTTTCCGCAACGCCTACACATGTAGGTGTGCTCCCAGTCCTGGTACAGGCTCGGGTAGACTTCACGATTGAAACGGATGACCTTGTTGAGACTGAAAGCGAGACCCGTCAAGCAGCAAAGTCCCACTACAAGGAAAACTCCGATTTGCGCAACTCCGCGTTCTGCGAACTTGGTGTGTTCAAAAGCTGCGCTGACACCTGCGTACGTCCAGAGAATCAAAAGGCATGCCGGAATTCCCCATAGTAAAGCTGGACGGACATACCCACGAGGCCGAGGTGGGGCGGCTACCTGCGCAGAATGAGATTGGCTGTTTCCCCACCGGAACATCCCAGAATAAGTTCGTGTTCCTTGACGGTAGAGGACCGGAGCAGCCGTTAGCTCCCGGTTTCCGCAATGATCGCATTGGTAGAGGTTCTGTTGCGCTAAGGTCGCCATGTAATTTGCCCCACGCCTGCCGACAATCGCGACGGCAGGTTCCAAGAAAGCCCTCACAAGTCGAAATTTTAGCTCCTTCTTAGGTTTCGAGCTACCTCCGAACATGCTGCGGATTCCAAGAGGTAAGGTGGTCCTCGCAAACTCGCACGAAACATAAGGGATAGCCAACATCCAAACTGTCGCTATCCCATCTGGCTATTTGACCGAGATCTCATTCCGCCGCAATCTCTTTCTCGACACGGAGGCCAAGAGCAGCCGAGTCCAGGAGAGAAAACGTATGAGAACCGCACCAGCCTTCTGGCGGCACTCCGCAGGGTCCGCTACATCAATTACTGCTCAACGACCAGATGAGATCAACTGGCTACGCGTATTTCTGATGTTTGCGCTGGGCCTTGTTGTGTTCGGGAACCTTTTGGCTCCGCTCGCAGCGAACGCGCAAAACCTCGGAACGGCGCCGGCATTCGGTCAGGCGGTTCAGGGCCAGCAAGCGACCACGGTCGAAGGCACTGTCCTCAATATCGTGAACTGGTCTTGCAACGTGATCGCTCCGGTGATCGCTGTCGCCTGTCTCGGTATTGCCGGATGGCACTTCAAGAGCGGCCGCGGCTACATGGGCTGGGGCGTCACCGGCGTTGCTCTTATGGTTATCTCCGGTCTCGGACGCATGGCTGAGGGATTCATTACACAAGCGCAAGGCATTCAATAAGGAGGTCGCTTCGTTATGCCTGTGCCGCAATTCCTTCTCGATCTCCTTCAGTTGTTGCTAAACCTGGCGGTGGGGGGGGGGGGGTGGGGCCGGGGGGGGGCGGGGGGGGGTGGGCGGGGGGGG
>CAXTUS010000027.1:8271-36801 GCA_964247475.1 uncultured Acidobacteriaceae bacterium | reverse complement strand
CTGCAACTGGAGACGTTATGCCTGGTTGGCTGGAACATTGGCCGCGGCGGCTGGCGGCGCAACCGGCGCCGAGGGCTTCTTCACCGCGGGCGGCTGCTGCACTTCAGCCTTCTTCGTAGGCGCCAGGATCGCATGCAGCGTGGTGCCTTCCATCCGCGGCATGAACTCGACCGTGCCCGCGTCACCGATGTCGACGATCAGCCGGTTGATGATCTTGTAGCCAAGGTCGCGATGCGCCATCTGCCGGCCCTTGAAGCGCAGCGACGCCTTCACCTTGTCGCCCTCGCCAAGAAACCGGACCGCCATGTTCTTCTTGGTGACGTAGTCATGCTCATCGACCGTCACCGAGAACTTCACTTCCTTGATGACGATGACCTTCTGCTTCTTGCGCGCGGCACGATCGGACTTGTCCTTCTCGTAGAGGAACTTGCCGTAGTCCTGGATCTTGCAGACCGGCGGAACGGCGTTCGGCGAGATCTCGACCAGGTCGAGCGACTTCTCACGTGCCATCTTGAGCGCTTCAAAGGGTGGCATGACCCCGAGCTGCTCGCCGTTTTCGTCAATAACGCGAACCTCGCGAGCGCGAATACGCTCGTTGGTCCGGATGAAGGATTTTGCGGAACGCTTATCAATCGGTGGAATAGGTGGCCTCCACAGCGCGCCTCGCGGGCGACGCCATGCATGGGTTAGGGTTATCTCTTCAGGCACAGGACGCCGCACAGACGAAACGGCGCCGCAACGCAGAGTATAGCATCGCCTGGGGGAATGGATGCAAAGAGAGAGCAATTGGTCGCACCGGCTGCGGCCAGGATCGGCCCTCCGACGGGCGGCATCCCTCCATCCCGGGTTTGCAGGTTTGCCGCGCTCAGTGGATGATGGGAGGCGGTCGCCTGCCGAAGCTTGAAGAACGCCGTCAGGTTGCCGGGGAAAGAGGAGAACTGGATGAAACGCCGTATCTTGCTGGTCGATGATGAAGTTGCCGTGCTTTTGACGATGAAGGCTGTTCTCGAGATCAGCGGGTTTGACGTGGATACCGCGGCAAGCGCGCGGGAAGGCAAGTCGAAGCTCCGCAACCGCACCTACGACATGGTCATCACCGACATGCGGATGGAGTCTGAAGAAGCCGGGCGCGAGGTCATCATCGCCGCCCGCACCGCGGAATACCACCCCGCGGTCGCCCTCTTGACGGCCTTCCCCGTTGCCGATGACGACTGGCAGAACATGGGCGCAGACAAGATGCTGGTCAAACCGATGCAGACGCGCTCGCTCATCCAGCAGATCGAGAAGCTGCTGGAGACTCACCAGGCCAAGCTGAAAAAGCTCGAAAGTGCGGGCGTGGGCGCGGGAATCGCAGCAGGCTTCGCAGCCGGAATGGCGGCCGGCAGTGCTGGAAAGCCGGCAGCTGCAGAGCCCGCGAAGACCCCGCGGAAGGCCGTCAAGGCGACCGGCGCAAAGCGCGCAACCTCGGTCAAACCTCAGCCAGCGGCCAAGCCCGCGCCGATGGGGAAAGTGGCCGGGAAAGCGGCCAGGCCCGCACCGGCCAAGAAAGCAGCCAAGGAATCGGCCAGGAAGGCCGCGGGTAAAAAGGCCGTCGCGGCCAGGTAGCGGGACGTACCCCAGCGCATCCTGCATCCTGCGTGCGCCCGGGCCTGCGCCCGCTCAGCGCGGCGTATGCGCCTTGATGTAGGAACGCAGCGCCTGGTTGATGTCGAGGGCCTTGGTCACACCGGAGTCGAGCATGCCGAGCCAGTCCGAAGCCGGCTCCTTCAGCTCGGCAGTCGACAAAAGGTAGCTCGTCTGCACAATGATCTCAAGCGCATTTGAAAGGTCGTGCGCAAGCTTCCGGATCTCGATCGCGAGCTCCTCCGGAATGAGCTCAGGTGCCGCCGCGGCCGCGCCGCTTACAGCCGACAGCGTCTTTCCGTCTTCAGAGTCGGGCTTCATGGAGTCCATCATAGGGTTGAGGCATTCACAGGCTTGTTACGGGGATGCTACTGGTTGCTCTCTGCCGTGGCAAGTCGCACCAGCTTGACGCACTCAAGTCGCACCAGCTTGACGCACTCAAGACGCACCAGCTTAGCGCACTCAGGTCGCACCGGCGTAATGCACTGCCGAAGGACAGCCCGATTGACAGTGCCCGGTAATTTTGCGAGACTTGCTCTATCGACCCAGTGCCCTCTGGATGCGATCGCCGTGCCGGATTGACGACATGGCAACAAAAATTTTTACAGGGCCGTAGTGGCGGAATTGGCAGACGCGCGTGGTTCAGGTCCACGTACCCGCAAGGGTGTGGGGGTTCGAGTCCCTTCTTCGGCACCATCTTTCTCAGCAACATCTTCTTCAGGCATCACCAGAGACCCCTCACCCGATGCGTGAGGGGTCTCTGCTTGTCCGCCTCCCGCACCCCAGGCAGAGCACGCGATCGGAGTCCATGGCCACCCAACTCGACCTCATCATGGAGCACACACGGCTCGCCCTGGGCGAACGCCGCAACACCGGCAGTCTTCGGCACCTGGAGCAGCGCGCGGCAGCGCACGCCCCCCGCGGCTTTGCGGCCGGGCTGCGCAACGCAGCGAAGAAGGGCCCGGCAATCATCGCCGAGCTGAAAAAGGCGTCGCCCTCGAAGGGGGTCCTTCGCGAGGCGTACCAGCCCGTCGAGATCGCAAAAACATACGCAGAGGCCGGGGCGGCAGCCATCTCCGTCCTCACCGACGAGAAGTTCTTCCAGGGTTCGCTGGACGACCTCGCCCAGGTCTCGGCAGCCGTGCAGATCCCCCTCCTGCGCAAGGACTTCATGCTCGATCCATTTCAGATCCTCGAAGCGCGTGCCGCAGGCGCGGACGCCATCCTGCTCATCGTGGCCGCGCATACGGACGAGCTGCTGCGCGAGCTGAAGGCCGAGGCCACGCGCATGGAACTTGATGTGCTTTGCGAGGTGCACGACAGGGCGGAGCTCGAGCGCGCGGTGGATCTCGGCTGCACCGTGATCGGCGTGAACTGCCGCAACCTGAAGACGCTGGCCGTCGACCCGGGCCTGCACGAAAAGCTCGCCGCATCGCTGCCCGGCGATGCCATCCGGGTCGCTGAAAGCGGGATCAGCACGCGAGCCGATATGGAGCGCCTGCTTGCCGCCGGTTACGACGCGTTCCTGGTGGGCGAGACGCTGATGCGCCACGCGGACCCGGCTGCGGCGCTCGGCATGCTGATGGGAAGCTCAACCTAGGCGCCAGCAGGCACCTGGGGCGCCAACAGGCACCCGAGGCGACCGCAGGCACCCGGGGCGACAGCAGGCACCTGCAGCACCAGCCAGGCACCTGCAGCCACCAGCCAACCACCTGCAGCCAACCGCGGCGGGAGTCGCGATCGCGGACGCTGGCCGCCTCGCAACCCCGTACGCTTCGCGTATCCTTCCCTCATGTGGGTGAAGTTCTGCGCGAATACCAACCTTGACGATGCGCTGCGCGCGGTGGAGCTTGGCGCCGATGCAGTCGGCTTCGTCTTCGCGCCCAGCAAGCGCCAGGTCACGCCCGCCCAGGTGCTGGAGATCACCACGCTTCTGCCGCTCGATGTCGAACGCGTCGGCGTATTCGCCAACCACACGCCCCAGGCCATCGCAGACGCCGTAAAGCAGGCCGCGCTCACCGCCGTTCAGCTGCACGGCGGGGTCGAAGCTGAGCGCGCCGCAGAGCTGCGGACGCTGCTCGGTCCTGACATCCCGCTCATCCACACCGTGGCCTGGACGATCGGCGACGATGATGCGTCCGAGGCCGACATCCGCCGTCAGCTGAAGACGCTCGCCGCGGGCGACCGCGTGCTGATCGACGCAAAGGCAGGCGCAGTCTCAGGCGGACTTGGGCTCAGCTTCGATTGGCAGCGCGCGGCCGCCGTGTTGAGCGAGTTTCCCGCCCTCCGCATCATCGTCGCCGGGGGGCTGCGGCCGGACAACGTGGCCGAAGCCATCGCCACGCTCGCGCCCTATGGCGTCGATGTCGCCTCGGGTGTCGAACAGGCGCCCGGCCGTAAAGATCCGCAGAAACTTGAAAGCTTCATCGAAAACGCCCGCCGAGCGTAGGCTCCGGCGGGCGTTTATGTCGGAAAGCAGGCAGGCCGGATCAGCGACGTGCGACCGGCGTATGGTCGTGCGCGTGCGGCGTCCTGTCATGCATGGACTGGTTGTGAGAATGGCTGCCAGAGTTGGGCGTGCCTTGTGCAAGCGCGAGGCTGGGGCTGAGTGCGAGAGCCAGGGCCGCGAGTGACATCAAGTGGTTCATCTTGTTTTTCATGATCCCTCCGGTCTCATACATACGACTCCGGAGGAGCACACCACGATTCAGAAATCTTTGGCTGCGTTGCTTGGCTTCCCCGACAAAGTTGCCTGTTCACTGCCGGGTGATCTAGTCATCGCAGGTGATCTAGTCATCGCAGGTGATCTAGTCATCGCAGGTGAGCTGGTCATCGCAGGTGAGCTGGTCATCGCAGGTGAGCTGGTCATCGCAGGTGATCTAGTCATCGGATGAAACGCTCGAACCCTTCTTCGAACGCAGACCATGGCTTTCCACGCACTTGTCCGACACCTGCACCGGGTTCGCCATCTGCTTTGCGGCGGCCCGCGTAAACGACCGGAACAATCTCTGCACGTCCACACGCCCGTTGCGCAGCTCACTGTCGACCGCCTTGTGCATGGCGGTCAACAGCTCGTCGCGCAGTTCGTTGAAGACCTTGTCGATGTAGATGTACGGCAACTTCTCTCCCAAACCAGCCCCAGGCTAGCGCGCTACCGTGTTCGATGCGCCGCGCACGATCGCGCCACCCTTGAGGACAACATCAATGTGCTCGAGCGTCTCGATCTTCTGCAATGGATCGGTCGTTGTCGCCACCAGGTCCGCGAAGTGACCGGCGCTCAGCGAGCCCACATCCTTCGATCGCCCGATCAGGTCGGCGGCCGCGCTGGTCGCAGCCTGGATCGCCTCGACCGGCGTCATCCCGTACATCACCATGTAGTGGAACTGCTTCGCGTTGTCACCATGCGGATACACGCCCTCATCGGTCCCGAACGCCATCTTCACCCCCGCCGCATGCGCCTTGCGGAAGTTGTCGCGCTGCGTCTGGCCAAGCGCGCGCTCCTTCGCAAGCACCTGCTCGGGGATGTTGAACTTCGGCGCCTCGTGCAGGATGTAGTCATCGTCGTAGATGTCCATCACGAAGTAAGTCCCGTGCGCCTTCGCTAACGCAATGCCTTCATCATCGACCAGCGAAGCATGCTCGATCGAGTCGATGCCGGCCTCGATCGACCACTTGATCGACTGCGCCCCGTGCGCGTGCGCGGCAATCTTGCGCCCGGCCTGGTGCGCGGTATCAGCCGCCACCTTCAGCTCTTCCAGCGTGAACTGGGGAGCGCCCGGCTGGTCGCCCAGCGACAGCACGCCGCCCGACGCAAGAATCTTGATCACATCGACGCCGTACTTCACCTGCTCTCGAACGGTCTTCCGCACCTCGTCCGGGCCGTCCGCGATGCCGAAGCCACGATGCCCGGGGAACATCTCGTAGCTCACCTGGGGGGCGTAGCCGTTCAGGTCACCGTGGCCGCCGGTGATCGAGATCCCCGGCCCCGACGCCACCATGCGCGGGCCCGGGATGAAGCCGGAGTTGATGTTGTTGCGCAGGTCGACCGCGAGGAACGGCAGTGAGCCCACGTCGCGCACCGTGGTGAAGCCCGCATCGAGCGTCTTCTTTGCATTCACCACGCCTGCAATGGCGGAGTCGAACGGCGTGTCCCTGAAGGTATTGATCTCGTCGTACTTGTCGGAGCGTGCGCCCAGGTGGGTGTGGCAATCGATCAGCCCGGGCAGCACGAAGTCGGCCGACAGATCAGTCACCTGCGCACCCGCAGGGATGTGGAAGCCGGCAGCTTCCACCGATTGCACCCGCTCGCCCGAGACCACCAGCGTCACGTTCTCCTGGTACCTGCCGGTGGTCGAGTCAAACAGGTGGCCTGCGCGGATGTACGTCAGCGGAGCGGGTGGCTTGGGCGTCTGGGCCGGGCAGGCAAGCGGAAGGGCGATGGTAAACAGCGCAACGGCAGCAGGCAGGACGGGACGGGAGATACGCACGAGACCTCGCATGGAAACTATGGGCAGCTGAAGAGTTGGAAAAGACAGGTGAGGTTTTATCTTATGGCCTTTTCACACGCCACTCGCACCTCTCCCCCGGCACGGGCATCTTAAGCCGCAGGAGACATCGCATTCATGGAATACAGACAGCTGGGCCGTTCCGGCCTGAAGGTGCCTGAACTTTGCTTCGGCGCGGGCACCATCGGGACGCAGGGAGAGTTCTTCGAAGCCTGGTCACAGGGCTCACAGGAAGAGGCCGACCGCATCATCGGCATCTGCATGGACGCCGGCCTCAACTTCTTCGACACCGCCGACGTTTATTCAACCGGCGGCAGCGAGATCGCGCTCGGCAAGGCGATCGCCCCGCACAAGCGGGAAGACCTGCTCCTCTCAACCAAATCCACCTTCCGCTTCGGACCCGGCGCAAACAACGTCGGCTCCAGCCGCTATCACCTTGTGCAGTCGGTCGAGCACTCGCTGAAGCGCCTGAACACCGACTACATCGACGTCTATCACCTGCACGCCTTCGACGCCATCTCCCCGGTTGAAGAGACGCTGAGCGCCCTGAACGACCTGGTAACCGCGGGCAAGGTGCGCTACATCGCCTGCTCGAACTTTTCCGGCTGGCACCTGATGAAATCGCTCTCGGTGTCCGAACGCTATGGCTGGTCGCGCTACGTAGGGCACCAGGTGTACTACTCGCTGGTTGGCCGCGACTACGAGTGGGAGCTGATGCCGCTCGCCCAGGAGCAGGGCGTCGGCGCGCTCGTCTGGTCGCCCCTCGGCTGGGGCCGCCTTACCGGCAAGATCCGCCGTGAAACGGGCATCCCCAAGGACTCGCGACTGAACACCAAGGTAGTGGCGGATGCCGGTCCGCAGGTCCCCGAGGACTACCTCTACGACGTCGTCGATGCGCTTGACGAGGTCGCGCAGGAGACCGGCAAGTCGATCCCGCAGGTCGCTCTCAACTGGCTTCTGCGCAGGCCCACCGTCTCGACGCTTGTGATCGGCGCGCGCAATGAAGAGCAGCTCAAGGCAAACCTCGGCGCGGTTGGCTGGAAGCTGGAAGAGGCGCAGATCGCGAAGCTCGACAAGGTCAGCGCGCGCCCGCTCGCCTACCCCTACTGGCACCAGGCTTGGTTCGACGAACGCAATCCTTTCCCGGTCAAACAGGGCTGAGCTGCAGCGGTTCGTCGCTGAACTATTCAAAGCAGTCGTTGAACTTTTCGAAGCAGTCGCTGAACTTCTCGAAGCAGTCGCTGATCTTTTCGAAGCAGTCGCTGAACTTTCTAAAGCAACAACTGGGACGTGCACGGGTTTAAAAGATCAGCAGCCCCAATTCCCGGTGAAAAGGGGCAACCCCCCTGTCACCTGACAGTTACGGAGAGTCAAAACATGATCACGACCAAGCGGCACCTCTTTCTCGCACCTTTATTCGCAGCCGCACTGACGCTCGCCGCGGGCGCGGCCCGGGCGCAGTATGGCCCACCGCAGGGGCCTCCCCCTCCGGGTTATCAGCCGGGCTATGGCCAGGGTCCCGGGGGCTGGGACAGCGCACCGCCGCAGTTCCGCGAGTGGCAGCAGCGCGGCTTCCGCGACGGCATCGAAGGCGCCAAAAAGGACTATGAAAACCACCGCCGCTGGACCCCGAACAACCGCGACGAGTTCCGCCACCCGAACGTTCCCGGAGCCTTCCGCCACGACTACCGTGACGGCTTCCGCCGGGGCTACGCCGTCGCCGTCCAGCACATCCAGGGCGGGCCCGGACCACGTCCTTACTAGGCTGTCACCCACCCCGGCAAAGGGGGCCGTGGGGACCCTCAACCCGGCCTCTTTCCGCCCCCTTTCCGCACTGAAGTCACGGCTGGATTAGAAGGCAAACTTGCAAGTTTGCCTTCCAACGCGGGGGGCGGGGGGGGCGGCCCGGGGGGGGGCGGGCGGCCCCTTTTTTCGGGCCTGCTTTCGACCGCGGATACCCGCCTAGTGCATCGCCGGTCCGTCGCCAGCCGGTTTGATCTTGCCGATCATGAAGACCAGCGGAATCATCAGGAAGCAGAAGACCGCGAGGATCGCGATGATGTCCATGTAAGCCAGCATCGCCGACTGCCGGTGCAGCTGCTGGTAGATGAAGCTTTGCGCCGGATAGATACCATCCGCTCCGCGCCCGCCGCCAAACCCCGGGCCACCGTTGGCGAAGCCATGGTAGAGCGGCTTCAGGCGGTTCACCTGGTCCACAAAGCCGCGGCTTGAAGGCGTCAGGTTGCGGATCATGTACGCCTCATGCTTTTGCGATCCGCGGCTCAGCATGGTCGCGATAAACGCCGTCCCGACCGATCCGCCGATGTTGCGCGCCAGGTTGGTCAGGCCCGCCACGTCGTTGTTCTCGCTTCTGGCCACGCCGGTGTAGCTGATGGTGTTGATCGGGATGAACAGGAAGGCGAGCCCCGACGCCTGGTACACGCGCACCCACATGATGTACTTGAAGCTCGAATCGAGCGACAGCGTGTGCATCAGCACCATCGACAGTGCGAGGTTCGCGAAGCCCCAGCAGATCAGCCAGCGCGGGTCCACCTTGCCGATCAGCACGCCGACGATCGGCATGCACAGCATGATGCAGACGCCGCCGGGCGAGATCACAAAGCCTGCAAGCTCCGCCGTGTAGCCGAAGAGCGTTTGCACCATCTGCGGGATCAGCACGGTCGAGCCGTAGAGCGTGAAGCCCAGCACGAACATCAGCACAAAGGGGATGGTGAAGGTCTTGCGCCGGAACAGGGTGAGGTTCAGGATGGGGCGGTTTCCTACCTTCAGCTGGTAGAGCTCCCAGAGGACGAGCGTGATCAGCGAAGCCGCGCACAGGATGACGAAGAAGGTGATGATGTGCGAGCCGAACCAGTCGTCTTCCTGCCCCTTGTCGAGGATGAACTCCAGTGAACCAAAACCCGAGGCCAGGAGCCCGAAGCCGAACAGATCAAGCCGCAGGCCGAACTTCGCCGACTCCGCCACTTCCCGTTTCACATGCGGCGGGTCTTCGACCAGTCTCGAGGTGAGGAAGAGGGAAAGCAGCGCGATCGGAACGTTGATGAAGAAGATCCAGCGCCAGTTGTAGTTGTCCGTGATCCAGCCGCCGAGCGTAGGCCCGAGCGCAGGCGCGACCACCACCGCCAGCCCGTACAAAGCGAAAGCCTTCCCACGGTCCTTCGGCTCGAAGGTATCGGCCAGGATGGCCTGCTCTGAGGGCGCCAGCCCGCCCCCGCCTGCACCCTGCAGGATGCGGAAGAACACCAGGAGCCCGAGCGACGGGGCGAGCCCGCAGAGGGCAGAGGAGAGCCCGAAGAGCACCACGCAGATCATGTAGAACTTCTTGCGCCCGATGAAGGTGGTCAGGTAGGCGGACGCCGGCAGGATGATCGCATTGGCCACCAGGTAGCTGGTCAGCACCCACGTGGCCTCGTCCTGCGATGCGCCGAGCGAACCGCCGATGTGCGGCAGCGAGACGTTTGCGATCGAGGAGTCGAGCACCTCCATGAAGGTTGCCAGGGTGACCGTCAGGGCGATCGCCCACTTATTTGCGCGCGGCTTCCAGGCTGCGTCGGATGCCGCCTGCGCCTTCGATTCATGATGAGCCTGGTCGGACATGGTTGCTGATGCCATAGATGGTCGCCGCCCCCGGGGTTGCCGTGCAACTTCGACTGCTCCCATGGTAAGCGAGCGGGTGAACTTCAGATACCTGGTCCTCGACCTTTTGGACGATGCCAACACAAACCTTCGATCTGCTAACGTTTTGGCATACCGCCAGGATGAACTAGCATCGAGAGTGCAGGGAGGTCGCGAAGATGCATCCGGACATGGAAAAGCTGATGAACCTGCAGCGCTACGACCTTGAGGCCAAGCGCCTGAAGGACGAGATGACCGCGCTGCCCCGGATGGTCGCAGACCTTGAGCAGAAGGCAAAAGCCGTTACCGGTCAGCGTGCCGTGGTGCTCGATTCTCGCGAAGGAAGAGGCCCTCCGGCGCCGCCAGGAGTCCGACGTGCGCGACCGCAAGGAGAAGATCGCTCGCGTTCGCAAGCAGCTGGACGGGGCGACCTCCACCGCGCAGGTGAACGCCTTTGAACATGAAATCACCTTTCTGACGAACGAGATCGCGAAGCTTGAAGACGCCGAGCTCGAGAGCATGGAACGGACGGAAGAGTTGGAGGAGCAGAAGGCGCTGGCCGATGCGGCCGTCGCCGCCGCCGACCGCAGGCACGCTGTGGAACGCGAGCGCGCCCTGACCACCATCGGCCTGAACAAGGCGGCCCTGGTGGACGTTGAAGCACGCCGCGCGACCGCCCGGGCGCACGTGGGCGAGGATGCGCTGACGCTCTATGACCGCATCGCGAAGAGCAAGGGCACCGGTCTTGCCGAGGCGGTGATGCAGAAGTGCAGCGCATGCCAGATGCTGGTACGCCCGCAGCGCTGGAACGACCTGCGCGAGCGCGACAACCACGAGATGATGACCTGCGAAAGCTGCGGCCGCCTGCTCTTCTACGACCCTGCACGCGACTCACCGCAGAGGAAGGTGGTCCAGTTCGAGAGCATCGCCGCCCAGATTGTGAGGGGCAGTTGATCGGTCGCCGCAAGCGGATCTGTATCGATATGGACGAGGTGATGGCGGACGCGGTCGCCGAACACCTGAAGCGCTACAACCTTGACTTCCCGGAGCGCCTGACGCTTGAGGATCTCGAAGGCAAAGCGATCTGGGACGCCGTGCATTCGAGCAGGCATGGGGCGATTGAAGGCTACATGCGGTCCGATGACTTCTTCGCCGTGCTCGACGTGATGCCCGACGCGCCACGTGTCGTCCAGGCGCTGCAGACGAAGTTTGACGTCTTTATCGCGACCGCCGCGATGGAGGTGCCTACCTCCTTTACCGCGAAGTACGATTGGCTGGGCCGCCACTTCCCTTTTATCTCGCCTTCGAACTTCGTCTTCTGCGGCGACAAGAGCATTCTGAACGCGGACTACCTGATCGATGACAACCCGCGCCAGCTGCAGCGGTTTAAGGGCCAGGGCGTGCTCTTTCATTCGCACCATAACATCCACGTCACCGGCTTCCCCAGGGTGAAGAGCTGGGTTGAGGTGGAGCAGATGTTTTTGCAGAAAGGCAAGGGCTAGGACGCCCCGATCGCGGACGGCGGCCACCACTGCGCGGAGTTGGGCTTCGCCTGGCTAGTCGCGCGAGAAGGCTATCGCCTGCTTTTCTGCGTGGCGTTCAAGGCCCAGCGCAATCAGCCGGCTGATCAGGTCTTTGTAGCTCAGCCCCGACGCCTGCCACAGCTTCGGGTACATGGAGATCGACGTGAAGCCCGGCATGGTGTTGATCTCGTTCAGATAGATCCCGGCCGTCTTCCCCTTGGCCGCCGGCTCCATCAGGAAGTCCACACGGGCGAGCCCGGCACAGTCACATGCACGAAATGCCGCGATGGCCATGGTGCGGATCTGCTTCTGCTGCGCGGCCGTCAGCTTCGCCGGGATGATGCTCACGCTCTCATCCGGCCCCGAAAGCTGGTACTTCGCCTCGTAGTCGTAGAACTCCTTTGCAGGCACAATCTCGCCGATCAACGAGGCTTCGGGCGAGTCGTTGCCGAGCACCGCGACCTCGAGTTCACGCGGCTTCGCACCCGGCCCGCCTACGCCCTGCTCGACCACGATCTTGCGATCGAAGCTGGCTGCCAGGTCCATCGCCGCGGCAAGCTCCGCGGGCTGCTTGACCTTCGAAATTCCGACCGACGACCCGAGATTGGCCGGCTTCACAAACAGCGGATAGGCAAGCGTCTTTTCGATGGTCCG
This sequence comes from uncultured Acidobacteriaceae bacterium, assembly GCA_964247475.1. Lineage (GTDB taxonomy): Bacteria > Acidobacteriota > Terriglobia > Terriglobales > Acidobacteriaceae > Edaphobacter. Next base: position 24,860 of record CAXTUS010000027.1, on the reverse strand, counting down.
CCGGCAGCGCCTGGGATCCGCCTTCCACTCGCCCCGGAGCAGGGTCAGGTGGGGCGTCTGCGGCAGCCCCGCCGCCGCAAACAGCTTCTTCATTACGTCCTTGTCCATGCCGGCCGCGGAGCCCAGCACCCCCGACCCTACGTACGGCACGTCGGCTACCTCGAGCAGCCCCTGGATGGTGCCGTCCTCGCCGAATGTCCCGTGCAGCACGGGAAAGATGACGTCGATGCCGCCCGCGGTCAGGGCCGGCTCGATCAGCTCCTGCGAGCCCGCGGCGCCGGCCCTGATCTGCAGCGTCTGGTCGGCCGGCTGGCCCTGCAGCAGATGTTGCGCCTGTTCGCCGCCCAGCCAGCGGCCCGCCTTTGAGATGGCGATGGGCACAATCTCGAACTTTTTCTGATCGATCGCTTGAAGGATCGAGGCTGCCGAAAGCAGCGACACTTCATGCTCGCCGGAACGGCCGCCAAACAGGACACCCACGCGTAGTTTCTTCTTTGCCATGACTTCTAACAGCGTAACGGCATCTGCGCCCTGACGCCGGGCCAGCGGCCCCAGGTACGGCGGGAGCTTCGCCTGGTGTACCTAGTTGATTAGTGGATGGTCGGGGGCTTTGGCGGCAGGTAGCTGGTGACCACGACCCCGTTTGTTTCAAGGTGCGGCGCCTTGTGGCCGTTCGCATGCGCCATGAAGATCGCCTTCTTCAGCAGCATGATCAAGCGCCGCGACTCTTCTTCGAAGAAGCGCCCGAGCGACCGGTTGTAGTCGCACACCAGGTTGTAGCTGGCGCTGCACTTGGGGCAGATCAGCGGCTCGTCGAGCCACCGGTGAAAGGACCCTTCGGGCAGCTTGCCGATCGGGTCGTGACCGGTGCGGATGGCGGCGATGATGAGCGACATAGGCTGCTATCAGCATAGCGCGCTGCCTCGCCGCCACGCACCCTCCGGGCCTCTCCGCGCGCGGGGGCCGCGTCATACTCAGCTGTCGTCAGTGCTCTATACAGCTGTTGGCCCCAAGGAGAATTGCTTCCCATGATCAAGTCCGTCGGCTACGCCCAGAATCATTCCTTTACCAGCCTCAAGCGCATGGAGTTCGAGCGTGAGGATCCCTTGGCGAACGAGGTCGAGATCGAGGTTCTCTTCTGCGGCGTTTGCCACTCCGATATTCACCAGGTGAAGAACGAGTGGGGCAACACCGTGTATCCCTGCATGCCCGGCCATGAGGTGGTCGGCCGCGTCCGGTCGGTGGGAGCTTCGGTGACCCGGCACCGGGTGGGGGATCTGGTTGGCGTCGGCTGCATGATCGATTCCTGCCGAAGCTGCGAGCCGTGCGCTGCGGGCGAGCAGAACTATTGCGAGGGCCCGAACTCCTGGCTTGCCACCTATAACGGCCCGATGGTGCCTGCCGAGAAGGCTCCCGGCCGCGCGAACACCTATGGCCGCGACAACACCTTCGGCGGCTACAGCACGTCGCTGGTGGTCGCGGAAGACTTTGTTCTGAAGATCCCTGCGGCCCTCAAGCCGGCCGTCGCCGCACCGATTCTTTGCGCGGGCGTCACCACCTACTCACCGCTCAAACACTGGGGCGTCGGCCCGGGCAAGAAGGTCGGCATCCTCGGCTACGGCGGCCTGGGCAACATGGCGACCAAGATCGCCGAAGCCATGGGCGCGGAGGTCACCATCTTTACCACGTCTGAGAACAAGGTGTCGCAGGCGCCGCTCAGTGGAGCCTACGCGGTCCATGTGGAAGATGAGGATTCGTTCAAGCGCCTCAAGTCCAGCTTCGACTTCATGCTTTCGACCATCCCCGAGAAGAGCGATCTGTCGATCTTCATGCCCTTGCTGAAGCGCAATGCGTCGTTGATCATTGTGGGCGCCCTTGAGCCGCTTGAACCCTTCAACAACATGCAGATGGCGGCGCATCGCAACACGGTTGGCGGCTCGCTGATCGGATCGATCGCCGAGACGCAGGAGGTGCTCGACTTCTGCGCCGAGCACAACGTCGGGCCTGACATCGAGATCATCCAGATCGACGAGATCAACGATGCCTACAAGCGGGTTGAAGACGGCGAGGTCCGCTTTCGCTATGTGATCGACATGGCCAGCCTGCGCCTGGAGGCATAGTCTGCTGCTCGTTGGCGTGGGCGGGAACCGGCATGGATCCCGGCCCACGCGGGCGAAGCCCAGGATGGAGCTAAGGCAGTCCACGCTGGCGACGGGGCAGCGCCTGCTTCGAGGGAGTTGGTAGTCTGTCCTCATGGACCAGAAGCTGGCGATTGGTTTGGCGGACGTGCTGCTGGCGCGGGAGCGCGTGCGTAACGAGACGTATATGACCCCGTGTGCGCGGTCCGAGATGCTTTCGAAGCTGACCGGGCACAGGGTCTACCTGAAGCTTGAAAACCTGCAGATGACCGGCTCCTTCAAGGAACGCGGCGCATTGAACCGGCTTGCGCTGCTGACGAAAGAGGAGGCTGCGCGCGGCGTGGTCGCGGCGAGCGCCGGGAACCATGCCCAGGGCGTCGCCTACCATGCGACCAAGCGCGGCGTGCGCGCGGTGATCGTGATGCCCCTGGCTACGCCGCTGGTGAAGGTCACGGCGACGCGCGACTTCGGGGCGGAGGTGGTGCTGCATGGCGCCAACTACGACGAGGCGTGCGCCGAGGCGACGCGTCTCTGCGAGGCTGAAGACATGGTCTTCCTGCACCCGTTCGACGATCCCGCGGTGATGGCCGGGCAGGGCACCATTGCGCTCGAGATGCTGGAGCAGGTGCCCGAGATGGACGCCGTCATCGTCCCGATCGGGGGCGGCGGGCTGATCGGCGGCATGGCGTGCGCCATCAAGGAGCTGCGCCCTTCCTGCCGTGTTATCGGCGTGCAAACCTCGCGCCTGCCGTCGATGCAGCATGCGATCGCCGCCCATCACCCGGTCACGGTGGATGCGGCGACCACGATCGCTGACGGCATTGCGGTTCGCAGGGCGGGCGAGCTTACCTACCCGGTGGTCGCGAGGTATGTGGACGAGATCGTCACCGTCGATGAAGACGAGATTGCGTCGGCCATCCTGGTGCTGCTCGAGCGGGAAAAGACGCTGGCCGAGGGAGCCGGAGCTGCGGGCCTGGCGGCTCTGCTGCAGGGCAAGACATCGCTGTCGATGGAGCAGGGCAAGAACGTCGGCGTGCTGATCTGTGGCGGCAACATCGATGTCACGCTGCTTTCGCGCATCATCGAGCGCGGCATGGTGCAGGATGGCCGCATGATCCTCCTGCGTATCCACCTGCTCGACAAGCCGGGCGCGCTTGCGGACCTGACGAAGCTGATTGCGGAGCACCGCTCGAACATCGTCAACACGCTTTACAACCGTGCGTACTATGGCGTGAACCTGGGCGATACCGCAATCGATATCACGCTCGAGACCCGCGGCAGGGAGCAGGTTGCCGAGCTGCTTGGAGCGCTGACCAGCGCCGGCTACCGGCACAGCCGCGTCCAGTAGCGGCACCCATGAAACGCGAGGGTGGTTTCGACTCGTTCGAGCGGGAAGCTGGCCTTGAAGGCTTTCACTCGCGGGGCGGACTGACGGCGGCGCGGTGAGCGTTGATCAAGAAGGCATCCAGCAGATAGCAGATGGCAGATGGCGGCGGACCGGGCCGGCAGCCGGCTCAGGCGTAGAGCGCAGCCTCGAACCGCTGCAGCGCTGCGTCCGACCACGCATGCGAGCTCTTCCGCCAGGTGTCATGCTCGGTCCCGAGAAAGTTCGGAAAGTCCATCCTGCAGTACCCGATGCGCGCGCCGAAGTCGAAGAGCGCCTGCGCACTGCCGTCCAGGTAAAGCACTGCCTGCAGCCCGTCGCGCGACCACTCGACGGCCGCCAGGCGCTCTTCATCGGCATTCTGAAGCGCACCCACGTTGTAGATCAGCATGGCGTCCAGGATGGACGCTTCCTGGGTCTGCTGCGAGCGGTCGCACGCATAGAAGTACCCCGCCACCCCTTCATCCTCAAAGACCACGGTCCATGGAACAGCAGGGGAGTTGACGGAGAGAAAAGCACGGCCCGGGCGAAATGAAAGCGACTCCATAGCTTCACGATACACTTTGAAAGGCGTGAGAGAAGACGTGGTAAATCACCGGGAATCATCATGTGGAGCTAACCAGCAGGTGCGCGAAGTGGCTTTCGGGACACCTAGAGGTTGCCGGCGGGGCGTCCTTCCATGGGCCTGAACCTGGTCAAGGGGCCTGACGGGTTTACCTTCCGCATGGGCCGTGCTCAGCAGCTTGCCCTGCTCCTGCTTGTGATCTTTCTGGCCGAGTGCGGCTGGGTGATCGCGCACCAGTCGGTTTCGAGCGACGACTACCGCTTTGCCCGCTGCGGCCGCGAGATGTGGGAGCGTCCTTCCCCGCTTACCGGCTACTTCACCAGCTGCGGCAACCTCAACGGCGAGCAGACCTTTGCTTACCGCCTGGCGGGCTTCCCGCTGACCGCCCAGCGCCTGGTCCTGCTCGGCGTGGACCGGTTCCGCAAGCCTGAAAACCGCCTCTACACCAGCGGCTCGCTCAACGGCTCCACCTGGGAGGCGCGCCACGAGGTCGGCTACGTCAAGTGGCTGATGCATCTGCCGTTCGTCCTCATGGCAGTCTGGCTGGGCGGCGGCCTCTGGTGGGTCGCACGCCGCCTCTTCGGCAACGAAGGCGGCTTCCTGGCGCTCGCGCTCTACGTCTTCAGCCCTGCCGTCATCCGCTATGCCGTCATCCCCAACAATGAAGTCCTCGCCATGTGGGGGCTCTACGGCCTGGTCTACACCGCGATTGGCGTGGCCCACGCCATGCAGGGCCCGCGGCGCAAATGGAAGCCGAGGATCGCCCTCCTCACCCTGGCCCTCGGCCTCACCGCCACAGCCCATCTGCTTGCCGCCATGGTCGGCTTCGTCGCGTCTGTCGTGCTCATGTTCTACCTGGCTGAACGCCGCCGGAGCGCGGTCTTCCTGATCCTCACCTACTCGGCGGTCGGCGCCATGCTGATCGATCTCGCCTTCTACAGCTTCCGCCTGCAGGCCTTCACCTACGTCTTCACCGGCGGCGCGGGACGCTTCTGGTTCAGCACCGAGGCTGTCCGCAGCTTTGGCAAAGACGCCGCCAACTGGCCGTTGCTGGTCGCAGCCGCAGTATCGCTCGTGCTTTACGCCGGGGTACGCAGAAGCCGCTACTTCGGCAACACCGCACCGCTCGTGATGACGCTCGCGGTCGCCTCGCTGGTTACCACGCAGGTGCGTTCGACGCCTTGGCTGTGGGCTTTGCCCTTTCTGTTCACCTTTGTCGGCGGAGTCTTCGCCGACGCACTCGAAACCAGGCAGAGGAAGCTCTACCTGGGCGTCACCGGCATGGTGATCTTCACCCAGGCGCTGATCTGCCTGGCCGTCCTGCCCGGCATTGCGAAGGGCATCTGAGAAGAAGGCGCCCCTTTGGCCTGCCGTGACCCCTATGGGTGATCCGGGCGCGGCGCGGTTCCTGCATCCTATAGAAGCAACCACGACAAGCAGCAATCACGACGAACTGAACGTCTTTTCGGGAGCGGTGACGATGGCCAGGCTGGGGATCAAACAGGTGGGATTGGTGTGCATGGCGGGGGCCCTGCTGCTCGCGAGCGGCTGCCACCCGAAACGGAAGACACGATCCGCCCCCAAGTCTGACGAATATGCCGACAAGCTCAAGCCCCTGGTGGAATCGAAACAGATCAAGGTCATGCACTGGCCGGACTTCGCCGACTTTGAAGCGCCCGTCCAGAAGTTCTACGACGACCGCAACTACGAGGTCGCATGGGTCGACAAGAGCGGCAAGCCCAGTGCCCAGGCGACCGCCTTCATCCAGGCCTTTGAAGACTCCGCCAGGAAGGGCCTCATCCCCGCCGACTACGACGCCGGCCTGTGGAGCGCGCGCATCGGGAAGCTGGCCGGCAAGAACGACGACGACATCGCCACCTTTGACGCCACGATGACCGTGAACGTGATGCGCTACATCTCTGATCTGCGCGTGGGCCGCGTCAATCCTACGCACTTCAACTTCGACATCAACACCCAGGACAAGAAGTACGATCTGCCGGAGTTTGTCTCGGACAACGCAGTCGATTCGAATGACGTCCCGAAGCTGATCGCCTCGGTCGAACCCGATTCGGAGGCGTACCGCAAGCTCGAAGGCTCGCTTGCCACCTACGTCGACTACGGGAAGCAGCAGGCCGCCTCGCCGGACCTGGCCGCGCCTCTGCCGACCGTCGCCAAGCCGGTCTCTGAGGGCGGCAGCTACCCCGCCGCCGATGCGCTCGCGGCGCGGCTCCGGCTGGAAGGCGACCTCGCTGCTGACAACTCCGTCCCGACCGAGCCTGTTTCTACCCCGGACGCGCCGGTCGCCGGATCGACTTCGCCCGTAGCCGGATCGACTTCGCCCGTTGCCGGATCGACTTCTAACGGCGCCGCCGACCGGCTCAAGGCGGCCTATCTTGCCGGCAGGAACCGGTTCAGTCGCGCGAAGCCTGCCCCATCCGCTGCGTCTTCCAGTGTGTCGTCTGCCGCGTCGCCGCCGCCTCAGAAGCGCACTTCGACCGTCTACTCCGCCGCGCTCGCGGGTGGCGTCAAGCACTACCAGGAGCGCCACGGCCTTACCGCCGATGGCCGGCTCACGGCGCAGACCATCTCGAGCCTGAACGTCCCGATGGCCGACCGCGTGCGCCAGATCGATGATTCGCTCGAACGCTGGAGATGGCTCCCGAACAAGTACGTCAACGCCCCGCTCGTCGTAAACCTGCCCGAGTTCGTCCTGCGCGGCTACTCCTCAGGCGACGCCTCGGACCACAGCCTCGACTTCACCATGAAGGTCGTGGTCGGTAAGGTGGTTGGCGAGCACCAGACGCCGGTCTTCGCCCACGAGATGAAGTACCTCATCTTTCGCCCGTTCTGGAACGTTCCGGTCTCCATCATCAAAAAGGAACTGGCTGCCCATATTGAGAAGAGCGGTGTGGGGTACCTGGCATCGAAGAACTTCGAAACCGTCGATAACAAGGGTAACCAGGTCAATGCGACCGGTGAGCAGGTCATCCGCGGCGGCGTCATTGTGCGCGAAAAGCCCGGCCCCAAGAACTCGCTCGGCTTGATCAAGTTCATGTTTCCGAACGAGTACGACATCTACCTGCACAGCACGCCTCAGCCGGAGCTGTTTTCACGCACCCGGCGCGACTTTTCGCATGGCTGCGTGCGCGTCCAGAAGCCCGATGAACTCGCCGTCTGGGTGCTGGAACATGGCCAGGCGGCGCCCGGCGACTGGGATCTCGAGAAGGTGCAGGACGCGATGAACAATGGCGAGGACAACAAGACGGTCAGCCTCAAAAAGCCGCTGCCGATCGTCATCTTCTATCTCACGGCGAATGTTGAAGAGGACGGTGACACGCACTTCTTCGATGACATCTATGGCTACGACAAACAGCTCGACCAGGTGATCGCGAAGGGGCGCCCTTACCCTTCGAACCAGGTCAAGGTCGATCCACACGCCGTCGCGACGCCGGGAGACACGAACTAGGACCTTCGGGCTTGCCCCTTCCGGGCCGGCTGCTTCGGAGGCTGACTGGCTGCGAGGCCTCCTGCCTGGCAGGCTGACTGCTTCGGTGGCCCCTGCCTAGTAGGCCGACGATCCTGACCAGACGAAGTTGATCGCCTGCTCCGCCGCCACGGCTGCACCCAGGATCCGCGTCTCGATCGCATCCTCTACGATCTCGATCGTGTAGCCCTGCAGAGGGCTCATCTTGATCATCTGGTTGACATACTCCTTCAACATAGCGAGGTCGACGAAGCGCGCATTGAAGCCCGTGATCAGGAACTTGCCGGGGCCGCCCATGTGAATCTGCGACGCGGTTCCGGCGGCCAGCGCCTTGTGCCACAGGCGAACGAAGTCCCGGCAGCGCGCAACGTCTTCTTTGCTTGCGCCCTCGTGGGCGGAAGCGGTTGCGAAGATCTCCTCGGGTTCCATGTCGAGGAAGCGCAGGCGCATCGCGCGGTGCCCCATGATGCCCTCGATGTGGCCACGCCCCCCGCAGCCGCAGTAGTTTTCCTTGTCATCGAGCGTCACGGTGGTGTGGCCACCCTCCCAGACGCCCTTGGCGAAGGGATACCTGCCAAATCCGATGCCTACTCCCAGCGTCCAGACCCGGACAAACGAATCCAGCTTGCCGGTCGACGCCGCAAGGCCCGCGGCGACCCCGTCCGCATCGTTCAGGATATGCAGAAACGTGCTCAACCCGTGCGCCTTCAGCTCCGCCGTGAGGAGCTCGGCAATGCGTGCGCCCTTCAGCTGCGGCAGGTTCGGTGAGTCTTCGACCACCCCGTTCCGGATGATCCCCGGCAGCGCGACCCCGACCGCCTCGATCCCGTCCTTGCCGTCCGCGGCCTTCACCACCTGCTGGCAGATGGTGCGGACCAGGCCTTCCGTATGCAGCTCTACCAGTCCGGCTTCCCCCTCCTCCGCCTGCTGCTCGGGATAGGAGCACAGGTCTCCGTTCAGGGAATGGTTGATGACGAGCCCGGCGGTTACCCGGTCTGAGAGTACAACTCCAATGGTTTTTGCCATGCGTTTTGTCCGCCGAAAGCAAGCTTCTAGCTTTTAGCTCCCGGCATCAGGTGAGAGCCTCGAGAACCGGGATTTCTATTCGAATTTGCTCACGCGATTCAATCCGTTGAACGCCGCCACTTTATAACATTCAGCGAGCGTTGGGTAGTTGAAGACGGTTTCAACGAAATAATCCAGCTTTCCGCCAAGTGCCATGACTGCCTGGCCGATGTGCACCAGCTCGCTTGCACCCTCGCCGATGATGTGCACGCCCAGCAGCGCATGCGTCACCCGGTGGAAGATCAGCTTGAGGCGACCGGTGGTGTCGCCGCGGATCTGGCCGCGCGCGATCTCGCGGTAGTAGGCCACGCCCACCTCGTACGGAACATCCTCTTCCGTCAGCTGCTCTTCGGTCTTCCCGAGGAAGCTGATCTCGGGGATGGTCCAGATGCCGTACGGATAGAAGCTCGGGTTCGAGACCACTGTTTCGTCGCCGAAGGCACGCGCGGAAGCGATCCGCCCCTGCTCCATCGAAACCGAAGCCAGTGAAGGGAAGCCAATCACATCGCCCACCGCATAGATGTGCGGGACGTTGGTGGCAAAGTCTTTATCGACCGGGATGCGGCCGCGCGAGTCCGACTCGATGCCGACGGCGGCAAGGTTCAGCTCGTCGACGTTGCCCTGGCGACCCACGGCATAGAGCAGCGCGTCGCCCTGCAGCTTCTTCTTCGATTCGAGGTTCGCGACGACGGTGCAGTCCGGCATCTCTTCGACGCTTTCCACCTCTTCGTTCAGGCGCATGGTCACACGCGAATCACGAAGGTGGTAGCTCAGGGCCTCGACGATCTCCTGGTCGGCAAATTCAAGCAGGCGCGGACGACGCTCGATCAGCGTGACTCGAACGCCGAGGGCCGAGAACATGCACGTGTACTCGACTCCGATGACGCCGCCGCCGACCACGATCATCGTCTTCGGCAGGGTCACCAGGTCAAGCACCAGGTCGGAGTTGATGATCGACCGGCCGTTGATCGGTACCTTCGCGCTCGACGCCGGCTTGGTGCCGGTCGCGATCAGGATGTTCCTGGCTTCATAGATCGTCTCACCGCGCGAGTTCGAGACCTTGACATGGTGTTCATCGACGAAGCTCGCCGTACCCACCAGCATCTCGATGTTGTTGCGCTGCAGCTGCGCTTCGGTGACATCGATCTCGGTCTTGATGACGTGCTGGACCCGAAAGGCCAAATCGGCCATTGTGATCCGTTCCTTCACCCGGTAGTTCATCCCGTAGATGGACTTGTAGTTGTAGCCGGAAAGGTGAAGCACGGCCTCGCGCATGGTCTTCGAAGGGATGGTGCCCGTGTTGATGCAGGCGCCGCCAACCACCTCGCGCATCTCAACAAGCGCGACCTTCTTACCTAGCTTCGATGCATAGATTGCGGCGCGCTGTCCGGCGGGGCCGGAGCCGATGACGAGGAGATCGTAGACACTGCTCATGCTCGTGATAATTCTTCCGAGCCGCGGGATCACCTTGGCGCTCGCCTTACGGGGGCGGGCGGAGTCAGGCCTTAGCCGCTGCTGCCTTGAAACTACCACAAACGGGTACTTCTCCCTACACTTAGGTCATGTTCAGGTACGCGGTTACACCCGGGCTTTTGCGCAGCGGAGGTCCGCCTGCAGATGCTCTCGGGTTGATCTACTGGTCAAGGACGCTCGCAGAAGAGGGGGTCGAGTTCCTGCTTCTGCGTGAAAAAGCGCTAGATGTGGACGAACTTCTCGCCCTCACGCAGCAGGTTGTGGAAGCGGTCGTCGACACACGCATTCGGATCATCGTCCCGCTTGCCCCGGAACTCGCGTCCTCGGCAGGTGCTCACGGCAGCCATCTTCCCATCGCGGAGCTGAACTCCCGTTTTGGCGCAGTCAAAGATAAGTTACCGCGGGCGTGGATCAGCACCTCCTGCCATTCACTTGGAGAGGTCCTGACGGCGCGGCACTTGGGAGTGGACGCGATCCTCTTCGCACCCGTATTCGGCAAAACCGTCGATGGGATCAAGGTTGTCGAAGGCACGGGGCTTGAGCGCCTGCGCGAAGCCTGCGCAGCTGCCGCTCCTGTACAGGTCTTTGCCCTCGGCGGCATCACAGCCGCAAATGCCGATGGTTGCGTCCGGGCAGGCGCGGCCGGGGTCGCAGGCATCCGCATGTTCTTCCCGGAACCTTCTTCCGGGCGGTGACGTTTCCGGGCTGTGAAGGTTTTCGGGCGGTGAAGCCGACGTTGATCAACGACGGAGGTTTGCCACCCGTCATGAACGTCGCGCGCGCATGGACCGGCTCACGCGCAGTCGGCTCGAAGGCTCTACACGTTAGCCGAGTCGAGGCTGCCTCTGCTTCAGCTCCATCAGCAGTGCGTCCGCCGAGCTCTTACCCTCAAGCAATCCTGCCCTCTGTGTGGCATGGCTGCGCCGAAGCATGATCGTGATGTGCTGGGCATCTATGTTGTAGAGGAAGTGAGTCGTTGATCGTTCGCGGGGACACGCACAAGGGGATGAGCTTTCGGCTCATCCCCTTGTGGAAGTTTCTGGCCGTCTGTCCCCTGCGGCGGCTACTCCGAGGCGGGCTCCGGGCCGCGCGTCGGTCCAGCGGGCGCATTGACCTTCACCGCCCTGCCGGTACGCGCCGACTCATAGATCGCATCGGTCAGCCGCTGGTCCTGCAGCCCTTCCTCGCCGGGCGTATGCGGCTGCAGGTCCTGCTGCACACAGAGCGCGAAGTGATCCATCTCCTCGGCGAACTGGTCGTTCTCTTCGAGCGCGGGTTCGTGGGCGATCTCCATCTTCGTCTCGGGCTGAAACGACGAATACTTCATCCGGATGCCGTGATAGGCGAACGCCGGGTTCAGTTCGGCAAAGGCGTCCGTCCCTTCGATGCGGAGGAACTGCGACTTGTGTGCGTTGTAGGCAGAGTTGAAGACCGCGGTAAAACCGGAAGGGAACTTGAGCAGCACCTGGCAGGATGCCTCCACCTCCGCGAAGCGTGGGTCGTCCTTCGGCTGGTCGATCGTCGCGAAGACCTCGTTTGGCTCCTCACCCGACAGGAATCGTGCTGCGTTCAGGCAGTACACCCCCACATCCGGCATGCAGCCGCCGCCGGCCAGCGCCTTCTTCAGACGCCACTGCGTGGGGTCGCCCTGATTCTGCGAGTTGGTGGCGAGGAACTGCTTCAGCTTGCCGAACCTGCCAGCCCGGATCATCTTCACCAGCGCCTTGTCATATGGCTCGTACTGGCTGCGGTAGGCGATCATCAGCTTCACGTTCGCCTGCCTGCAGGCCGCGATCATGCGCTCGCATTCGGCCACCGAGTTCGCCATCGGCTTTTCGCACAGGATGTGCTTGCCCGCCTTCGCGCCGCGCACGGTGAACTCCTCATGCATGCTGTTCGGCAGCACGATGTAGATGACCTGCACTTCGGGATTGTGCGCCAGCTGGTCGAAGGTCTTGTAGTCGTAGATCGAGCTTTCGCGGATGCCGTACTGGGCGGCGATCTTGTTCGCCTTTTGGCGGTCGCCACTGACCAGGGCCACGGGCTTCACGTACTTGCTCTTACCCATGGCCGGCAGGATCTCACCCAGTGTCAGGCGACCCAGGCCGACCACGGCAAAGCCTGTCCTCCCGTCCCGGGGCTCGACCGGACCGGGAATCTTTTCGGGCTGCTCTGTCTGCGCATGGATCTGTGGCAGCTGAACATCGTCCTGCTGGTTCGGCCTGGCCTGCTGGGCGCCTGCGAGCGCAGGAGCCAGGCCGGCCGCGGCCACCAGGCCGGAGGCATTGCGCAGAAAGCCGCGCCGAGTCTGGGTGGGAGGGGTGCTATCCATCATGCGGCGTGGGATGCGACCCCTGGTTCCGAAGGATGTACAGGCATGCGGCAGGGAGCCGGCCGAGGCATACCAGCGCTTCGCCCGAAGGGCTCTTCCCTGGCTGGAGAATCGTTGCGAGGCCCTCAGAGGCCCCCTGGCAGGAGGGACTGCCTGCAGGCGACAGACGGCTGCCCGAAATCTGAAGGCGTTAGTTGTCGATGGTCAGTGTGAAGTTGAAGCTTGGCTTGCTGTCGAACGAGCTGATGGTGCGGCTCTTGCTGCGCTTCGCATCGCTCTGCGCCCATATCTCGTAGTCGGTGCTCTGCGCCAGCTGCACGAAGCGGAAGCGGCCATCGTCACCCGAGATGGCGGAGCGCACGGACTGATTATGGTCATCCTTCAGATAGACCACGGCGCCCTTGATCGGTTCTCCGCCTTTGGCTTCAACCTTGCCTTCGACGATGCGCTGCACAGGGCCCCGCTGCGCCTGTGCCGGGACGGTCGAGATCGCAAGAAGCCCGGCCGCGAGACCGGCGCCGGCAAGGGAGATGCCGAGGGTAAGAACCGCAGCGAAGCGTCGCATGGAAGGAAAGGCGCTCGACCTGTTCGACGTGTTCATCATGCTCTCCAGTATACGTTCCATAGACTTAGACCCGGGGTGCGGGGCAAAGTTCCTGGACGTCCGGGATGGTATGTGAGGCTGGTAAGTGGAGCCTATTAGACCGGGTCCAGGTAAGTGGAGCCCCGTGGGTCGGTCAATCGATCAATTGGTCAGGCAATCAGTCGGTCAGCCGGTCAGTCGATCAGTCGATCCTGATGACTGGGTTTTTCATAGAAGAAAAACCGCCCGGAGGAGCGGGCACACCGCGCTAGGCGTCTTGGTCGTCTTCGTCAGAGTCGCGCGACAGGTCTTCGTCGTCATAGCCTTCGGCATCGACCGGAGTCAGCTCAAGCGGGTCTACGGTTACGACCTCGAGCTCGGTGCCGCATTCGTCACAGGTGATCGTGTCCCCCTCTTCGACTTCATCCTCGTCGATGTCCAACGGGTTATCGCATTCGGGGCAAATCTTGGCCATAAGTCAAAAACCTCCACTTTCGTCTTCGCGTCCTGCTGAACTTGCGCCATTGGATGCGGAAGTTCAGCAACAGTTTCGCCGCTTCGCACTCATCTTTCAGGCTTCTACTTCTATACAACTCAACGCTACTGTAAATCAGTACCCAAAGGTGCTATGTGACAGAGTCGTCTGGGCTTCGATGTGCCTTGAACCCTGTGATTCGATGCCGATCCGTCGCGGGCGAAGGGCTGCTGGGTTTCTCTGATGCTTATCGACAGCAATCCCGAAGGTATGATCGCCAGAAAGAGTTTTGCGTGCGCTTCTTCCCAGAACGGACCCAGGATGATTCGAGGATGACCAACTCAGGATGACCATCAAACGAAAGCTTCTGCTCGCAGGGTTCGCCCTGGGGATCACCGGCGGGCACTCTCCGCTTTCGGCGCAGGGCGCGGCTTCCGCAGCCTCCGCAGCCGGCATGCCGCTCAAGCCGGCTGCGGCCGACCCGGCCGTCACCGCTGCGATCGCGCAGATCTCACCCGAACGGATTCATGCCGACATCGAAAAGCTGGTCTCGTTCGGGAACCGGTCCACGCTTTCGTCCATGGACACAGACTTGCCTGCGGGCAGCGGCATCAATGCGGCGGCGGACTGGATCTTTGCTGAGTTCACGCGCATCTCCGCGGCCTGCGGGAACTGTCTCGAGGTCAAGCGCGACGTCTACGTGGAGCCTGGCACGCCGAAGACGCGCATCGTGCGCGACACCCGCCTGCAGAATATCTATGCCGTCCTTAAGGGCACGGACCCGGCGCAGGCAAACCGCCGCGCGCTGGTCACCGGGCACTATGACTCGCGCAATTCTGACAACTTCAACACGCACGATCCGGCGCCTGGCGCCAACGATGATGCCTCAGGCGTGGCGGTGTCGCTCGAAGCGGCGCGGACGCTTTCCAGGCTGAAGTTCCCGTCGACGATCGTATTTGTCGCGGTGGCCGGGGAGGAGCAGGGTTTGAACGGCAGCCTCCACCTGGCGAAGCTTGCCAGGTCTGAGGGCTGGGATCTCGAAGAGGTCCTGAACAACGATATTGTGGGCGGCGACACCACCCCGGGGCAGACGGGGCAGGACAAGCAGGCGGTGCGGGTGTTTTCAGAAGGGGTCCCGGCGCCGACCACGCCCGACCAGCTCAAGCTGATCCAGACCCTGGGTGCGGAGTCTGACTCGGCTTCGCGCGAAGAAGCACGGGCGGTTGAAGAGATCGCCGCAAGCTACTTCACTCCAACGAGCGAGCGGCCTCCCGCGCCGGCTGGAGGACATGCGCGCAGCAACGCCGTACGCATGGTGCCGGCGTTCCATCCGGTGCTGATCTTTCGGCGCGACCGGTTTCTGCGCGGCGGCGATCACTCCAGCTTCAACGCGGAGGGCTTTTCGGCGATCCGGATCACCGAGTGGCAGGAGAACTTCGACCACCAGCATCAGAACCTCAGGACCGCATCGGGAACGCTGCAGGATGGGAGCTCGGGGCCGGTCGAGTATGGCGACTACCTGAAGTTTGTTGATACCGCCTATGTAGCGAATGTGGCCAGGCTGAACGCGGCCGCGCTCGCGACCTTCGCCTCGGCGCCGGGCGAGCCGCAGGAGGCGCACATCCTGACCAGGGCGCTCGACAACAACACCGAACTGACGTGGAAGGCGCCTGCGGGCGCGCCGGCGGGGACGGTCTACGAGGTGGTCTGGCGCGATGCCGAGGCGCCGACGTGGACGATGGTGAAAGCGGTGGGCGCGGCCACTTCGGTGAAGCTGCCGGTTTCAAAGGACAACGTGGTCTTCGGGGTGCGTGCAGCCGATGCTTCGGGGCACAAGAGCCCGGCCGTGCTGCCGCTGCCGCTGCGTTAGCGCGACGGCTCCTCATCGCGGACGGGCGGCCTGTGGGGTGAGAGCGCTGGGGCGCGTTGCAAGGACCGTTAGCACATGGCGCGTGCCGCATGGCGCATGCCGCATGCCGCATGCCGCATGCCGCAACGGAGCTTCCATTCCCAAAGTGGCACCCCCGGTCCGGCGCCAGGAGGCGGCTGCTCTTTGATCTACGGCTATGATGGAAGCACGATGCCCCGTACCGGCCCCACCACGCTTGCCCTGCCGCCCTTTGCGGGTGCGACACGCCGCCTGATCCTGATCACGCTGGGCGTCTTCTTCGCAGACGCGATCCTTGGCCTGGTGCTGCCGCGCGGCTTCCACGACCTGTTGTACGCGCACCTGGTGCTGATGCCGGTCGATGTGGTCCATGGGCAGATCTGGCAGCTGCTTACCTACGCCTTCATGCCGGTGAACATCATCAGCACGCTGTTTGCGATGCTGACCTTGTGGTTCGTCGGTTCGATGCTCGAAGATCTGCGCGGACCGCGCTGGCTGATGGAGCTTTACCTGACATCCGCGGTGGGCGGAGCGCTGATTGCCACGCTGATCGCATTTACCCGTCTGTTCCGGCTTGATCCCATCCTCTTCATCGGCGTGGGTCCTTACGCCGCGATCTACGGGCTGCTGATCGCCATCGCAGTCCTGATGGGCGACCAGGAGTTTCTGCTGCTCTTCATCGTCCGCATCAAGGCGAAGTACCTGGTGGCGATCTACATCCTGATCGATCTTGCAACGCTGTTGAAGCAGTCGAACGCCTTCGAGGCTTTGCTTCACCTTTCGGGGGCGCTTTGCGGGTTCCTGTTTCTGCGCTTCGCCAGCCGGCGAGGCCTGTCCCAGGGCGTGACCGAACGCTGGTACGGACTGCGCAATGAGTTCTACCGGTCGAAGCGGCGGCGCGCTGCACGCAAGTTCGAGGTTTATATGAAGAAGCAGAACCGCGAAGTTCACTTCGACAAGGATGGCCGCTACGTCGATCCGGACAAGGACCCGAACGACAAGCGCTGGATGAACTAGGCGACCGCAAGGATGCGAGAACAAGCGCCGTGATCGCAGGGCGGCGCCCCTCCTGGTGGAGGAGGGGCGCTGTCGCGCGCTGAGAATTTCTCGGGTGAAGATCTGCTGGTGTGTGACTGCGCTTCCACGCCACGAAGTGGCTCCCGTTCAGCACGAGGTGGCTCCCGTTCAGGAAGACGACGCCT
>CAXTUS010000027.1:0-8171 GCA_964247475.1 uncultured Acidobacteriaceae bacterium | reverse complement strand
CACGAAGTGGCTCCCGTTCAGCACGAGGTGGCTCCCGTTCAGGAAGACGACGCCTTCTCCTTTGTATCTGCATCGAATCGTCATGCAGACACGGCAACTCGGAAGATCCAACTTGCAGGTAGCGCCCCTGATGCTGGGCGGCAACGTCTTTGGCTGGACGATCGATCAGCAGACCAGCTTCGAGGTGCTCGACGCGTTTGTCGACCGGGGCTTCAACTTTATTGATACGGCCGATGTGTACTCGGCATGGAAGCCTGGCAACGAGGGCGGCGGCCAGTCGGAGACGATCCTCGGCGCATGGTTTAAGCGCTCCGGCAAGCGTGCGGGGGTGGTGCTTGCGACCAAGGTGGGAATGGATCTTGGCGGTGGGAAGAAGGGGCTCTCCCGCAGGTACATCATCGAGGCGGCGGAGGCGTCGCTGAAACGCCTGCAGACGGATCACATCGATCTCTACCAGTCGCATAAGGACGATGAGTCTGTCCCGCTTGAGGAGACCCTCGAAGCATACCGTTCGCTGATCGAGCAGGGCAAGGTGACCATGGTCGGAGCGTCAAACTACACTGGCGCCCGTTTGCTCGAGGCCGACCGGGTGGCTCACCTGCACAGCCTGCCCAGCTACCAGACGCTGCAGCCGGAGTACAACCTGTATGACCGCCAGAGCTTCGAGCAGGATCTGCAGCCGGTCGCCGAGTCACTCGAGCTTGGCGTGGTTCCCTACTTTTCGCTCGCCAGCGGCTTTCTTACTGGCAAGTACAAGACCAAAGCCGATGCTGCCGGCAAGAACCGCGGGAGCCGCGTTGAAAAGTACTTCGACGAGCGGGGTATGAAGATCCTGAAGGCGCTCGAGCAGGTTGCCGGCGAGACCGGAGCGAAAGAGGCGACTGTCGCGCTGGCCTGGCTGCTGGCTCAGCCTACGATCCTCGCGCCGATCGCCTCGGCTACGAGCGTCGACCAGCTGGAAGCGCTGGCTGCGGCGCCGGAGTTGAAGCTGTCTGAGGACCAGTTGAAGACGTTGACCGAAGCGAGCGCTTATTAGCTTAGGAAGCGGGCAGGGTGGATACAGCCCTGGCGGGCTCCGGCTCGTCCTGCTGCCCCGGTCCCGCTGCCCCGGCCGCTGCCCCGGTCCTGCTGCCCGGTCCTGCACTGGCTTGACGAGCGGGATACCTTACCGGCGGCCGTGTCCGAGCCCCCCGAGGTAGGGGCGATAGGTCACCCCGAGGGTGAATGACTTCGAAGTGATGGAGCCTGTTGTGACTGGGTTGTTGGGATAGATCTGCAACTGGAAGTCTGCCTTCACGCCGAAGCGGTCGGTCACCAGGTAGTTCACGCCGGCGCCCGGCGAGATCACCGGGGAAGCCACTTGCGAATAGACCAGGGTATTATCCGGGTTCGGGAACGGGGTATTAAATTTGATCTCGCCCAGGCCGCCCAGGATATCTCCGTAAGGCTGCAGCCGGTTCAGATGGCGTGAGACGTTCAGGCCGAAGAGGATGTTGCGCTCTCCTCCTACGCTGCCGGTTGCCGCCGGGTAGGTGCCGCGGACTTCGGCCGAGGGAAAGAGGCCAAAGCGAGGATGGAAGGTGATGTCGGCGCCAGCGGTGATCGAAAGGTTCTTCGCCAGCTGAATGCCGGTATAGACGCCGGAGACACCGGCAAAGGCGGATAGACCGATACTGGCGCTTGCAGTGGCTGAGGCCTGTCCGCGGGCGGCGGGGACCGCAGCAAACGCTGAGAACACCAGCAAGAGGCCCGAGACGGTGATCGAACGCGCGTGAAGGGTAGCTCCAAGTTGCTTCAACCTGACTCCTGACATGGCACCGTTTTTAGAAGTTACCAGTGCTGGCACCGTTTTAGAAGTTACCAGTGGGACGCTCTGTAGCACCACATCGGCAGGCTGCGGCTTCTCGTGAGACGATGGCTCTTCCGCTACGTCCGGGTGACGGTGCGTAGACTCAGCTCGCGCATCTGCTGTTCCGAAACGGGCGTCGGTGCGTCGACCATCAGGTCGATCGCCTTCGCCGTCTTGGGAAAGGCGATGACCTCGCGCAGGCTTGAGGCGCCAGCCAGGATCATGACGATGCGGTCGAGGCCCAAGGCGATGCCGCCGTGCGGAGGCGTCCCGTATTCGAGTGCGTCCAGGAAGAAGCCGAAGCGTGCCTTCTGTTCCGCCTCGTCCATGCCGAGCGAGCGAAAGATCTCGGCCTGCACATCCTTGCGGTGGATACGGATGGAGCCGGAGCCGAGTTCGGTCCCGTTGAGGACGATGTCGTAGGCGAGCGCCCGCACGGCTCCCTTGTCGCTGGTGAGCCGGCCGGCCTTGATGTCTTCCTCGTGCGGCGAGGTGAAGGGGTGGTGCGCGGCCTGCCAGACTTTGGCCTCCTCATCCCACTCATACATGGGGAAGTCAGTGACCCAGCAGAACTTGTAGTCGGCGGCGGTGCCGGTCTGCTCGAAGAGCCTGTGCTTGTCCTGATATTTGCGGGCGAGTTCAAGACGCAGTCCGCCTACCTTCTTGTAGATCCATTGAGGATCGTGGTTCCACTTCTCAGGCGTGCCGAGTTTGGGTGTGATGACTACCGTCAGATCGCTTTCGGCCGGCTTCATAGCTGCCCCGATCGAGGCCGCGAGCGGCGCAAAGGACTCGTTAGTCTTGAGCCGTGCGACGTCGAGGAAGTCAAGGCCGGAGTCGCCGAAGAACTTCCGGATCTCGTCGACGAGCGCGCGCTTCTGTGTTCCTGACATCGCTCCCGCAGAGGGAATAACAAATCCCAGAACCGGAAGCGCCTGCTCGATCTTCAAGGATTCGCGCAGCTCTCGGGCGAGCAGGCTGGTAAGGTCGATCATGGGCGGCAAGCGCATGTCCGGCTTGTCGATGCCGTAGTTGCGAATGGCCTCGTCGTAGGTCATATGAACAAAGGGAGGCTCAAGCGTGATGCCCGCCGTTTTGAAGGCAGCGGTCAGGAAGCCCTCGACCGTTTTGAAGATGAGTTCCTGTTGCGGGAAGGTCATCTCGAGGTCGATCTGGGTGAACTCCGGCTGACGGTCGGCGCGCAGGTCCTCGTCGCGGAAGCAGCGTGCGATCTGGAAGTACTTGTCGAAGCCGGAGACCATGAGGATCTGCTTGAAGATCTGCGGCGACTGGGGCAGGGCGTAGAAGTGGCCGGCGTGCACCCGGCTGGGGACCAGGTAGTCGCGCGCTCCTTCGGGGGTCGAGCGGGTCATGAAAGGAGTTTCGATCTCGAGGAAGCCCCCATCCGACAGGTAGTTGCGAATGGCCCGTGCGACTTCGTGCCGAATGCGGAAGTTCTTCTGCATCTCGACGCGCCGCAGATCGAGGTAGCGGTATTTCAGGCGTACTTCTTCGTTGGCGATCGCGTCCTCAGCGGGCGAGAACGGAGGCGTCTTCGCGTCGTTCAGCAGTAGCAGCCCGGTGGCGACGACCTCGATCTCGCCGGTGGCCATGTTGGGGTTCTCGAGTCCTTCGCTACGCCGGCGGACAGTTCCAGTGGCGGCGACGACGTACTCGGGGCGCGCCGCTTCGCCTTTCGCATGCGCTTCGGGGGCAAGCTCCTTGTCGAGCACAACCTGGACGAGACCGCTGCGGTCGCGCACGTCGAGGAAGATGAGGTTGCCGTGATCGCGGCGCCGGTTGACCCAGCCCATGACGGTCACCTCGCTGCCGGCGTTCGTGGCGCGCAATTCGCCACACATGTGGGTGCGCTGGAGAGTACCTAGAAAGTCGAGAGTCACAATGGTTCTTATTGTACGGAAGGCGGCTGCAAGTGCGTCCTCGACGCAAACGTTGACCACCTCGCGAAGGGGAAGCGCTGCCGCGCTCTGGTCATTGCGATCCTTAGCCAAATGCCTTCGCGTGAGATCGCTCTCGCCCCATGCGAAGGGCGCCGGACCCCGGGCAGGCCGCACCTGTTGTTGCCTTTTCGATCAAGCCTGCATCGTACGTTTCGATGAAGGCCCAGAAGAAGCAGGCGGAGGTGCCGGTCGAGGTGATCTCCGATCCGGTAGAAAGTGCGAAGGCAGCGGGGCTGCGCTATGTCACGGACGGCAAGCCCGGCATTCAACGGCGCCCTTATCGCGGCACCTTCCGCTTTATCGGCCCCGACGGCAAGCCGGTCCGAGACAAGGAGACGCTCGCACGGATCAAGTCGCTCGTCATCCCGCCGGCATGGGTCGATGTCTGGATCTGCCCGTCAGCAAACGGCCACCTGCAGGCCACCGGTCGCGACGCGCGCGGGCGCAAGCAGAGTCGCTACCATCCGCACTGGCGCGAGGTCCGCGACGAGACCAAATACGAACGCATGATCCAGTTTGGCGACGCGCTCCCGAAGATCCGCAAGCAGGTGGATCACGATCTCGCGCTGCCCGGCCTGCCGCGAGCGAAGGTGCTGGCGACCATCGTCCGCCTGATGGAGACGACTTCGATCCGGGTGGGCAACGAGGAATATGCCCGGGAGAACAAGTCCTATGGACTTACCACGATGCGCAACCGCCACGTGGATGTGCATGGGTCGAAGATTACCTTCGATTTTGCCGGGAAGAGCGGTGTGCATCACACGATCGATGTCCAGAACCGCCGGCTGGCGAAGATCGTGCAGACCTGCCTTGACCTGCCGGGTTACGAGCTCTTCCAGTTTCTGGATGAGCACGGTGATCGCCATGCGATCGATTCAACCGACGTGAACGAGTACCTGAGCCAGATCACCGGGCAGCACTTTACCGCGAAGGACTTCAGGACCTGGGCCGGTACCGTCCTTGCGGCGATGCTGCTGCGTGAGTTTCAGCCGTTCGAGTCGCAGACGCAGGCGAAGAAGAACGTGATCCAGGCGATCAAGACCGTGGCGGAACGGCTGGGAAATACGCCCAGTGTCTGCCGCAAGTGCTACATCCATCCGGCTGTGCTCGAGCACTACTTCTCAGGCGCGATGCTCGAGGCGGTCGAAACCGAGGTAGCCGAGCAGGTGGACCGCCAACTGAAAGACCTGCGCGACGAAGAGTTTGCGCTGCTCAGCCTGCTGGCACGCAAGGTGGAGAAGGCTGTCCAGCACTAGCTGAAAGTGCGTCCTCGCGCCGGACCGGGCGTCACCTGATGCGGTCGAAAGACCTGCCGCTCACAGAGTGGTTCAGGTTCACCCGGGTCGCCTCACGGGGCAAGCGGCCCTGCGCCACCCGTGGTGGTGCTTCGCGGTCAGGACGCGCTTGCGGCTGCTTCCAAGCTCTTGACCAGCTCACCGCGTACCACTTTGGTCTGGGTGCCGCTGGCAAAGTTCTTCACGGTCACGTTGCCGGTCGCGACTTCATCCTCGCCCAGCAGGATGACGTTGCGTGCCACCTTATCCGCGGCCTCAAAGCTCTTCTTCAAGCGAAAGCTGCCGTCTCCGACCTCGACCGAAAGCCCGGCGCGCCGCAGTTCACGGGCGAGGGCAAGTGCGTCAGGGTTCCGTTCGGGGCCCAGGGGCGCGATGTACGCGTCGAGCTGATGGGGCGCGGAGTCGCCTGCCTGCGCCTGCAGGGTAAGGATGAGGCGATCTTCGCCGATTGCGAAGCCGATTCCCGGGGCCTTCGGTCCCCCCAGCATCTCTGACAACCCATCGTAGCGGCCGCCGCCGAGCAGGGCATTCTGGGTTCCCAGGCCCTGCCCGGCCTCGGCCGAGACGGGAACCGTGAACTCGAAGGTAGTGCGGGTGTAGTAATCAAGCCCGCGAACGAGCCGCGGATTCACGGTGAAGGGGACGCCACACGCATCGAGCGCCGCTTTGACCTGCGCGAAGTGCTGCGTCGATGCTTCATCCAGGTAGTCCGCGATCTTCGGCAGGGCGTTGATGATCTCCTGATCGTTCGGGTCCTTGGAGTCGAGAACGCGCAGTGGGTTGGTCTCCGCGCGGCGACGGTTGTCCTCGCACATGCGATCTTTGACCGGCTCGAGCGCGGCTTTGAGGGCGGCGATATATGTGGGTCTATCGGCAGAAGAGCCGACGGAGTTTAGTTCGAGCTTCCAGCCCTTGATCCCAAGTTCGTCCAGCAGGGTGGCGAGCATCTCGAGCACCTCCGCGTCCCGAATCGGGCTCTCCGCGCCGCTCGAGACCGGACCGATGACCTCGACGCCGATCTGCCAGAACTGCCGGTAGCGGCCGCGTTGAGGACGTTCGCGGCGAAACTGCGGCCCGATATAGAACAGCTTCTGCAACTGACCGGTGTCACCCAGCTTGTGCTCAATGTAGGCGCGCACCACGCCTGCGGTGTTCTCGGGTCGCAGGGTCAGTTGCTGGGCCTTTTCGCTGGCCGCCCGCGCGCGATCCTCCCACGTGTACATCTCCTTCGCGACGACATCGGTCTCTTCGCCTACGCCGCGGACAAAGAGCTCCGTGGCTTCAAAGATCGGGGTACGGATCTCCCCAAAGCCGTAACGTGCGAATACGGTACGGGCGGTCGCTTCGACGCGGTTCCAAAGTTCTGTTTCGGGCGGCAGCAGATCGCGCGTCCCACGGACGGCTTTAACGATGGACATAGAAGTCCAGTCTACCGAAGGAGCAGCAGCAATCGAGTTGGGACGCCGGACGCGTGCCACTGCGCGGGTTGGAAGCTGCGCGCGTTTGAAGCTGGGGTTGAGCCTCGGTCGCTTTTGTGCGGCAAGCGCGGCTGCTCCATGCAGCGGTCGGCGTACGCGATGGGACACGGCTTGCTGCTGCTTAACGTTCCTGCAGATAGACCTCCACGTAATCCAGGTAGTTTCGCGCGTATTGGAGGATCAGCTCGTGGTCTTTGTCGCCCAGCGCACGCCTCACCTTGCCAGGAACGCCGGCCACCAGGCTCTTCGGCGGAATGATGGTGCCTTCGGGGATCACGGCGCCCGCCGCGACGATCGAGCCCGCGCCGATGCGCGCGTTGTTGAGGACGATTGCACCGATTCCGATCAGGACCTCATCTTCGATCGTGCAGCCATGCACGGTAGCATTGTGCCCGATCGTCACCCTTTCCCCGAGGTGCACGGGGTAAAGATGACGCATGCCGTGGAGCACGGCGCAGTCCTGAATGTTCGATTCCGCACCGATGCGTATCGAGTTCACGTCACCCCGGACGACCGCGTTCATCCACACACTTGCGCGTTCCCCCATGATGACGTCGCCGATCACCTGGGCGCTGGGATCGATGTAACAGCTTCCCGGCACAGAAGGTGAGACCCCCTGGTAGCTTCTGAGCACCTTTTTCTCCCGTTCTGGAACCTTCAGGCACCTGCGATTCCCATACCTGAGTTCCGCCACTCTATCCTCAGTGTTGATTTTATTGGTGCTGCTGCGACTCTCGCGTATCATAGCTCTAGCCGTCCAGGCCCGATTGTGAGGTGTATTTCCCGTGGCAGAGATTCGTGTACAGGAGGGTGAGCCGCTCGAGAACGCGTTGCGCCGCTTCAAGCGCAAGGTGCAGACCGAAGACATCATCAAAGAGGTCAAGCGCCACTCCTTTTATCTCAAACCCGGCGAGAAGAAGCGCGTGAAAGAAGCGCTTGCTCGCAAACGTAATCGCAAGAAGGTTCGCAAGGAACAGGACTAATCGAGCAGCAGGTAGTCTGTGTCCTTCTGAACTGTGTTGCGTAGACCGCCAGCAGCTGCGGTCTACGCAGACGCAAACCGCAGAAAATTCGACTTTTACTGTGGCGATGTCTGAAGTATCTTGGTGTCTCGGGCCAGAACGAAAGCAAGCGTAACTATAAAGCTTGACCGCTCCTCAGGACCCGCACTCCCCCGGCCTCAGAGTGATCATCCTTTTTCCGATTCGGGAGAGGTGACATGGAAACTCAATTCGTAGACCGCATTCTGACCTGCTCTGACTGCCACGGTGAATTTATCTTTACCGCAGGGGAACAACTGTTCTTCTACGACAAGCAGTTCAAGAATGATCCCAAGCGCTGCAAACCCTGCAAGAGCCGCCGTTCGGGGCTCTCCGCGGTTGCCAGTGGCGCAGGCCCCGCAGCCGCTGGTCTTTCCCGGACTGAAACCCGGACAGAGTGCAGTGACTGCGGCGTTCAGACCACGGTTCCGTTCAAGCCGACGCAGGGCCGGCCCGTGCTTTGCCGTCAGTGCTTCCAGGCGAAGGCCAAGGCGGCGGCAGCGAGCGCGGCCACAGGTGTCGCTGCCGCCCCGGCCCCGGCTCCCGGC
>CAXTUS010000026.1:36870-37532 GCA_964247475.1 uncultured Acidobacteriaceae bacterium | reverse complement strand
GGGCGGCGGCGACCATGCGGGCTTCGCCGAACTCTTCGCCTGCGGGGTTGAAGGCTGCGGTGACCCCGTCGGTCGAGAGCAGCAGGACGTCGCCGGCGCGGAGTGCGATGGTCTGGTCTTTGTAGGTTGCGCCCGGCAGCATGCCCAGCACGGGGCCGGTTCCTTGAAGCTCGAGCGCATCTTTGCCGCGCAGCAGCAGAGGCGGATTGTGGCCGGCGAGCTCGTAGGTGAGGGTCATGCGGGCGCGGTCGAGGATGGCGTAGGCGAGGGTGACGAAGCGGCCGGTCGGCAGGCTGGCGCAGAGCGCCTGGTTGAGCCGGTGACAGAGGCGGGCGGGGCTGGTCTCGTCGGGCGCGAAGGCGCGGAGGGTGGCCTGGAGGTTGGCGGTGATGAGGGCGGCGGACATGCCTTTGCCGGAGACGTCGGCGAGGCAGAAGGCGACGCGGGTGTCTGACAGGACGACGACGTCGAAGTAGTCTCCCGAGACGGTGCGTGCGGGCTGCCAGGCGCAGCTGATTTCGACGCCGGCGATCTGCGGGACGGTGCGGGGCAGGAGGCTGGACTGGATTTCAAAGGCGTCGCGCAGTTCGGAGGCCTGGGCGGCGAGCTCCTGGCGTCCGTACTGCACCTGCTGGGCGAGCTGCGAGTTGGCGGCCTCGAGC
>CAXTUS010000026.1:27082-36860 GCA_964247475.1 uncultured Acidobacteriaceae bacterium | reverse complement strand
AGCCGGGCGCGGTTCGAGGCGAAGGCGTGAGTGACGAGGCCGATGACGACGCAGATGAGCGAGGCGTAGGGGATGTCGCCGTTCTTCCAGTTTGCGAGCGACCGGAGGGGGTAGCCGAGGATGAGCCGGTTGACGATGCCGCCGAGGGTGGCGGCGAAGACTGATGTGGGGAGGAGGAGCGCGATGTAGACGATCCAGTCGCGCGGGAAGGGCTGGTCGAAGAGCGGCACGGCGAGCGCCATGCTGATGGTGACGATGTTGCCTGCGACGAGGGTGTAGATGACGGTGCTGAGCGAGCTTGCATTGCCGCGGAGCAGCCACTGGATGGCGGCGATAAAGGCCGCGACCGCCAGCAGGATCATCTGTGAGCCGAGGATGCTGATGCCGGAGTATTGCTTGTAGGTGCTCAGCTTCTGGGCGAGCCATGCGGGCAAGGAGGAGCCTCGGGGACGGGATGGGGTCAGAGTACCAGAGGCGCTTTGCCGGACGGTCCAGCGCGGCGGAGCGGGCTAGCTATGTGAAGCGAATGCTTCATCGAAACGATCAGTGACAAGCAAAACCGCGGCAATGAATCTGTCGAGTTGGACTCCCATGTCTGCCCCCTCGTACGGCTCAACATCCTCCGCCGCTACTGTGAACTCTAGATTTGGCTTGATGCAAAGATCGTAGACAAGCAAGCCGCCAGGGCCAACAACCCTAATACGAGCCACGTCGTATTTACCATTGAGAGGGTCGCAGTCCAGCCAGTCGTGGTCGACTATTCTTCCACCAGGGGGGGCTGTCTTTGTAAGTTCAAGCTTTCGGTCTAGAGCCAGCATATTGACAATCCTCAGGCGCCTGTGACGGTCGTACCGGGCGAGATTGTGGATGTCTTCCAATGTATTTTGGAGACCACGTTCCGGGTGGCCGACAGGTTTCTCAGCCGTGCCCGGTTGTATCGACCTCATCCAATCGATGAGGTTCTGGGGAAATGGGAATCCGTGAAACCGCCCCTCATCAATGTCCTTAGCTTTCCACGTGGGAGAAAGGGGGAACTCCAGTCTGCTCAGATTCTTTGCGTCGGGGGCGGGTTCGAATCCTTGTTCGAGCGTGACTGCTTCCCATATCAGGCCATCAAGCGCAGCCCGGAGTTGATAAGCGAGCTCTCCAAGAGTGAAGGCGAGTTGGCTATCACGTATACGAGAGCCGCACTCTGGAGTGATGTTGAGACTTATGATCCACCACCCGGGGCCTTTCTTGTCCCTAACCTTAGTAATGGTCCGTTCTCCCTGGAAGAGGAGAGCCCATTCTCTCTTAAAGGCTTCCCTGTGATATCTCGCTCTCTCGATCCTGCTCCGGCTGTTCTTGAAGCGCTCTGACATATGCCGCCATCGTACCGAAAGGATTGAATGATCCGTAACTGTGAAGCTACTGCAGCTGCTGTTGCGGCACTGAAGATGAAATCCCTTGCGCCGCTTCGGCAGGCCCGCAGGAAATCTACGAGCCTGTGCGGGTAATGACGTTATCTGCACCTTTGTGCCCTCTATTTGCACAGCCAGCTCTTTGCTGCCGATAGTCGATCGCCGCAACGACGACCATTTTTTCTGGTGAAGCAATGGCAGGGCGCCAGTGACCGGAGTCGTGTAGAAGCTTAGATCCGAGTTTCTGATCGGTTCGTCCATAGAGACAAAGGCACCTTGAAAGGAATGCGGTCAGTGTTGTGTACTAGCACCTCACTCTTCGACGGATAGCCGCGGGCGGGGCTTGAGTGCGGCGGGGTTGTGGTTGGGGGCAATAGCCGCACGGGTGCAGGCCGGGGGATGGTTTTTGGTCACAGCCGGTTGGAAGATCACGGGTTATCTTACCCACTGAGGGTTGCCAGCCAGCATCGGGGGCGACGGTTCGGAGGGTGTCATTCGGGCTCCAATACGACTGGGCGATCTGCTGATTCGCGCGAAGCTGGTGAGCCCGGACGATGTGGCCGCGGCGCTGCGGCTGCAGGCGGAGCAGGGCGGGCGGCTGGGCGATCACCTGGTGTCGCTGGGCGTGATCCCGCAGCAGAAGCTCGATGCTTTTCTGCGGCGCACGCCGGCAGAGCCTGAGACGTTGAAGGCTACCGGGGTTGAGCCGAGTGAACTGCTGGGCCTGATGATGAAGCTGATCTATGCGCGGCGCCTTGAAAGCGGGCGGCAGTTCGCGGATGCGATCAAGCTGCCGTTTCACCTGGTGCTTGAACTGATTCGGATGGCGATCGACCGCAAGCTGCTGTACACGCGCGGTCGAGGCGATAACTCGGCTGATTTGAACTATGGCTTTACCGAGACCGGGGAGCGGTACGCCGCGGATGCGCTGCAGCGGTCGAAGTATGCGGGACCTGCGCCGGTATCGCTCGCGGACTTCACCGACCAGGTGAACGTGCAGAAGATCACCAACGAGGTGGTGAGCTTTGAACAGGTGAAGGAACATATGAGTCACCTGGAGATGGATGAACGGTATATCGAGCAATGCGGTCCGGCGCTGAACTCGGGCCGCGCTATGCTGCTCTACGGCCCTCCGGGCAATGGCAAGACGACGTTTGCGCTGCGCCTGGCGAAGGTGTTCAGCGACATGATCTATATGCCGCATGCGATTGTGGTGGAGGGTCAGATTATCCGGGTGTACGACCCGAGCCTGCATCTGCCGGTGGAGCATGCGCCGGCGAAGCCAACGACCGATGCCTTTGCGGGGTTCGGTGCGAAGGAGAGTTATGATGCGCGCTGGGTGCCGTGCAGGCGGCCGTTTGTGGTGGCGGGCGGCGAGCTGACGCTCGAGATGCTGGACTTGCGATACGACCGCAACTCGAACTTCTACGAAGCTCCTCTGCATATGAAGGCGCTGGGTGGATGCTTTGTGATCGATGACTTTGGCCGGCAGATGATTACGCCGGCGGTGCTGTTGAATCGCTGGATTGTGCCGCTTGAAAGCAGGATCGATTACCTGAAGCTGCATACGGGCAAGAGCTTCAGTATTCCGTTTGAAGAACTGGTCATGTTTTCTACAAACCTTGAGCCTGAAGACCTGATGGATGCCGCGTTCCTGCGACGGCTGCCGTACAAGATCGAGATCGGCAAGCCGAGCGTGGCGGTCTACAAGAGGATCTTCGCGGGAGCGTGCGCGAAGCATGGCATTGCTTTGAGCGATGAGGTGTTCGACGAGATCGTGCGCCGCATTCAAGAGGACAAGGGGATGGACCTGGCGGCTTACCAGCCGGGCTTTATTCTCGACCAGGTGATGGCTTCGTGCAGGTTCATGGGCCGGCCGCCGGAGCTGGAGCTTCGGTTTGTTGAGCTGGCGATCAACAACCTGCGGGTGAAGCAGGCGAACTAAAGGTCTCGGCTTGTCGTGCCTGCGGTTTGTGGGGGGTGCTGGATGCGGAGGGTCAGCGCAGGGATCTGAGGTGGCCTGCGAGTTGATCCGCGCACCTGGCCCAGGTGAAGGTTGCCGCTCTTTGGCGGCCGAGCGCGCCCTGCTGCTCTCGTGCTTTGCTGTCGGCGAGCAGGGCGGTGATGGCATCGGCGTGGTGCACGGGGCTGGTGGCATCGACCAGGATGCCGGCGTTGCCTGCGATCTCGGGGATGGACGAGGTATTGCTTGCGACGACGGGTGCGCCGCATGCCATGGCCTCGACGACAGGCAGCCCGAAGCCTTCGTAGCGTGAAGGAAACCAGACGACGCTGGCCGCGGTATAGAGCGCGTGGAGGGCCTCGTCGGAGACGAAGCCGAGCAGCCGCACACGCGATCCGAGGAGTTTTGCCTTCTCCGCGTAGACAGGATTGGTGTGGTTCACGACGCAGATCAGGAGGCCGGGAAAGCGTGCCAGCAACAGCGGGATAGCGGCGAGGATGAGCTCGGCATTTTTGCGGAAGTGGAGGCCTCCCGGGACCAGCACGAAGGGGCGCGTGTTGAGTCCGGCGTCGAGCAGGTACTGATGGCCGGAGGCTTGCACCGGTGCGAAGAAGAGGGGCGCGACGCCGTTGTGCACGACGCGGATGCGCGGGCTGATCCGGGGGAAGAAGTGCGCGAGCCGTTCGGCCGAAAAGGCGGAGACGGTATGGAAGAGATCGACCTTCCGTGCCAGCTTCCTGAAGAGCAGCTCCCACTTGATGCGGGTTCGCCAGAAGGCGGCATCGCGCCGGTGCGCCTGCGTTTCGAAGTATCCGGCGTCGTGGGCGGTCATGACCAGCGCGGCTTTTCTGACGGGCACGTAGGATTCGCCGGTGCAGAAGACCACATCAGCTTCGGGCCAGAAGTCTTCTGCCCGCGGCCGGTCGAAGAGGAACCAGCGGGCCTGCTGCGCGCTGGTGTCGCGTTTGAAGGTGCAGAAGCGGAAGCCGGTCCAGGGCTGTTCTACGAGGGGCAGGATGCGGTCTTTGTCGTGGACGTCTGCGAGGATGCGCAGGCTGATGTCCTTGCGCATGGCGAGGTGCTCGGTAATCTGCCGCGCGGTTCTGCCGGCTCCGGTCGATCCATGGATGTTTCTGAGGTGCACATAGGCGAGGAGGTTCAGGGGCGAGCGCGGCGTCGAGGGGTGGTGCTGAGGCTGGGCGAGAGTTGCGACCGCTTCATTGATTTGAGACATGGGTCTCCTTCATGAGCAGCTGTCAGCAGCTTCTTCGCATCTGCTCCGGTGGTTCATGCGCCCGCATCTTTCGCTGCGTTGTTTTCCGGAAAGCTTCTCCTTCTCCGACGAGCGACGCGAGGGTCTGCTGAGAGGCACGAGAAGCTTAACGCTGGCGGGCTTCAAGCGCAACGCCTTAAGAGCATCTCTGCTGCTGCTGGATAAGGGGCGGCGCGGGTCAGTGGAGCGAGCCTGGCTTTCGGTGGCGTGCCCGGGGCAGGCGAGGGTTCGCGCCATTGTCGTCGGAGATCACGCCGGTGCCGCCGCCGTGTCCCGCATTGCGGCTATGACGGCCGCGGCCGCGGCTATGGCTCTTGATCGGTCGCGATCATCGATCCAGGCAGCCACAGGACTGACGGATGATGAGCCTGGTGGCGATCCTGATGGGCTGGCTGGTGATGGGATTCGCTTCGAGCGGCAGGTTCTTCAGCTTGCCGAAGAGGAGCTCTGCAGCCTTGTGGCCGAGTCCGTCGACCTTTTGCTGAACCACGCTCATGGGAGGAGTGAGGCTGTCGGCAAGATCGAAGTCGTCGAAGGACAGGATCCCGATCTCGTCGGGGATCGAGAGACCGAGGCGGCGTACGGCCTCCCAGGTGAGCCGGGCTGCAAGGTTGTTTGCGGCAAAGACGGCGACGGTTCTTTGTGCAGCGCCGCGATGCTTCTTCAGGCATGACTCCACATCGGCCGCGGTTTCAACCTTCTCGAGAAACGCCTGCGATCCTGCCTTGGCCATCGTCTCGTTGTAGCCTTCGAGCCGTTCGCCGATCGGGTGGAGTTCAGGTTTGACATGCACGCAGATGACGCGTTCGAAGCGATGGGAGAGCAGATGCTCGGTGGCGGCGACGGCCCCTTCGTGGTTCTCGCTCATGACCGACGGCACGTTGGCCCTGGTGAGTGGGCGGTCGAGGCCGACGACGGGGATCCTGAGTCCTTTCAGCTCCTTGTAGAGGCGGGTGTTGTTCGACTTTGCCGGCGAAAGGATGAGGCCATCGATACGGTGCAGCAGCAGGAGCTTCAGATTATTCAGTTCGATGGCGGAGTCGTCATGCGAAGCCATCACGATAAGAAGAGAGTTGTTCTGCTTCGCTACGATCTCGACTGATTCCGCGCATTGCGAGAAGAACATATCGGAGATGCTGGGGACGATCATCCCGATGGTGCCGGAGGCGCCGCCTTTGAGGCTCCTGGCCAGGCGGTTGGGGGTGAAGCCCAGTTCACGGATGGCGTCTTCCACCCGGCGGATGGCGTCTTTGCTGCAGTTTTCGCCTCCGTTGAGGACCCTCGAAGCGGTACCTTTGCCGACGCCGGCGAGCCTGGCAACATCGGCGAGGGTGGGCGGAGCCGACGGTAAACGTTTCATGGGCGGCCGCATTTCACGTGGAGTTAACCCTTGCCGGTCGTAATCATGGACCGGGTCTTAGTCGTGATCATAGTCTGGATCGTTGATGCTGATTAGGGTCTGGATCGTTAATGCTGATCAGAGTCTGGATCGTTGATGCTGATCAGAGTCTGGATCGTTAATGCTGGTCAGAGTCTGGATCGTTGACGCTGATCATGATCTGGATCGTTGACGCTGATCCCCCGGGGGGGCCAGCGCTTGCCTGCTGCTGAACGCACAGCTACCTGGACAGCATCCATGCCGAGGTCAACGCGTCCAGCGCCGAGCTTTGCGTACTGGCGTCGGGTGTCCCGGTCGCCTCGCTCCAGTTCACGGTGATGTGGTAGTCGGGTTCCCTGGCCTGAGACCAGAGACTCTGAGCGTTCAAGCGAATGAACTCCGGGGCGCCGGGGACTGGCTGGTAGAGCTGCAGCTCACGCAGGTTGCGGATGAAGATCCCTTTGAACTGTGTGCCATCTCCCTGGCAGTCTGGCTCGCAGGGCTCGTGAAGGATGTGGGAGCCGCTGACGAGGGAAGGCGAGGCGAGGGTGGCGCGGGCGATCCCCATGGCTTGCTCGACGGGCGCGTGATCGTGATGCAGCTTCGAAAGTGCGGTGAGCCCGCCGAGGATCACGCCCTGATTGTAGGTCCACTTCGTCTTGTGGTTGTTGGTGCACTTGCTGTCCAGACCATCGTTGATCTGCGAGTCGCTGTCGATCATCGTAGAAGCCTCGAACCAGGCCCACTCACGGTCGGCCCAGGAGCTGTAGCGCTGCCTGGCCTGGTGGTCTGTGACGCGCAGGGCGAGGTGTGCGGCTACTGAAAGAAAGAGCTCATTGGCGATGGCGTTCTTGTATTTACGGTCCTTGCTCCACCAGATGCCTCCGCCGCAGGTCTGATCCCATCCGCCCGCCATGTCGGCGAAGATGGCCTCCGCGGCGCCGAGATAGCGCTGGTCGCGGGTGAGATCGTAGACGTCGATCCAGGCAAGCGCCCACCAGCCTTCATCGTCGTAGAAGTTGTTCAGAAAACCGGGGAACTTCTTTTGCGCGGCGACCAGGGTGTTGGGAAAGACGCCGAGGTAGGACTTGTCCCGGGTGCTTCGGCTGTAATCGGCGAGGGTGGTGAGGGCGTTGGCGGAGTTCCACCAACCCGTGGTGTCGTACAGGCCGGAGGTGGGGTTATACCAGGATTGCAGGCCGTGCATGGCCAGCCTGGTGCGCTGCTTCCAGACCTTAGGGGATGGATCCGCGTGCGGCCCTGCGTGAGAGATGCAGGCCGAATACAGCAGCATAGTCAGGGCCAGGATTCGCGATGTGAGGGAGGTTCGGGAGATCGATCTTTTCACGAGCTATCTCGCCTCCGTCATCGAAGGTGGAGCAGCATCCTCTGCGCTTCCCCATGCTGGATTCGGGGCCGGCCCCATGGTGAGCTCAAGCTGACCGCCCGGTGCGATATCCGAGTGACTCATCCAGGGTCTATTCCAGACTTTTCCATTCAGCTTTGCGGATTGGATGTACCGGTTGCGTTCGGAGTTGTTGTGGGCGACGATGCTGAAGTTCTTGCCGTTGCCGAGGTGAAGGGTAGCTTTTGCAAAGAGCGGGCTTCCGAGTATGTAGTTCGGGCTCGACGGATCGACGGTGTAGAAGCCCATCGCGCTCATCACGTACCAGGAAGAGGTTGAGCCCTGATCGTCCATGCCGGGGAATGCGTAACCGGTTTTGTCGCTCCCGTACATTTGCTCCAGGATCTGCCGCGTTAGTTTCTGGGTCTTCCATGGCTGCCCTGCCCATGCGTAAAGGTAAGCTGCCTGCTGGTCTGGCTGGTTGCCCTGTACATACTGGCCGATGACGCCGGTGCAATCGCGGCAGATGCCCTTGGCGGTGTAGGGGGTGTTGAAGAACTCATCCAGTTTGGCGGTGAATTTTTCGCGGCCTCCGAGCAGGTTAATCAGGCCCTGAACGTCGTGTGGGACGAGCCACAGGGTTGACCATGCTGAGGCCTCTTTCATCGTGAAGTTGTAGTAAGGTTCTTTGGGATCGAAGGGGGAGATCCATCTGCCGTCTTCGGTCCGGCCGCGCATGAAGTGAACTTCATGGTCGAAGACATGCTGATAGTTGTGGGCGCGTTTGAGGAAGAGTTCGTAGTCGTCCGGCTTGCCCAGCTTCTTCGCGTAGAGCGCCATGGCGTAGTCGTCCCAGCTGTACTCGAGGGTGGTGGCCGCGCCTGCTTTGCCGCCGGCGTAGGGAGGGCTGGGATTGCCTTTGGGGATCTCGTCGGAGATCCAGCCGTTCTTCATGTACTCGGCCAGGAAGCCGCGCGGACCGGCGGGATCGGTGGCGTTCTTGCGCAGGTACTCGTAGGCGCCGGCCCAGTCGAAGTGCAGGCCGCGTTCCCAGTCTCCGAGGTACATGAAGACTGCGTTGTCACCATGGAAAGAGGTGCCCATGTAGCCGGACTCTTTTGCCATGTCGAGCTGCGAGCGAAGAATGTCTAGCTTGACCTCAGGCTCGAGCAGGGTGAGGAGCACGATCTGATTGCGGCCTGTATCCCAGAAGGGCACCTCGCCGTAGCGATCGTAGTCTGACTTGAGGATCTGACCATCTCTTCCGCGGATCTCTTCGCCTTTGCTGGCGACCAGGCGCGGGCTTGCGAAGGAGTGATAGAGGCAGGAGAAGAAGAGCATGCGCTGCTTCTCAGTGCCGCCTTCTATTTCGATCTGATTCAGCTTGCGGGTCCAGGCTGCTTCAGCGCTTTGCCTTACGGCGTCGAAGTCCCAACCGGGATCCTCGTTGTGGAGCCGTGCCTCGGCTTGTTCGTAGGTTGCGCCGGTTGCTACTTTAACCAGAACTCTTTCGTTGCTGTTGGTGTTGAAGCGGGCGTAGGCGCCGGCGTAAGCGCCGCTGATGGTGCGCTCTGCGGGCAGAACATCGCTGAAGCCGAGCAGCGGCTCGCGTCCGACGGAGCCTGAAGGCGGATTCTGCCTGAAGACTCCCGAGGCGGCAAACGGTTTTGAGAATGCTGCGATGAAGTAGCTGCGGGCACCCTTGCGGCGGCCGCGGATGGTGTGGTCGTCGACGATCTCGATGTCGCCGCCGGAACGGCCGAGGTCGAGCGTGATGTGGGCTTTTTGCGACTCGGGAAACGTAAAGCGGAAGATGCCGGTCCACTGAGTGACGGTCATCTCGGCGAGTGTTTTGAAGTCGTCAAGATAGGCGCTGTAGAAGCCCGGCGACGACTTCTCTTTTGCTTTGTCGTAGACCGAACCGCGACGATCGGGGGGCACGGTCCAATCTCCCACGACGGGCATGATGGTTGGTCCGTCGCCTGAGCCACTTGAGAAGCCAAGCATCATCCGGTTGCCATAAAGGTAGGGCGAGCCGACCCCGGCTGGATAGCTGAGATCCAAGTTGACGTTGATGGGGGAGAGCTCGGTTGAGCTATGAGGCAGGAGGGCGCCGGGCGTGGTGAATCCGGAGTAAAGCTGCTCGCCCGGCGGGGGTGCGTTGCCGATGAGCCTGGGGTCATCGAGCGATGCGGTCCCGACCAGCCCGTTGGCGTAGTCGACGGGCCGCTTGCCGTGTGGCGAGCTGGACTGCGCTGAAGCGATCCCGTGGGTGATCGATGCGACCGAAAGCAGGGCGTGAAAGGCCAGGCGGCACTTCTTCGAGAGGGTCACATCTTTATCCTTGGTGCGGGCCATGGGTGAGAGGGGAGCGCGGCGCTGCGTCGAGCCTGGTCTTCGCATGCATGACTGGATGCCT
>CAXTUS010000026.1:20422-27072 GCA_964247475.1 uncultured Acidobacteriaceae bacterium | reverse complement strand
CCCTACGCCCGGGCCGTGCAAATTGGTGGGGGCGGGCGATTCCGGGTTGCTGCCAGCGGTTGCGGTTGACGGTGCGAACTAGAACTCCAGCTTGCCCGAGATCTGCAACTGCCTTGGGAAGTTCTGCTGCTGGGGCCCGACGGTACCGAAGCCGGACCAGCCGCTGCCGGGGTTGAAGGATGCGTCGCCTGCGCTGGGATCGGTATTCGGGCCGCCGAAGAGGACGGAGTTGGTGGCGTTGAAGGCATCGAGGCGCAGGACGAAGTTGAGCTTCTCCTTGATGGTGGTGCCTTTTTGCAGGGAAAGATCGAGGTTGGGCATGGTTGGGTTGCGCACCTGTGCCGTGGTCCCGGTGAGGTTGCCGTTCTGGTATTCGGTGCGGCGCTGCCAGCAGCTGGTGTCTGCGGCAAACCAGTGGCCCTGCCTGACGGAGGTGCCGTTCTTTGGGCGGTAGCTGGTGCCGGGGCAGGTGTAGTAGTAACCCGTGTTGATGCCGACGGGAGTTCCGCTTTGTGCGCTGAAGACGCCGCTTGCAGTCCAGTTGTTGACCAGGTATCCGACGAAGCGATTGGGATTGCTGTAGAGGAATCCGCCCTTGCCTACCGGGATGTCCCAGACGGAGGTGAGGGCGAAGACGTGGGTGCGATCGGTTCCGGCAAGCTGATGTACCTGCTCGATGTCCTGGTTCGGCCAACCATTGAGATAGCCGGAGCCGTTGATGGTCTTCGAGTAGGTGTAGGAGGCCTGGAAGCTGAGCCCCTTGCCGGTGCGGCCATACACGCGACGGTTGAGCTTGACTTCGAGGGCATCGTACCAGTTGCGTCCGCGTGGGGAGTTGTACTCACCGACCAGGCCGGTTCCACCTGGCGAGCAATACTGAGACAGGGGCAGCAGCAGGGCGATCGCCTGCACCGTGCTCGATGTGCCGCACTGCCCCGGGCCTGACATGCCGGGGACGCCGAAGTAGGGGTTCGGTACCTGCTGATCGGCGATCTGAGGATTTGCAGCGAAGGCGTTCTCCTGCGCGAGCGACGCGGTTCCGTTCACCCAGAGGAAGGTGCGCAGGCGGCTGGTGTAGTTGCCTGCGAAGCGTGCGTCGAGCACCATGCCACCTGGCAGCTCGCGCTGGAAGC
The DNA here is from genome assembly GCA_964247475.1 of uncultured Acidobacteriaceae bacterium. Classification (GTDB taxonomy): domain Bacteria; phylum Acidobacteriota; class Terriglobia; order Terriglobales; family Acidobacteriaceae; genus Edaphobacter. Next base: position 25,939 of record CAXTUS010000026.1, on the reverse strand, counting down.
CGAGCGAAAGAATCTGTTCGAGCGGAATCTTGCGATTCGGGAAGTCGACCTGGATGCCGCCGTTGCCAAGATCGGTCTCGAGCCCGAGGCTGTTACCGGTCGGGGCGATCAGGCCGCTTGAAAAGGGGGCGCCTGTCTGGAAGTTGTTGGTCGGGGTGTTTCCGCCATCGGTCGATGTGGTGTAGTTCGTGGGCTGGTACTGGCCGATGTTTGAGCCGCCTTCAAGACCGTAGGAGAACATGATGCCGTATCCGCCACGCACCACGGTCTTTGGATCGATGGCGAAGGCGAAGCCGAAGCGTGGCTGCCAGTTGGACCAGTCGGTGTTGTAGGCGTCGCGGGACTGTCCGCCTGAGCCAGCGAACTGGACGCCGCCGAGCACCTGCTGAAGCGACGCGACGTTGATGCCGGCGGCGGCCCATGCGGCCTGGTTGGTGCCGTTTGCCACGTTTGAGGTGTAGGTGGAATCGGTTGAGACGGGATTGACGCAGGTAAGGCAGAGGCCTTTGTTCAGCGTGTTATTGCGTTCACGCAGGCCGCGCTGTACGTCGTAGCGCATGCCCAGGTTGAAGGTGAGCTGATGATTGACGCGCCAGTTGTCCTGGAGGTAGACGGCGTAGACGGGCTGACCTTCATAGATGGTTTTATTCCAGTCCACGGCGCCGGAGGTGGGTACTCCGAGATAGAGCGAAGCAAGGGCTGAACCGTTTTGATTTTTCGAGTCGCAGCTTGATCCCGCCGGCGTGCCGGGTGCGTAGTAGCAGTTGGCGTTATGCGGGTTGTACTGGGTGAAGCCGGAGCCGAAGCCGAAGGTGCCGTTTGCGTGGCCGATGGAGTTCGGGTTGCCGTATTGGAACTCGTCGAACTCGCCACCGATTTCAAGGGTGTGAGAGCCTTTGGTCTTGGTGAGGTCGGCGTCGAAGGTGTAGCCGTTGGTGACGTCGGTGTTGGCCACGTTGCCGAAGATGGTGCGGCCGTTGACGAAGCCGGAACCCCAGCCATCGCCTACGCTGAACTCGGGCAGGTACTGTGCAGAGGTCGTGGCGGGAAGAGGCATGGCAAGGCCGAGCAGCGCGCTTGGGTCTGCCTGCTGCGAAAGGTCTCCATCGGGCGCGCCGACGAGGAAGCGGTCGTAGGAGATCTTGAAGTCACCGAGGAGGCTGGGCGAGAAGACGTGGGTGACATCCTGGGTTGCCACCCAGTTCTGGTGGAGCCAGTTGATGTTTCCGTTTTGCGCGATGCCGGTGAGGCCGTTGTTGCTGCGGAACTCGGTTCCCTTCCAGTAGAGGAAGTAGCTGTAGAGCTTGGTCTTGTCGGTCAGGTTGTAGTCGACGCGGACCTGCGGCTGGTTGTAGTTGTAGAGGTCAGGCGTGTGTCCGATGTAGTTGTTGCCGCGCGCGAGGTTTTCGGTGCCGGGGATGTTTGGCAGAGGAACGTACTTGAGCAGGGCGAGCGAGGTGGGGTTGATGAGGCCGCCCGGGATGGTGTTGTTGGCGAACTGCTGCTGGACGACGTGGTCGCTGTTGCAGGCTGTGACCGGCCCACCGTCGCTGCAGGTGGCAGTACCGGGTTGAAAGATGGGCAGGCCGGTGGGGAACTCCTGCGGGTCAAGCTGACCTACGAGGCTGAAGTCTACGCCCGGATTGCCGTTGTAGCCGGGGCGCAGGTAAGCGGGCGCCACGTTCTCGAGCAGGGTGTTCGCGATGGACTGGCGATAGCCTTCGAAGCCGAAGAAGGCGAAGAGCTTCTTTCTGATGATGGGACCGCCGGCGGTGATCCAGAACTGGTTCTGCGTCTCGCCCTGGCGCGGGGTGCCGGTGAGCTTGTTCGTGTAGGTGTTGGCGTTCATGAAGCCGCCTTCGTACGCGTACCTGGCGCTTGCGTGGTACTGATCGCCTCCGCTCTTGGTGACGACGTTGACTGTGCCTCCGCTGGTTCTGCCGAAGCGGGCGTCATAGGTGGTCGTCATGACGTTGACTTCCTGGATGCTGTCGATGTTTGGCGAAACTGTCCACTCACCCGGGCTGTGATTGCCGTAGCCGGTCTGGCTGGTGATGTTGGTGCCATTCAGGGTGAACTGGTTGTTGCCGACGATGCCGCCGCCGATGGTGTAGGAGTTAGACACATCCCATCCGCGCGTGCCGGAGTTGCCCGACGGTCCGGCCTGCGAGGTGATCTGGCTGCCCGGCGTGGTGCCGATGAGGCTGTAGGCCTGCCCACCGTTCAGAGGCACGCCCTGCAGGGCGCGGGAGTCAAGCACGGTGTTTCCGGAGGCGGTGGAGGTTTCGATCTGCGGAGGCGCTGCATCGACTTCAACCTGCTGGTCGACCGCTCCTACCTCGAGGCTGAAGTTCTGGTTGAAGGTCTGCGAGGCGAGAAGCAGAACCTTGTTCTGAACGGCCGCTTTGAAGCCGGGCGCGGTGGAGGTTACGGTGTAGTTGCCGGGCAGGACGTAGGGGATGTAGTAGAGACCTTTGCTGCTGGTCTTGACGTTGTAGCTGGTTCCGCTGTCCGTGTTGACGGCAGTCACTACCGCGTTGGGGATGATCGCTCCCGACCCGTCCGTTACCTGGCCTGTGAGGACTGCTCTGAAATCCTGCGCGTTTGCGGTGAGCAGGCAGGATGCGAGCAGAAGAAAAAGCGCAGCGAAGGTGCGGAAAAGTTTGACGTACATGGGTCGGTTGCCTCCGAAGTAGATCACAGGCACGCAGGGGCGTTACAGCCTGCGCGCCGGCCGTCCAGCAGTTCTGGGGAGAGAACGATTGCGGAGTATTGGAATCGGTCCCACTGTTGCGATGGCGGAACGATACCACCAAGCAGCGGATGCTTGTCAAGGGAAATGCAAGATGTGGTTCCGGGTGCGCGGCGTCAGGGTCGCAAGTGCTGTGGAATGATGGTCAGCGAGGGCGGCCAGGGTGCAGCCGGCGCGGAGCGGGAGCGGGCTCCGGATGCTGAATCGTCACGGATGGGGCGCAGCGTTGATGCTTCTGTTTCTATCCTTGATCTCTTTGTAACTGCGAAATTCCTTTTCAGCTTCGGCGGGCCGGCCTGCCTTGCGGTACGCGGTGCCGAGCTGGTAGTGGACGTAGTCCCGGGTGCTGTCAGCCTGCTCGGACAGTTCGAGGTGCCGGATGCTCTGGTCGAGATCACCGCGTTCCAGCAGCAACTTGCCGTATTCGTATTGCGCCTCGGCATGCTCGGGATGCTCCGTGGTGGTGGCGTCAAGCATGCGGGCGGCTTCATCCTTCTGGCCTGTCTGCAGAAGCGCGAAGGCGAGAGCAGATGTGACGTTGGGGTTGCCGGGGCTGAGGCTCAGTTCCTGGCGAAGCTCGGGGATCGCATCGGCTGGATGGTCCAGCCGGATCATCGACTCGCCGATCTCGTAGTGGGCGAGCACGAGACCGGGATTGATTGCCAACGCCTTTTTGTAGCAGGACTGACTGCCGTTGAAGTTCTCGGTATCGATGTAGAGGTGGCATACCAGAGGCAGCAAGTCGCTTGAGAGAGGTCGCTCGGTGAGCGCATCCGCGATGTGGTTCGCTTCTTGAGCATGGCCTGACCGGGCGAGCGCGAACGCGTAGGAGTATGCAGAAGACGGGTCCTGCATGACGTTGCTTTCGACCTGCGAGAAGCTTGCGGCGGCTTCGGAGAAGTGGCCGAGGTTGAACTGCGAAAGGGCGAGCATCATGACGGAGTGGGAGTCGGTGGGCGCTCCGGCAGCTTGCTGCTTCTGCTGGTAGAGGGTGAGCGAGCGGACGGCTTCCTTGCTGTCCTGGGCGCGAAACGCAGCAGCGCCGAGGTTGCGCAGGATGGTTGGGTTCGATGCGTCGAAGGGCTCAGCTTCCTTGAAGTCGCGGAGGGCAGAGGCGTAGTCGTGCTGCCTTGCGTGGGCGGTGCCGAGATCGTTCAGGCTGCTCGCGAGCAGGAGCTTTAGTTTTGCCTCGGCTTTCTGCTGCGTGGCGAGGTCGCCAGGGCCTGGGTCACCGGTCTTTTGCGAGACGGGTTGAGCGGCTGCGGGCGCTGCTTTCGCGAGCGAGTCGAGCGAGCCGGGGGGGTCGGTGACGTCAGTGGCGTCGGTGCCTGGAACTGCCCGGTCTCCCTGCTCGGTCTGCGCAATCGATCTACCGCTTGCTGCGACCGCGGCCTGCTCTGCGGCTTTGTACTTTGTGAGGAGCGCTTCGCCTGCGGGGCGGTCGCCTTCGGCGATGAGCAGGCGGCCCAGGCTGAAGTAGGCCTTTCTTACCTGGTAGTTGTTGCGGGCTTCGTCGTTGCCGGTCACGTCGATGGATCTTTGGAGATAGCGTTTCGCCTCTGCTGGCTGCCTGTTCCGGTTTGCGTTGAGACCGAGGTAGAGCCAGACCTCCGGCTGGCTGGGGTCTGCGTCTGCGGCCGCATGCAGGTGGCGATCGGAGGATGCGAGATCGCTGCCTTCGGTCGACTCAAGGGCGCCGAGATAGAAGTTGCCGGCATATTCATGCGGGCTGAGCGCGACGGCTTTGCGGAGGTGGAGGAAGCTGTCGGAGCTGGGTCCCCACTGGTTCATCTGCAGATAGGTGAGGCCCAGGAAGAACTCTCCGTGCGGGACCCGGGGATCGCGGGAGACGCCTGCTTTGAGGTACTTCAGCGCGTCTTCCATGTAGCCTCCATCGCGGTACGCGGCGCCGATCGCTATGTACCAGGGAGCTGTTCGGTTGGAGGTTGCCAGCAGCCGCTCGAAGATCGCCGAGGCTTTCTCCTTCTGGTGAAGCGCGAGGCAGGTGGAGGCGAGGGCGAAGGCAAGCGCCGGGTCGGAGTCGAACCTGAGGGCACGGGTGAGGGTGGCTTCGGCTTCCTGGTTGCGGCCAAGCTGATGCAGGGCATTGCCGCGGATGGCGAGTGCGGCGGGTTGGTCCGGCTCTCCGGCAAGGACGCTGTCGGCCTCCTTCAGGGCGTCCGGGGAGTTGCCGGAGCGCAGCAGGGCCGAGGCGAATTCGAGATGGGTGCTGGTGGAGGGGTGCAGCTCGAGCGAGCGACGGCAGAGTTCGGTGGCTTCCCCGAGCTTGGCCTGGGCGAGTGCGAATTGCGCCAGCAGCCCGTAGATCTCGGCGTTCAAGCGGGTGGAAGCGGCCGCAATCTGGGCGGGGTCGCCGCTTTGGACGGCGGTGGCCTGGGCTGCGGCCAGCTGTTCCAGCCGTTCCAGCTGGGCGCGCTGCTCTGGCTGGGCACGCTGCTCTGGCCTATCCGGACGTTGAGCGCCGGCGCCGGCCGCGGTGCCCTTCCTGGTCTCGGACGCTGCGCCTGGCTGCTTTGCCGGGGCAGCTGCCTGAGCCCGGCCTGCTGCCGGGAGGAGCAGCAGAGGGCAAAGCAGAACGAGATGCGCAGGCAGGGGACGGAGGAACATTCTTACGATGTTGCCATATTCGGGGAGGGGTGTTGTGCGAGGGTTTGCCGCGGGCAAAGAAGCAGCGAGGCAGAGCGTTCGAGCTGTGGCTCGCTGGGGGTGATGGGTGGAGCCGTGAGGGTTAGAACTGGATGTGG
>CAXTUS010000026.1:0-20412 GCA_964247475.1 uncultured Acidobacteriaceae bacterium | reverse complement strand
GCGGCGGGCCAATACACCCCGGGTGCTTGTGGTTGCGCGCGCGCCCTCGCTGGGGTTGATGGTTGAAGCCTTCAGGGTTAGAACTCGATGTGAAGGCCGTACTGGAACTGCCGTTGCGCATTGCCGACCAGGCCGGTGGATTGACCGAAGCTGGTGTTGGTGGTCTGGCTGCTGACGATGTTGTTGGTGGCAGAGCAGGCGTTGTAGACCGGCCCGGTGCCGCCTGCGCGGTTGGCGCCGATGAACTGCGCGCCACAGTTGATGTTGGCGAAGGGGGTGAAGTTACCCTGGTCTGCGCGGAAGTTGGCGTGGTTGAGCAGGTCGAATGCGTCGAAGCGGAACTGGACCGTGAAGCGCTCCTTGACCTTCCAGTTCTTGTCGATGGAAAGGTCGGTGTTGACGAGCTTCGGACCGTGGCAGGCTCCTCTTGGCGCCATGCGCGGGTCATAGGTGCCGAGCTGGTAGCCGATGAGGGTGAACGCTGTTTTGCTGATCACCTGGTTGCCCGAGATGTCGGTTCCGCTGTTGCAGGAGGCACCCTGTGCGAGCAGGGGACGCTGGTTGTTGGTGAGCCCGGTCTGGAAGAGCGCGCCCACGGTTGAAGCGGCTCCGGCTACCAGGTTGGCGCTGTTCTCACCCGAGCCACCCTGGAAGACGGTGAAGGAGTTGCCGGAGTCCGCGGTCGTGATGCCGGTGAGCTCCCATCCACCAAGGGTCTGCTGGGTGAGCATGGAGTGTCCCTGCAGCTTCGGCAGGAAGTAGGAGCCGTTGGCTACAAAGATATTCGGACGGTTGGTGGCGCTGTTTCCACGATCGAGCCTTGGGTTGCTGGCCACGGTGAAGCTTTGCGCGCCGGTGCCGCCGCCTGAATCGTCGGTGACGATATCCGCGATCGCGTGCGACCAGGTGTACGCAGCCTGAAATTTGAACTGCGAGAACTGGGTGCGGAACATGGTCTGCAGACCGTTGTAGTAGGAGTCTCCGTTGTGCGTCCAGTAGGCGAGCGACCCGAAGTTCGAGTAGGGGCGGAAGCTGTTCAACTGAGTTGAGGGTGCGAAGGTGGCGGCGGTCCAGTTTGCCGGTGCCACGCTGTTGACGTCGTAGCTGGAGGTAAGGTGCTCGCCGCGGTTGCCGACGTAGCTGACCTGGAGGACGGTGTCCCTGGCGATCGACTGCTCGACGGTGAGGTTGTACTGCATGGAGACGGGCACCACGTTCGAGGTGTCGTAACCACCGGAGGGAGAGGCTGAACCGGCGCCGAGTGAGGTTGGGGTCGCGCCTCCGAGCGGACGGGAGATGTTGCTTGCGGTTACGGCAAAGGGCGCGTTTGCGACCAGGGTGTACCGCGAAACGCGTTCCCGCTGGTAGAACATGCCGTAGCCTGCGCGTACCGCGGTCTTGCCGTCGCCGCGTACGTCGTAGGCGATACCGACGCGCGGTGCGAAGAGGTGATTGTTGGTGTTGACGAGGTACTTGTTCGGACCCGCGACGCCGGAGCTGAAGGTGGTTCCGAACTGCTTGTTGGCGTCGCCGCACGGGTCCTTACCGGGCACGGTCAGCAGGCCGTTGCAGGCATCGGACGCGGGCTTGGTGGGATCGTAGAGGCTCGGCTGGAAGTTGGTTTCGAGACCGTTCGGCTGGTAGGTGGGCGGGAGCATGGAGTAGCGGACGCCGTAGGAGAGGGTGAGCCGCTGGGTGGCCTTCCAGGTATCGCCCGCGAAGAACTCACGATCGCGCCAGCGCAGTTGCGCGCGGATGTTGGTTGAGGTCTCGGAGAGGGTGAAGGGGTTGTTGGGGATGAGGACGTTTGCCAGGGGGTTTCCTGTGGCTACGCCGCCCCTGGTGGAGTCGACCTGGTAGTCCGAGGCGGAGAAGGTCGGGTGCTCGGAGGAAGCGGTGCTTGTGTCTTCATCCTTGGCATTGAAGCCGAGGAAGAGACCTGCCTTGAGGGTGTGACTGCCTGCCACCTTCGAGACGTCATCGCGGACGGTATAGATGTCGAGCTGGTTGCTCCAGGGGGCGATCGTCTGGATGCTGTTGTTGTTTCCGTACTGCTGCAGGCCGCCCCAGATAGTGGGGATGCTGCCCTGCTGGTTGTTCTTGAGGGTGGTGGGATAGAGGGTCGGGATGGCGCTGTTCAGCTGAGCGATGAGACCGGGGTCGGTGCCGCCCGGCGAAATGTTGATGCGGTTGTTCGAGTAGGCGAACTCGGCATCATTCAGCAGGGTGCTCGAGATGGTGCTGGTGAGCCGGCCGATGATCTGCTTGGAGGGCTGTGCCCAGCCGCTGTTGATGGTGGGGAAGGGTGAGTCGCCCCAGTACTGGTTGCCGTTGTAGGCGGGGTTATCCCACGTGTCCTGCACGTAGCGGCCCATCAGGACGTTGCGTGGGGTGATGGTGTAGTCGGCGCGAACGTTCTCCTGGCGCCACTTGAGGAAGGTCGGCAGGGACTCTGACCAGTTGTTGCCGTTGGCATCAGCGGCCTTGTTGGGCAGCGGGTAGTAGTCGGCAAGCAGGACACCGGCAGGATCAACGGCGTTCAGCGCGTGCGGGTTGCCGGCGCGCTGGAGAGCGGGTGCGAAGGTGGGCTGAGCCGCTCCGCACGAGGTGTTGGTGAAGTCACCGGCGATCTCTGCGGCCGAGGCGACGCAGGCGCTCTGGGTGAAGCCGCGGATCTCGTGGTTCCACTCTTCGTTGAAGAAGAAGAAGAGCTTGTCCTTCTTGATCGGGCCGCCGATCGAGTAGCCGAAGTCGTTGCGGCGCAGCTTGTCTTTGCCGTCATGGGGCTGGCCGAGGCCTGCGTTGCGGCGGCTGAAGTAGGTATAGGAGGCGAGCGCGTCGTTGCGTCCGCTATAGAAGGCCGAGCCGTGGAAGGTGTTCGAGCCGGAGCGTGTGGCGATCGAGATGACGGCGCCTGAGGCCTGGCCGTACTCGGGGCCGTAGCTGTTGGTGAGCATCTTGAACTCGGCGATGGAATCGATCGACGGGTAGATGAGGATGGTGCGGTTCGAACCTACGTCGTTGTCGTTGGCGCCATCGACGAGGAACAGGTTGTTCGTGGTCGGGTTGCCGTTGACCGAGAAGTCGACGCCGCCCTGCAGGCCCTTGTTCTTGCTGTCGAAGTTGTTGGCTCCTGAGACGCCCGGGCCAAGCTGGGTGAGCTCGACGAAGCTGCGGCCGTTGAGCGGCAGCTCTTTCACCTGGGTGCCGTCGACCACGTTGCCGAGGGCGGCGCTGTCGGTCTGCACCTGGATCGAGTTGGCGACGACGGTCATGGTCTCGTTGACGTTGCCGTTGGTGAGGTGTACGTCGTTGCGGGTGTTGCTTGCGACGTTGACGACGACATCCTTCACGGCCTGCATCTGGAAGCTTGGCGCGGCGACGTCTACCTCGTAGGTGCCGACCTCCACGTTGTCGAAGTTGTATTCACCCTGGCTGTTGGTGGTGGTGGTGCGGCGGGAGCCGTTGCCTGGGTTGATCAGTGTGACGGTGGCGTTGGTGACCGCGGCGCCCGACGCGTCGGTGGCCTGCCCGGTGACACTTCCGCTGGTCTTCTGAGCGAGAACCACTCCGCTCGACAAGACGAATGCGGCAGCCAGTAAAAATGATTTACGAAGAATACTCATAAGCCTCCAAAGTCATACGTTCCAAAGTGCAGCTGACCTGGAAGTCCATCCTTCATCTCCGAGTGATCAGGCTGAGAACTCTCTCAACCTTTCGGTGGACTTCACGCTCATACCGGCCAGCGTGCAACAGTAGGCATGTTGCCGAACGAGGTTGTCAACAATTTTTTGTTACCGATCACCCTTGTATAAAACAGCGGTCTGGTCCTTCTCGGCGACGGCCTGCAGAGCAAACGATTGACTGATCGAGTGGGCTGGCGGGCAGATATTGGAGAGAACGTTTTCTGTGACGCGGGCGCAGATGCCACCCGGGAAGCGTCTCGGAGCAAGGCGGTTCCGGCCCGAATTTAATGCCGTTGAATTTTCTGCAGGTAACAGGCTTGACTTACTTCCTGAGGGGAAGGATGCGTTGCCGATCGACCAGCCCTGAGCCTTCAAGCAGCGGGTAGATGCGATCCGCCGCAAGGTCTTTGAGCATCTCGATCTTGCCTGAGGGCCAGCGCACCTCGACCGTGTCGATCCTGGTCGCCCGGGCGAGGCCGAAGTGGATGCGGAGGTCGCTCTGCGACAGGTAGCTGCCGCCGCTGCGGACCTCGTCTGTCTGCACCATGCCGGCCGCGTGGATGATCACGCGCGCGCCCAGAGCGAGCCGGTTGCTCTTCGTTCCTGCAAGCTCGAAGGAGACCCAGTGAGCGCCACCGGCTGCGGTGCTGGCCGGCGCCGTGTTGTGCAGGAGGACGGGCTGACCATCCAGATTTTCGACGATGTAATCCATGTTGCCATCGTTGTCGAAGTCCAGCGCAGCCAGGCCCCTGCCTACCCGCGGACGCTTGAGGGCATCCCCCGCCTGTTGACTCGCGTCGCAGAAGCTGCCGTCGCGGTTATTCAAAAACAGGTTTGCCGGTTCGCGGTAGCGCGCGCCTGAGGGCAGCGAATCCACCTGCGGGTAGACATGCCCATTAACCGAAAGCAGGTCGAGCCAGCCATCGTTGTCGAGGTCTGAGAAAACAGTTCCCCACTTGACGTAGGGGAGCGAAGGAAGAGCTACTCCTGCGTCGTAGGAGACATCGGTAAAGCTGCCTTTGCCATCGTTGCGGTAGAGCGTATTGAATTCATCTGCGAAGTTGGTGACATAGATGGAAAAGCGGCCGGTGTGATCGTAGTCTCCGACTGCGACGCCCATCGAGCCCTGCTCTGATCCGTCGCCACTGACCGCGGTCCCGGACTCTAACCCTTCTTCGGCGAACTTACCGCCGCCCTGGTTGCGGTAGAGGTAGTTGGGTGTGGAGTCGTCAGCGACGTACAGGTCGGGACGTCCGGTGCCGCTGAAGTCTGACCATACGACGCCCAGGCCGTAATAGCCGGACTTATCGTCCGTGCCGGTCTCTTTCGAGACGTCGGTGAAGGTGCCGTCGCCGTTGTTGTGGAAGAGGGAGTCGCCTGCTCCGCGCAGGCCTCGCGGCCCGCATTGCACATCGATGCCCCGGTAGCGGCAGGTTGGACTTTTGCCGAAGCCGGGCAGGTCGTTCAGCTTGAAGTCGACATAGTTGCTGACCGCGAGGTCTACCAGGCCATCACCGTCATAGTCGGCGAATGCGGCGCCGGTGGACCAGCGGCCATCGCGGACGCCTGCCCTGGCTGTGACGTCGGTGAAGGTGCCGTCGCCGTTGTTGCGATAGAGCACATTGCCGCCGATGCAGGTCACGTACATGTCGGGCCAGCCATCGTTGTTGAAGTCCCCGACGGCGCCGCCCATGGCGAAGCAGGGCGTGGCGACACCCGCCTTCGCGGTTACATCGGTGAAGGTGCCGTCGTGATTGTTGTGATAGAGCGCACCGCTTGCTTTCTCTCCCTTCAGGCTCATCTCGACCGTGGGCGCATTGGTGAAGTAGAGGTCGGGCCAACCATCGCGATCGTAGTCCACGACGATCACGCCGCCGCTCATTGATTCGAGGATGTACTTCTTTTCTGGCGCGGCGAGGTGGTTGAAGCGGATGCCGGCCTGCTCGGTGACGTCTACCAGCTGCGGGACCATGCGGTCCTTGCAGACTGTCGACTTACCGCCTGCGTGGGCGGGACCGGGAGCGCTGTGCGCCTGTCCGAACAGGCAGGTTGAGGTTGAGGTTGAGAGCAGCAGGGCGCTTACAAGACGTTGCCGGAGAGGGGAGTTCATGCGGGAATATGGGGCTAACTATACACCGCTGCCTGCAGGGCGCGGGAGGCCCTGGCTACTGCGGACTCTGCCTCAGCGCGGCTCGCGATCTTTCAAGGTCGGCCTGCACCAGCTGATCCTGCGGGTGCTGCGCGAGTGCCCTGGTCAGGGCCGGGACCGCATCCACATAGGCTTCGGCGTGGAAGGCAGCCAGGCCGAGGTTGCGCATCACGGGTTCGAGCTCAGGGTCGGCGAGGGCGGCCGCGCGGAACAACGGGAGTGCCGAAGCGTAATCGTGCTGACGCGCGAGCACCGTGCCGGCGTCGTTGAGACTTTTCGCAACGATGCCCTTCAGCCTGCGCTCAAGCTCGATCGTCTCAGGCGTCGTTTCCTGCGCAGAAAGGGGGCCGTGATGGCTTCGGCTGATTGCGGGATCGGGGCCGGGCGCGCTGTTTGTGCCTACGCTTTCGCTCAAAGGAAGGGACGCCTTCGAGCGATTCATGGCTGGATGCAGGGCGGCCTCGCGACGTTCAAACTCCGCGGCGCGTGCCTGATCTCCGGCATGCGCCTCAACCCGGCTCATCGCGGCATACGCGCGACGCACCTGGTAGCCGTTGCGCGCTTCATCCTTTCCCGTCAGCGCGATCGCACGTTCAAGCGCCGCCCTTGCGTCCTGCCAGCTTTCCTGCGCGTACGCGTTCATCCCCAGTTGAAGCCATGGGTCTGGAGAAGCTGGATCTGCGGCAGCGGCCAGATGCAGAAAGACCGCCGCCTCCTGGTAGCGCTCGTACTGCGAGAGGACCGTTCCGAGGTCTTCGTTTGCGAAGTAGCTGGCCGGGTCGGCGTGCTGCGCCGCGGTGAACTCGCGCAGACTTTCCGGGTTGTATTGATATTCGTTCAGCTCCCAGTATGCTGCGCCAAGCGCGAGGTGAACTGCGTCGAGCTGCGGATTGATGGCGACAGCGCGTGAAAGTTCGCGGATGGTACGGGCGCCGTCATCCGCCGCAAGGTAAGCCTTGCCAAGCAGCAGATGAGCCTCTGCGGTGTTGCCGATGCTGGCTGCGATCTCCTGTGCGGTCTTGTCGGCGGCACCTTCGTCGTGCGCGCAGAGCTCCGCCTTCAGGAGAGAGATGCCGGTCTCGATGCGCGGCTGTGCGATCTCTGAAAGATCCAGCTTGAGCGTTTCGCGGTATACCTCGGCAGCCTCTGGACATCTGCCGGTGCTTACGTAGAGATTGCCCATGAGGCGCAGTCCCAAGAGGCCAAGCTGCCGTCCAGAGTCAAGGATGCCGGGCCCGTCGCCTGCATCAAGCGCGGCCTGCTCTTTGGCGACGAGTTGCTGAAGCTGGCCGGCGGGAAGCGATCCGATGTCGGGAGCGGCGGCGGGAGCCTGGGCGCGCATGCAGGCGGAGGACGCCAGGAGGGCGCTCGCGAGCAGAGCGACACGGAGGCGATCGCTGCCGGTCAATCCGGCACCTCATCCGCGTGCCGCACGACGCGGATCATGTGATCCGTAAACTTCGCGTGCATCTCCGGCAGCTCGTACTTCTGCATGTGGCAGGTTACGCACTTTGTCTGTGCAACGGGGCAGGCGTGTGCGGGCTGCTGGGTTGCGGGCTGCTGGGTTGCGGGCTGCGATTTATTTGCCGTGCGCGTGATCCTGGCGACACTCCCAGGGGTATGACCTGCGTTGGCATGACAGTTGAGGCAGGCTTTGTCGTAGGCTGCCGGATCGCGCTCGAGCGGAGCGTGAGGATCGTGGCAGCCGGTACAGGTGATGCGGGCGTCTCCTCTGGTTCCCCAGCAGCGGCTCTTCTCGAGCCGGTACGCGGGAAAGCGAACTGTCTGCAGGCCGTTTGCGCCCATCATCCGGACGTCCCATGAGGTCGCATGGCATGCTCCGCAAAAATCCACGGATTCCACGGGAGAGAGGCGCGCCGCATTCACGATGTGTAAGTCAGGATTGGTCTTCGTGTTTGTGTCGGGCTGGTCCATGGCTGCGGCGTGCTGTGCTCCCGGCCCGTGGCATGCCTCGCAGGTTACTCCGGGCACGAAGGTCTTCGTATCGAGCGGCGACGCTGCGGAGAGCCTGGTGGTGTGACAGGCGAAGCAGCTCTTCGCTTCAAACTGTTCGACGCGCCTGCCTGTGGCCATGTCGATTGAAATGGGTGGCCCGTGCAGGCGTCCCGGGGTTGGACCAAATCCCTTCAACGTAGCGAAGTAGTTGAAGCGTGCCTCGCGAAAGCTGGCGTCGTCTTCCTGCCACAGGTAGCTTTGGCCGACCTCCCCTGAGCCGAAGGCCCAACGCAGTTCGGCAGAACGGTTTGCTGTGCCATCACTTACTTTCATCGTGACGGCTTTGTGGTTCCGGGCGAAGGAGTAGACGTAAGCCCCGGCGCTGTACCGCTGTCCGAGATTCTGCTCGAGTACTTCAGAGTCACCGGCGAGCGCCAGGGTGTGAGCCATCTGGCTCCTGCTCTGAGACTTCACGATGCCCGCATGACACCCGGCACAGGACTGCGTGCCTGCGTAGCCGGCCCCGTCAGCGGTTGTCCTGGTTGGCCACCATGCGGAAAGAGCGAGCCGCTCGCGGGTTGTCATGGGACCTGAAGCTGGCTGGGCTGGCCTGCCCGTATCGCCCTTCGCACCGACAGCAGGAGTGCAGCGTCCGGCAAGCGTCGCCAGCGAGACCAGCAGGAGCCCGCTGATCGCCAACACTCTGGGGAGGGATAGTCGCATAGACGTCATGCCATTCCTATGCCCTGCGACAGGTGTCCGTCAATTTGACAGATGGTTTACTCCGTCGCATTGACAAGATCTGTAAGCGGCTGCAGGAAGGTAAACCTGACAATCGCCGATGGCTTTTTCGCGGCCTCTATGCGCGCCAGCGTGTCCTGCTTCCAGCCGGCAGGCGCGGCTGTGCCCGAGCTTAGCAGACGGACCGCTTCCTGGCCTGCGCCGGACAGGGCTTCAAGCTGAGCCGTACGTTCTCGCATCGCGGCAAGCCTTGGAGAGGCTTCCATCCGGCTTCTTACTTCCGGAATGGAACCATTCACCTGGCGGAAGAAGTCTGTCAGCACCTTGCTTGAGCTTGTTTCCCCGGCGGGGTTCTGAAGAAATTTCTTCGCTGCTACTTCGAGTTCGTGGCGGATCGGCGGATCGGGGCGTACGGCATCCACGAACTGCGTGAGCGCGGTCAGGGCCGAGGTGTGCTGCTCTTCATAGCGGTCGCTGAAGCTGACGGGTTCGAAGGCGAGCGCGAAGCTTCGAAGCGCGTCGATGTTCTCGGAGCCGGCCAAGTCTCTCAGCCCTGCATCCTCGCTTGAGATTTGGCGCAGGCCGAGCGCTTCGAGTTCAACCGAGACCTTGCCGAGCCGGCGGTACATGTCGTCGACGTCGCGCAGATCCTGCCGTGACCAGAAGCGCTCTGCAATGGCGGCGCTTCGAGGCCAGATGCGTGAGTCGATTGTGTGCCGGTCCAGCTGCTCCGCCCACATGCAGATCTCACCGCCCAGCACCATCTTCTGCTGCGCGGGGGTGAGCTTGGTGTTGACGGGGATCGGATCGGCCAGGTAGTGCACGCCGGCAGGCTTCATGGCGTCCAGGTAATACGGCGCAGAAAGAACCCCCTGGTAGCCTGCGATTGCGGCTGCCGCGAGCGACTCCTCACCACGCCAGGACTGGATGGCAACATCCTTTGGGAGGGCCGGGTTGAAGATCTCGTCCCATCCGATCATGCGGCGATTGAGACCCTTCAGGATCTTCAGCACACGCTGGTTGAAGTAAGCCTGGAGCGCATCATTGTCCTTCAGGTTGTGCTGCCGCATGAAGCCGAGGATCTTCGGATTCGTCTTCCAGTCGGGGGCAGGCGCCTCGTCTCCGCCTATGTGGATGAACGCATCCGGGAAGACGGCCACCATCTCTTCAAGGAAGTCGCCGATGAACTTGTAGGTCTCGTCGCGGGTGGGGTCTAGTACATAGTCCGACACACCGAACTCGCGCCGGATGCCCGGGGGTACGGAGCCGCTTGCGAGGTTAGGATAGGCCACCAGCCACGCGGTGGAGTGCCCTGGCATCTCGAACTCCGGCACCACGCGCACGCCGCGCTCCCGGGCATACCGTACGAGTTCGCGGGCATCGTTCTGGGTATAGAAGAGGCCGTCGGAACCAGCGGATGTGAGCCTGGGGAAGCGCTTGCTTTCGATGCGGAAGCCCTGGTCATCGACCAGGTGCCAGTGGAAGACGTTGAGCTTCACGGCCGCCATCGCGTCGATGTTGCGTTTGAGCACATCGAGCGGTTCAAAGTGCCGCGCACAGTCGATCATCAGGCCGCGCCACCTGAACCTGGGCGCGTCCTCGACGGTCACTGCAGGTACCACGTAGCTGTTCTGCCGGGCTTCGACCAGCTGCAGCAGCGTTTCGAGAGCATGCATGGCGCCAACCGTGGTCGGGGCGTCGATGCGGATGCTCGTTGGTGTGGCGGTCAACTTGTAGGATTCATCCTCTTCGACGCCCTGCACCGCTGCTCCATCGGAAGCGACGGTGATATGGATCGCGTTCGGGGAGGGCGTGGCGGTCTTGCCGAGCTGCTTCTGAAGCTCGAGTCCGGTCTGGTTCTCGAGTCGTTGAAGCATGCGCGAGACGGCTGCCCTGAGCCGCGGCGAGTCGTCGCCTGCCAACGTGACGTGCAGGTCATGCGTGATGGCAAAGCTTCCCTCACCGGCTCGCAGCAGCGCTGGGGCTGGCATGACATTCGGCTTCATATCAGAAGATGCCGCCACCGGTTCCTGCGCGGAAGCCTGCTGCGCAGACGCGCTGCAAGGGGAGTGAAGGCTAAGATACAGGCCTGCGAGTAGAGCTGCAGACGTAAGCGATTTCACGGTCGAAGACCTGAACATGACCCTCCGGTGCGCCTAGGACGCGAGAGCCAAGGATAGACCAAAAGGAAGCCCGGGAACCAGCCGGTCAGCTGAAAGGTGGGAGCCCTGATGCAGGGAGCCGCCTCCTGGGTTCGAAGGTGATCTTCGATCGGGAGCAAGGCCCTGGAGGCGCAAGACCGGCTCCATGAAGCCGACCCAGCCAGGCTGCGCGCTTCCACTCACTTCTTCCCTGCTTCTAAGCCCGGGGTGCACAGGATGTAAGCCCGGAGTCCATCTTGCGAATGCCGTTCGGGAGCCAGGCGCTTCCCTCGCGAACTGAACTCGGTGGCTGGCGTCACTGGTTCTACGCGGAGGTGCGTGCGCCGGCTGGGTTCGCTGACCTTCGTTCGCTTTGCGTCGAGCGAGATCTTGAAGATAGTCCTGGCCGCTGTTGGCAGCTAAGTCAAAGGGTCAATACAGGTGCTGAGAAGTTGTATGGTCCTTTACGTCGATCAGTCGAGGATGTCACCACAAGTTTGATTGTGTCGAAAAAGCACGCCACCTACTCTCAGTTCATCGCTTGAGAAAGACCCGGAGGATTTCGATGTTGAAGAGCTTTAACTTCCTTGCTGTTCGGCCCTTTGCACTCACTGGACTTGTTGCGCTTGCTGTCTCCTTTTGTCCGCGGCACGCTTCCGCCCAGGTTCTGAATTCAAATGCCGCTACGGTCGCTCTGAACGCGACGCTGCCTGAAACCCTCACCCTTTCGGCCACTCCCGGCACGGTCAACTTCAATCTTGTCCCCGGAGCTACTGCGGCTGGATCGGCGCCTGTGGTGGTCAGCACCTCCTGGGTCGTCAGCGCCGCGCGTGGGACGGTCAATCTCTACGCCTGGTTCGGAACACCTTCTGCCGCGCTCAGCGATGGCGCTTCTACCCCGAATACGATCCCCAGCTCGGCCGTCTATGCCAGCACGGCGAATGGAATCCCGACTGTGTTGACTGCATTTACCCAATCGAACACCCTGGGTGTGGCCAGTGGCGGCCTGAAGCTCTTTTCGCAGAGCCTTTCATCGGCCAACCGGGAGTCGAACCGGTCGGACAGCGTCAACCTGCAGATCAACCTGACCAACCAGGCTCAACTGCCTGCCGGGAACTACACAGGGACCCTCAATCTGCAGGTGCAGGCTCTGTAGCCAGACCATCTTTCCCGAACGAGGTTCAAAATCATGTCCCTGCTGCGTTCGTTTTTGAGCTCGACGGGTTTGCTCGCTCTCGCTTTGTCTGCGGACCGTGCACACTCGCAGAATGTTTCGCCGATTATCGCGGAGTACACCGTGAAGGCTGCCGGCTCCTTCGAGGTGACCAACTCGAGCATTGCTCCTTCTATCGTCGTGCTCGAACCAAAGAGCTTCAAGATCCACGAGGACGGAGAAGGCGAGTTTCGCGATCTGGATGCCTCCATCCACCTGGAGCTGTCTACGACGAGCCTGCGGCTTGAACCGAAGCAGAGCGCTCGCATCTTCTACAAGGTGACCGCCGACAACGTTCCCGCGTGGCTCTGTATCTATGCATCTTTTTCGCCGGTGAAAAAGAAGGAGGGCATCAATGTCCGCATGATGCTGCCGCATACGATCTACCTCTACCAGCATCAGGCCCTGGCTGCCTCGGCGATTGCGGTGGGCAGCATCCGCTACGACGCGGAGCTTCACCATGTGCTTTGCGAGCTGACGAATGACAGCGAAAGTGCGGGCCGTGCGCAATCGGTCGAGGTTTCGGGGAAGCATGGCAGCGCTTCGGTGGGGGGATTTCCGATGCTTCCTCACCAGAAGCGTGTGGTGACCATCGACTGGCACGAAGAAGGCAGACCGGACCGGATCGACCTGGAATTTGAGCATTTTTCCGTCAAGCGCCCCATCACGGATGTCGTGCTGGATGCGGATCAGCGCTAGCGATGCGCGCGGTCGCATGGATGCTGCGGGCGGTCAGATGGATGCTGCGCGCGGTCGGATGGAAGCTGCTGGCGCCCGTGGTGTTGTCAGCCAGCCTCTGCACCCCGGCACACGCGCAGGCTTTTGACGTCTCCGCCGGCATGTCGACGCTTTACGGGGCGGAGGGCGCGTCTGTGGTCATTCACGGGGAGACGCAGGAGACCGAGATCGGGGCCGGCCTGATCAACCGCCATCTTGGCATGAGCGCGGCTTCTACAGCCAGGCTTTCCAAAGGTTTGCTGACTTCCGGACAGCAGCACCTGAGCATGGAGCTGCCTACGGACGTCTTCGGCGGAGGACAGATGCTGAGCGGGACGGGAGTCGGCTTCAGCTCTGCACCTGGTACGGGCCCAGGCTTTCGCGGGTTCCTGGGTGCGTCGTCCGCGGAGAGTGCCACTCCGCTCTTTGCGTCGATCAGTCTCAATGCGCCCGCGGCTTACCTGCAGTGGAAACAGCCGCTCTTCAGCTCGTACACGGACTCGCTTCATCTGCTGTCCACCGCGCTCTTTTCCACGCGAACGGGGGGAGCCGTCCTTGAAAGCCTCTCCTGGGCGCCTTCCCACAGAGTTGCCTATGCCGTGACTGCGGGTGTGGGAGACGGCGACCCGTACGGAGCGGCAAGCGTTCTTTGGAAAGGCCGCAGGCTCGACTTCAAGGCTTCGTATGTTCTGGCTGGCGAGCGTTTCGAACGTGGGACCGACCCTGAGCTTGCGTTTTCAGAACCGATTCGGGAGAACGCGTCTGGGGAGTACCACCTGACTCATTCCATTGCGATCTCCGGGATGCACCGGAATTATCTGACACCGCTGGCGACGGCTGAAGGCGCTTCGGGCGCTAGCTCTTTGGCTTCCGCCATCCGAAGCTCCCTCGACGAGATCGGGATGGACTATCACCGGAACACGACGGTTCTCAGCTTCACCCTGCTTCACTCCCATTCGCAGGAGCAATCGTCCCCTGCGTCGGTACCAGCGGCCGCTTCGGGCAGCTCCGGGCTTTCCCTGGGGTTCACTCGCAAGATCAACAGCCTGGAATGGAGCGAGCATTTTTATGAGTCGTTCCAGGCGGATCATAGCCATACCGCTCTGCTGGTGAACGGCCTGGCGGTGAACCTGAACCCGCATCTTCGCCTCACCGAGTCGGTCAATGTCACGACCAATGGCCCGACCTTCTCGCATGGTGGCGCGCTGCTGACGAGCTTCAGCAGCTTCGAGGTGGACTACCAGCTTCTTTATCTTGCGACCCGCGCGGATAACCCGTTTCAGCAGGCGATGGTCTTCGACTCGAGGATCCGCCTGGTACGGGACTTATGGCTCCAGGCCTCCAGTTCGATCAGTCCTACGGGCACCGTTCTGTATACCTTTCGCATGGGCAAGGAGTTCACCCATATGGCTGCCGGTCCCTCGCCTGTGCCTGCTGCCTCGTTCGGCGACAATATTGTGCGTGGGCGGGTGGTCGACTCCCAGGGCGTCCCTGTTGATGGAGCCGCGATCCTGATCGACTCTACCCTGCTGTATACGGATCCGAAGGGCATCTTCTTCTTGCGCGAGAAGACCTCACACACCCATCCGCTGCGCGTTTCGATCGATGATTTCATGCAGGTAGGTGCCTACACCGTGGTCAGCGCACCGAAGCTGGTTCGTACCTCCCCGGAGCAGAGCGCGCAACCTGTCACCATCGTCGTCAGCCGGATCGCGGATACGTCTTCTGCATCTGCCCGCAGACCCATCTCTCCCCCGCGAAACGAGGTTCGATGACAAAGCTCCTGCTCAAAGCGACCAAGGTAATCCTGCTGCTCGGCGCGCTTGGTCGCGGTATCGCGCTGGCGCAGACGTTCAAGCTGAACAGCACACGGGAGGTACGTCCGCGGCTGTCGGTCGGCAGCATCGCGGTGTCGGTGAGCCCGTCCGTCGTCAACATGTCCCTGGTGCCGGGCGGACAGTCCGCTCCATCGGCGACCATCAGTATCAACAACCTGGTGAGCCTGACCGCGCTCGGCACGTTTGCGCTCTACGCCTCATTTGCCTCAGGCTCGGCGCTGTCGGACTCCGCGGGCAACGTGATTCCATCATCCTCTGTCTTCGGCAGGTGCACCAACGTTCCCAGCTACACTCCGTTCACCCAGCTGGGACCACTCTCAACCCGGTCCTCGCTGCTGATCTACCAGACCAACAGCCTGACAGCCCTACTTGTGAATCAGAACCAGACGTGCAACCTCATGATCGATCTGACGAGTCTGCCCCAGCTGCCCGCCGGGACCTATTCGGGGACACTGATCGTTCAGGCGCAGGCTTTCTAGAGCGGGCTAGGGTTGGGGCGGGTAAACGGCTACGCGCGGCGTGGTGCGGTTGGGGGCCGGTGTGGCAGCCGCGCCCGACTGGTCGATCACATGGGTGATCTCCCCCAGGTTATCGAGAGCAACGGTAACCATGTGCTCAAAGTGAACGGAGGGGGTGGTGGGAGTCTCGATGGCCTGGCTGAGGACGACGCCGGGATGCCGGAAGACGGAGTAGATCCCGAGTCCTGCGGCTGAGTGGTCGTGGACGCTGTCGGCGACTTTGTAGGAGGCCCAGCCTGAGGGGCCGGATGCGTGGGGCAGACCGGCGTTCCATTGCTGCTGTGTGGGTGGGTCGTAGGGGATCTCGGACTGATAGAAGAAGGTCCTGCCGTGTTCCCCATTCCATAAGACCTGGTACTGCTGGTGATGTTCGACGAAGAGGCCATAGATGGTGGTGGAGTCGCCGTTGACGATCAGGCCGTTGTCGCTTGTATTCTCTGTCCAGCCGACGCCCTTGCCATGATCGGCACGCCAGATCCACGTGTGATCGACGAGTACGTCGTTGGCATGGATGACGAGGTTTGCGCCGACCTTCCCCACCGAGGCTCCGCCGACACGGAAGAATATGTCTGACAGGGTGATGGGGTTGGCGGCATGACGAAGGCGTGAAGCCCCTCGACCCACCTCAAGCAGAGTTGGAGACCGGAGCTCGCCGGCATCGAAGAGCAGGCCCGAGACCAGGATGCCATCCGCGTCAGCCACGGTCATGGCGGCGGTGCCCCTGGTGGGATGCAGGGTCGCAAATCCGAGCCCGAAGACCACCGTGTCGGGACGTGTGACATGGAGGGGCGACGTGAGGTCGTAGATGCCGGGCGCGAGGATGAGGTTTTTGCCCTGGGCGAGCGCAGCATTGATCGTAGCGGCGGTGTCGCTGCCAGCCTGTGCGATGTAGAAGGAGCTGAGTGGCAAGGTACGCCCAGGTGTCTTGCCGCTCTGCCAGGTGATGCCCGCGGTGTTCTTCTCGATGGCGGGTACCACCATGCTGATGGCGCCTTGTTGATCTGCAACCAGGAATGGCTTTTCTCGTGTCACAGGCGCGGAGGAGATGACGGTATCGGGAGGATCAGGCCAGGTTCCGGCAGGGGGATGAACGTCACCGACGAAGACCATGTTCCAGTTACTGCCTGTCCAGGCGTGCCATTCGCTGTTGCGCGAGATCCATTGCTGCTGCGAGCCGGAATCGACCTGTCCGTCGATCTTCGAATCGGAGATCCAGCCGCCGGAGGCCCAGCCGCGATGCTGATGGAGAACCAGGTCGCCCATGACGTGCATGCGACGGAAGGCCACCGCCTGCGAGACGGCCCACTGGAGGGGCCCGTTGGTCGGGGTGACGGAGAAGCCCTCCGCCGATCTCCAGAACGTGCACGTTGCATTGTTCTTCGGCAGGGAGGCGTCGGCGTGGACATCTCCGGTGATGTGAACGTCGTCCGGAGTGGCGCCGAGGCCGAGGACCTGTGTGTAGAAGCCGACCGGGACGTCTACCTTGTAGGCGCCTGGCAGGAAGAGCAGGGCGTAGCGACTTGAGCCGAACTCGCTGTGCTCCTGCTCCTGGTAGATAGCGTTAATGCGAGCCTGGATCTCTGCCTGCGGGGTGGATGGCGCGAAGACGGAGACGTTCGGGCCGAAGGGTGCGGTACGCGCGGGAACCTGGGCCGAAGCGACGGGAACGAGGAGCAGAAAGGCCGAGACGATGGCTGCCAGGCTCCGGCCTGCGCAGCGCCAGGGGGCGGCCGCAGCGACGTGCTTCGATTCGTTTGGTAGCACTTGCACTGTCTCCAACTCCATTGATCTTGATCGTTTAGACGCAGATCGAAGCGGTCATGGAGATGGCACGTTGTGTACCGGGGCGTATGCTCGCGGGCTTTGTTCACCTTGGGTGAGCGATGCCCTGCCGGGTGTTGAAAAGGGGAGTGGCCGGGTCCTCAAACAGCTTTGCCGTGAGGGGTGCCGGGGAATCCTATGACCGCAGAGGAGGTCGTGGCGGCTGGACGAGGATCGGTGATGGCGGAGAGTGGGGGATTCGAACCCCCGGTACAGGTTTCCCCGTACAACGGTTTAGCAAACCGTCGCCTTCAGCCACTCGGCCAACTCTCCAGCATGTCAACGCCTGACAGATCGCGGGTTGAACTCCCCAATTATAGCCGACAGCCTTGAAGCACCGTTGATCCTTTCAGGCTCGTCGGATCACCTGGGCCGAAAAGCGTTCCATCTCTTCCGCCTGCGGGCTTGATTGCAGCAGCACCAGGTCGCAGCCGACGCCGGCAAAATCATCCAGCCGCTGCTTCACTGCCTCGGGCGTTCCAACAAAACCGGAGCGCAGCCCGCGGTTCGAGACCGAGTAATCTTCGAGCGACACCTTCTGTTCAAGCTTCGAACCGGAGATCCACTGCTGGTAGTTCGCGTAACCACGCGCCGACTGCTTCACATCCGTAATCCGCGCCACCTCGCGCTGCGCTTCTGCCTCGGAATCGCGCACGATGGCATAGCCGCTCACGCCAAACGTCATCGGCGGCAGGCCGGCAGCCTTGCGGCGATGCCGCATGTCGGCGATCTTGGCTCCCACAATCTCCGGCGGATCCCCATGCATCAGGTAAGCGTCGCATTTGGCCGCGATCAGGTTCTTGGCCGTCTCCGATTCGCCACCTGCGTAGAGCGTAGGACGGCCGTTCTTCGGCTGAGCGGCCACCGGCTCTCCACTGAATCTACGCGCAACCGCGGGCTTCGGGGACAGGATATTGTCGGCGACCTCGTACAACTTTCCTGAATGGGAAAAGTGCTGCCCGTTCCAGCACCCGTCGACTACGTCCAGCCACTCCGAGGTGCGCGCGTAGCGCTGCTCATGCTCGTCGAAGGTGATCCCGTACTTGGTGGCCTCATCCTTCCACCAGCTCGAGACCACGTTCAGCGACAGCCGGCCGCCTGAGATCTGGTCGATGTTCGCGGCCTGTTTCGCCAACAGTGCCGGATTGTGAAATGTCGGACGCACCGCAACCATCAACTCCAGCCGCTCGGTCACGGCGGCCAGCGCTGCAGCCGTCGACCAGGCGTCGAGCGACGGCGCCTCGACCCCCTTGATGTCGTTCAGATTGAGCTCCGCGATCAACGTGAGATCGTAGCCAATCTGCTCCGCACGCCGGGCCAGGGACTTTGTGTACTCCCAGCTCGTCTCCATCTGCTCATCGTCAAGGTTGCGAAGCCATCCGCCGAAGACGGGAAGCCAGAAGCCGTAGCGCATTCTCTATATCCTAGAAACAAGTGCGGGTGCGTCCTGACGCCGGACCGGCGCCACTCCGCGGAGTGGGGATTTCGCGTCAGCAGGATCAGCGGGCCGCCAGGTGAGGGGTCACAGCATTGGCCTTTGCGGCCTCGGCCTCGAGCCAGTCGACAAGTTTGCCGAACGGATCGAACCCGATCACATTCTTTCCGTCCGCGACGAAGTTCGAGAGCGCGTTGGTGTCGTAGTAGTACCGTTGTCCGTCCCGCGAGTCCGTGATGTACTCGACGCCGCCGATGTCGATCGAGGAGGCCGCCATGATGCGTTCAACATCCGCGATCACTTCAGGCGGCGGTGTGTAGGCCTCGACCGTGATTCCCGATTTGGGTGCGTCGATGGCACAGGCCGCACGATCCAGGTCTACCCCTGACGAGGTGCGGCAGATATCCGCCGGGCAAAGATCAAACGTCTCGCCCGTGATGTGCACCTTGATTGCATACAGGTACTTGCCGTTCAGCACCTCCACCCGCACGATGTACGAGCCTTCAGCCGGGATGAACTCCTGCACCAGCGCCGTAGAATCCATGCCCAGCGCAAGCGCTTCCGCGTCACCAGCGGGCAGCTTCGAGGCAGCCTCGAGCTGCGAGATGTGGTCAAAGCGCTTCACCCCGGCACCTGAACCGCCGATGTTTGGCTTTACCACGACGGGGAACCGCAGCCCTTCACTCGCAGCCGGAGCCTGCGCAGCCCGGTGGATCACCCTCGAACGGGGATACGGAAGGCCGATGGATTCGAGCAGCGCAAGCTGCCCTGCCTTTGAGAGCTCAGAACGGTAGGCCGCAAGCCCGTTGATCACCCGCACACCGCGCGATTCGAGGTGCTCGAGATAACCGAGCGTGTAGAAGATCTGATCGCCATGGTCGCGGTTCCAGGCCGACGGGCTCATCCGGTTGAAGACCAGCGCATACTGCTGCTCGGGATGCTGCTCGGGCGACCAGCTGTGTTCGACCGCGGACAGGGCCACGTAGGGCGTTCCGCGCCGATCCAGCTCGGCGAACAAAGGCTTGAACCAGTTCGGCTGCTCGTAATAGATCGCGATGGGAAGACTGTTCAATGTGCTCACAAGACCCTCAGTAGCAGAATAAACGTTCCACCATGTGTCTGCGTTCGATGTCAGCGCCAGGTGCGCAAACCATGTAGAGGTTCGCATCGGCACAGCAGAAATACCTTCGGCATAGCTGTCATCCCGGTATTCCTGTGGGCCTTGGCGCAATTCGGGCAATTTATCCCTAAACTAAGCCTTGCCAGCATCGTCATCTGCAGCACGGAGGCACCCCCATTGATCAGGAAGATGCGGCTGCTGCCGCTTGTCGGCGCAACCTACTTCATGGTCGCGGGAGGCCCGTACGGCCTCGAGGACATCATCGGCAAAGCCGGCTACGGCCGCGCCCTCCTGCTGCTGCTGTTGATCCCGCTGGTTTGGAGCCTGCCCACCAGCCTCATGGTCGGCGAACTCGCCTCCGCCATCCCGGCCGAGGGGGGCTACTACACGTGGGTACGCCGCGCGCTCGGCAGCTTTTGGGGCTTCCAGGAGGCCTGGCTTTCGCTCACCGCCAGCATCTTCGATATGGCGATCTATCCCGTCACCTTCGTGCTCTACCTTTCGCGGGTAGCGCCAGGCCTGACCTCCGGCAACCGCGGCACATTGTGGGCCCTTGCAGTCGTGGTCGGCTGCGTGGCCTGGAACCTGCGGGGAGCAAAGTTCGTCGGCGATGGCTCCGTCTGGGCGTTCGGCATGCTGCTCTCACCCTTCGTCGCCCTTTCCGCCATCGGGCTGTGGCGTGGGTTGGTCATGCATGCAGCCGGCGGGGGCGTTGCCGCCCTCACCCATCCCGTCGCCTCCCCTGAGATGGGAGCGGCGGTCTCCGTCTGCCTGTGGAACTACATGGGATGGGATAACGCCTCGACCGTCGCCCAGGAGGTCGAAGATCCGCAGCGCACCTACCCCCGCGCCATGCTCGCCGCCGCCGCGCTCGTCGCCATCACGTACATTGTGCCGCTCGCGGCCGTCGCCGTCGCCGGCATTCCGGCAGAGCAGTTCTCGACCGGCGCCTGGGCTGATGCGGCGCGGATGCTTGGTGGCCGGGGCTACAACGGTATCGTGTTGTCGCTTCTTGTCGTCCTTGGCGGTACCATCAGCGGAATCGGGATGTTCAACGCGCTGATGATGAGCTACACC
>CAXTUS010000025.1:0-38900 GCA_964247475.1 uncultured Acidobacteriaceae bacterium | reverse complement strand
GTGCCTTGGAGGCCTGGGTGGGGCTGCTTAGGTGAGAGCTGGAGCTGATTTCTTGCGAGACACGTCGGCATGCTATAAAGCCCCGGGACGTCATGTCAGAAGCCGGAAAACTGTATTGTCGGATTGCGCAAACCACTCAGTAAAGCTGAAGGAACGTAGCTAGGCAAACGTTTGTTTTTCGGGAAGCGGAGCGCAGGCCCGGGAGACTGACGGCCGGGGGCTTGGTCCGTGCTTTGAAGTGCCGGAGCAGGATCAAGCACTTGTGTCCCCTTGTGGGATCTTGGTTGTCATCGGCGGCACCCGGTACTCAGAAGATTTGTCTTGACAATGCATTCCCGGGTGCCTACCTTTGCAACCGCTTACACTCATCCCTTTTGACGGTCGCGAAACCCTTCTATGGGATGACTGACGAGTGAAAGCCACGTGCATCAGGCCAGGCCAGGACGCTTTATAAGCTCGATCAAGACCTTAAAGGAAACGAGAGAAACAATGACCGCTTCAACCTGCAAGCAGAACTTCTTCGCATGGAAAAGGTTTTCACAGGTACTTCTTTGCATGTGTATGTTCGCCGTGAGTGCCAAAACGGCACTGTCGCAGGCCGACCAGGGAGCAATTACCGGGCTGATCCTCGATTCAACCGGCGCTGCGATCCCGAACGCTCAGATGACGCTGACGAATCCCGAGACTGGACTGGTGCTGCATGTCCAGACCGATTCAAGCGGAAACTATGTCTTCTCCCCGATCAAGATTGGTACCTACACCGTCGAAGCGACCGCCCCGGGCTTCTCCTCGACCAAGCAGGAGCACATCGAGCTGCACGTGCAGGACCGTATCGCGGTCAACCTGAACCTTGCGGCGGGCTCTGAGAACACGGTGGTGACCGTGACCACCGGTCCGGCGCTGCTGCAGACCGAAGAGGGTTCGACCGGCCAGGTGATCGAGTCGAAGACGATCAACGATACGCCGTTGAATGGCCGCAACTGGGTCTTCATCGCGCAGCTTACCGCTGGTGTAGCGCCAGCGAACGGGGCGCGCGGACAAAAGGGCGGAGACTTCAACGCGAACGGCCAGCGTGCGGAGCAGAACAACTACATCATGGACGGCGTTGATAACAACGTGAACGTCGTCGACTTCTTCAACGGTGCGAGCTACGTGGTTCGGCCTCCGCCGGACGCGCTGGCGGAGTTCAAGGTGCAGACGGGTTCGTACAGCTCGGAGTTCGGGCACTCGGCCGGCGCGGTCGTCAATGCCAGCATCCGGTCTGGCACGAACAACATTCACGGCTCGCTGTGGGAGTACATCCGCAACGACGCGTTTGATGTGCGCGAGTACTTCCAGGGTCAGTCACCGATTGCGAAGTATCGCCAGAATCAGTTTGGTGCCACGCTTGGTTTCCCGATCTTCAAGAACAAGCTGTTCTTCTTTGGCGATGTTGAGGCGAATCGCATTGTGTTTGGCGAGACGCATTCCGGGCTCTCGGTTCCGACTGCGCTTGAGCGCGTCGGCAACTTCAGTGAGCTGCTGAACCCGACACTGAGTGGACGCTCGGCTAATCCGGGCGGCATCAACCCGACCACCGGCAAACCCTATCCCGCGTCCGGCCAGCTGTTCGTGCCAAACGCAGCAACCAACGGGCTGGTTGCGGTCCCGGGCAACATCCTCAATCCGGCAACGCTTGATCCCGTGGCGTTGAAGCTGCTCAGCCTCTTCCCGCTGCCGAATGTCGGACCGGCTGGCCAGACCTTCGCCAACTACACCAGCCAGACCAACACGCTTGATAACACCTTCCAGTGGGACACGCGCGCCGACTGGAACATCAGCGCCAAGGACCAGATCTTCGGACGCTATAGCTATAACCACGAACCCTCCACCCATCCAGCGCCCCTCGGGACAGTGCTCGATGGCGGCGGCTTCGGTGACACGGGCCAGCTGGTCTCACTCGGTGAGAACTTCGCCGGCAGCGAGACGCACATCTTTACCCCGACCCTGACCAACGAATTCCGGTTCGGCTATAACTACGGTCACTATGCGGGTCTGCATAACAACGCCAACAATCCGACGCTGGCATCCGGCCTCGGCCTGGGCGGCGTTCCTTATGCGCAAAATAACGGTGGCCTGCCCTTCTTCAGCGTCTCCGGACTTTCGAACTTCGGCTCGCCGCAGTTCTATGCAACCAACGAGTACGAAAACGTCTACCAGATCCTCGATAACGTCACCAAGGTGCTTGGCAACCACACCGTGAAGGGCGGCGTGAATATCCAGCGCATCCGCTTCTCTACCTCGCAGCCCACACAGCCACGTGGAACCTACAACTACAACGGCAGCTACACGGCGCAGCAGGGCTCTTCGAATACTGGCTCCGGCATTGCTGATCTGTTGACCAACAACATGAACAGCGCGGCGGTCTCAAACGTATTCACTTCAGACGACGTCCGCTTCAATCGCGCCGGCTACATCCAGGATGACTGGAAGGCGAGCCCGCGGCTGACCTTGAACTATGGCGTCCGCTACGACTATTCGACGCCCTACCTTGAGCGCCATGACAACCAGGCGGCGTTTGTTCCGACGAGCGCGTTTGTTTCGGGGGGTAAGGCGACCGGTCAGTACCTGATCCCAAGCAGCAAGCAGGGCACAGTCATTCCGCAGAAGTTCCTCAACCTGCTGGCCGAAGACAACATCGCCCTGACCTATACCAACAATCGTTACCTGGTAAATCCACAGAAGACGAACGTTGCTCCGCGCGTTGGCTTCGCCTTCAAGGGGACGGACAAGATGGTGCTGCATGGCGGCTACGGCATCTTCTTCGGCGGCCTCGAGAGCACCGGCTATTATCCAAACTTCGGCGAGAACTTCCCCTTCGAGTTCGACTCCACCTACGCGGCCTCAAGCTGCAACGTCAATGGACAGTGCCCGAACAACGGCTTCACGCTTGAGAATGGCTTCTCGGCCTTGCTCGCATCTCCGGGAGGTCTACTTACCGCTCCGGCACAGCCCACATTGCGCGGCGGTGAGGGGAACGTAAGAACTCCTTACAGCGAGCAGTACAACTTCACCGTGGAGTACGGGATCAGCAACACCATGGTGGCATCGGTTGGGTATGTGGGTGCGGTCTCTCGTCACCTGCAGTTCTTCCCCAACCCGAACGGAGCCACGGCGTTGACGCCTTCAGGCTTCAGCGGCTATGTGGATGCGAATGGGGACAAGACCAACCCGTTTCAGCCGTTCCCCCATTTCTCCGGCTTCTCCTACACTGCGTATGACGGGTCGGCGAACTACAACTCACTGCAGGGCAAGCTTGAAAAGCGGCTGTCGCATGGTCTCAGCTTCCTGACCACTTACACCTACGCACATTCGCTCGATAACGCGGATACCCCACTAGGCAGCACGAACGACCAGGGCACACGCAGCATCAACATCCTTGGGCAGGGCGCGGACTATGGGCCTTCAGGCTTTGACGTCCGTCACCGCTTCACCATCAACGGCAACTACCAGCTTCCCTTTGGCCGCGGTCAGAAGTACCTCAATAACGGTGGCATTCTCGACTACGCGATCGGTGGTTGGTCAAGCAGCTTCACCTTCCGCGCGCAGACCGGTCAGCCTTTGACGATCGGCACCAACGGTATCAACAACCCATCGGGTGCGGCTTACAATGCCATTCGGATTGGTGATCCCTTCAAGGGCGGTGGAACGCCTGATCCCTCGAACCCGGGTATCACCTGCCCGACCAAGGTGCGGACGGTACAGAACTGGTACAACCCTTGCGCCTTCCGCAACCCGCAAGCTGACAACATCGGGCTCGCGGGTGGCACGTACTCGGACGGCACAAAGATCCCGAACTCGGTCTCCGGACCTGCAGCCTACGCTTATGTTGGCAGCAACCGTGGACAGGTCTACGGGCCGGGCTACGAACGGACCGACATGTCGCTGTTCAAGTCATTCCCGACATTCCGGGAGCAGGCTTTGCAGTTCCGCGCGGATATCTTCAACGTCCTGAACACACCTGCTTACGGCAACCCAAGCACGACGAACATCTCGTCGAACGGTGGCCAGATCACAGGTTCACGCACCTTCCAAAGCAACACGCCTGACTCTCGCTTCTTCCAGTTCGCGTTGAAGTACACCTTCTAACCAGCAGCAACCTTGACCCATCACTTGGCGGATGCGTACGCGAACCACGTGCGCATCCGCTAACATCGTCTTCAATGAACCTGATCCTTCAACGCGCACTTGCCTGCGGATTAGGCGTAACCGTTCTCTTCTGCTCCCCGGTATCTGCACAGAAGCCTGCGGCAAGGACGATGCCCGCCGTCGACCGTGAGGCTCTCCGCCAGGCGCTTGAAGCCTACGACCAGGGACGACTTGACCAGGCGTTGGCTCCGCTCCTTGTCTTGCAGCGAAAGTATCCCAAAAACTATGAAGCCAACGAGGCGCTGGGCAGCCTCTATCTGGAGACGGACAGGGTAAGCGAGGCGCTCAGCTTCCTTGAGCGTGCATGTGCCGTGTCACCCGGCGAAGCGCTTGCGCATGCAAACCTCGGGGCAGCGTACCTGAAGATGGCAGACCCGGGGAAGGCAGTGGGCGAGCTTCAGCAGGCCGCTAAGCTTGAGCCTCGAAACCCGCTGACGCAGGCAAACCTGGGCCAGGCACTGATGCTCGCGAAGCAGCCTGAGACCGCCGCCAGGGCCTTCGCCGCCGCGGCAGTCCTCAGCCCTGACGATCTCAACCTGCGGTACAACCAGGCGCTCGCACTCTATGACGCTGACTCTGCGAAGGAAGCCGGCAAGGTGCTTGACGGCCTGCCCCAGCAGAAGCTTACCGCCGAGATGCATGCGCTTGCCGGGGACGCGGACGAGAAGGCCGGCGAGTTCCAGAAGGCCTTGACCCACTACGAGGCGGCCGCGCGTGAGAGTCCTGGCGAGGCGAACTCCTATGCCCTGACCACGGAGTTGCTCCGCCACTGGAACTGGGATGAAGCGATCAAAGTCGCCACCTATGGAACCGCGACCTGGCCCGACAGTGCGCGCTTCCGGATGGCTGCCGGCATCGCGCACTATGGCAAGGAGGACTATGGCCCGGCAGTGACGATCTTCTCGAATGAGCTGCGTATCGACCCAAACAACGCGATCGTCGCAGACCTTCTGGGCCGCAGCTGCGCAGCACTCCAGGATGGCGAGAATACGGGCTGCGATGCGGTTTACGACTTTGCCGAGCGGCATCCTGCGAATGCGACGATGATGATGTATGCGGCGGTCGCGATCCTGCATGAGCCGGCGGCAAAGCAGGATCTATCCAAGGCTGCGACCTTGCTGCAGGCTTCGATTAAAGCCGATCCCAGGTACGCCGATGCCTACTTTCAGATGGGTGTGCTCGAACAGATGCAGCAGCACTGGACGGAGAGTGCGGCGCAGCTCGAGCAGTCGATTGCTTTGAACCCGAGCGGCGCAGAGGCGCACTATCGGCTCTCTCGTGCGTATGCGCATATGGGGCGGCGTGAAGCAGCGCAGCGCGAGGTTACGCTGCATCAGAGGTATGCCGATGAGGCAAAGCAGCGGCTCGATCATCGCCTGCAGGAGCTGATGCGCTTCGTTCTCAAGCCTTCATAGCTATGGCACAGCCAACGACTTGAGGTAGCTGCGCCAGCCGCCGAAGTGGGTGATCTCGGTGGCGTCATGGACAGCCGCTGGTTCGACCAGAAAGCCCTTCACCAGCGAGCCATCTTCAAGCCGCAGAGTCCCGATCACGAGCGGCTGCGGCACCCCTTCGACGAAGCTGCCGAGGGTGTCTTCAGGGAGTGCCCATACTTCGACTTCGATGCCGGGGCCTTCGAAGCCCGGCACGCGAACCAGTCCGGGCTTCGGCGGCATGGTGCCTCGCAGCGCATAGAACTTGTAGTCAGGATGGGTGCGGCAGGTCTTGATCAGGCGGCCCCGGCGCTGGGTCAACTGCCAGTTCAAGGGCTGCCCATCAAGATGTGCGCCGACGACCGCCATGAACAGGCATCCGGGCGGAGGCGTTGCCGCGACGAGCGAAGAGGTCTGATGGAGCTTGACCGGCCCGCATCCGAGCGGCAGGTTAGACGTACGGTGCAGCCGGTCCGCGAGCGTCAACAGCGCCGGGTCTGTCCATGCGGGTGCTATCAGGCTCACGCCAAAGGGCAGGCCATCCGCCCGGAAGCCGGCGGGCACCGCGATGGCTGCAAGATCCAGCAGGTTCACAAAGTTTGTGTAATGGCCAAGATGGCTGTTGCGCTCGAGTGGAGCCTCTGCGATCTCTGCAAGGGTGTAGGTTCGCGGCGCGGTTGGGAGCAGCATGATGTCGACTTCGGACCAGACCGGCTCGGTCCGGCTCCGCAACGCCTGGAGCTTGTACGCCGCATTGAAGGCGTTAACTGCCGAGTAGGTGGTGGCGCCCTCGATGATGGTGCGTACGGTCGGGTCCATGGCGTCAGCATGCGTTTGAACGAAGGGTGCGATTGCTGCGTAGCGCTCGGCGACCCAGGGGCCTTTGTAAAGCAGGGCTGCGGCTTCAAGAAAGGGGGCAAGGTCTATCTCCACCTTCTCTCCGCCGAGGCTTTCGAGGTTAAGAATCGCCTGCTGAAACAGCTCGGGATTGTGAGGGTCACCGTAGAATTCAAGCGTCGACGCGGCCGGGACGCCGAAGCGAAAGCCTGCTGCGGACGCCCATGCTGCGGCGCCTGCTCCAATCCGGGGCGTTCGCGAGAAGGCATCCTGCGCATCAAAACCGCGCGCGGCATCGAAGACGAGCGAGGCGTCCGAGACCGTCGCGGCGAAGATCGAGACGCAGTCAAGCGTCCGGCATGCGGGCACCACGCCTTGGGTGCTGAGCGCTCCACGGGTTGGCTTCAACCCGACAATGTTGTTGAACATGGCGGGCACGCGACCTGAGCCTGCAGTGTCTGTGCCGAGCGCGAAGCTGACCAGGCCACTTGCGACAGCGACAGCCGAGCCCGAACTTGAGCCGCCCGAGATCGAATCCTTGTTGAAGACGCTCGAGCATGCGCCGTAGGGGGAACGTGTGCCAACCAGGCCGGTCGCGAATTGATCCATGTTGGTCTTGCCGATCAGGATGGCGCCCGCCGCCTCGAGCTTCGTCACTACGGTCGCGCTCTCGGTCGGCGTGTAGGCATACGCGGGACAGCCGGCGGTCGTCTCGATGCCAGCCACGTCGATGTTGTCCTTGACTGCGAAAGGAACGCCGAAGAGAGGCAGCTTGAGCCGTTCTTCCGAGCCCATCGCCTCGAGCGTGGCGGCGCGCTCTACTGCGGCTTCCCGTGTGACCAGTGAGATCCACACCGGGCGTACACCCTCGATCTCGATGCGATCGTAGATGGCGTCAACGGTCTCTGCTGGTGTCGTCGTGCCGGCCGCGTAGGCTTTCTGGAGGGTGCTGATATCCAAGCTTGTCACCGCTTTCTTTGATAAGGGCAGGCAGCCTTCAGGACGGCCTAATGGAGACGAGTAGCTGCCCTGCGTTGACCACTACGCCAAGCTCGCAGTGAACCGCCTCCACTGTGCCGGTGACATGCGAGGGGATCACGATCTCCGTCTTCATGGCATCGAGCACGATGAGCTTCTCGCCCTCGGCCACCTGCTGGCCGGGTTCGACGGCGATCTGGAAGATACTCGCCGTCAGCGGGGAAGAGACGCCTTCGCAACCCTCGACTACCGACGCTCCGGCAGTTTCTTCGACCGGTGCCGGTGGTTCGGCCACGGTCAGCAGACCCGCGGCACGCCAGCGTTCGCGTTCTGCATCGAAGGATGCTTTCTGGTGTTGCTTGAAGGCTGCGGCTTCTTCGCTGATGGAATCAAGAAACAGTTGATAGTCCGCCAGGTTGAAGGTGGTCTCTTCGATCTTCAACTCGTAGCGGCCATGGGGGAAACGCTCGCGGGCGTCGAGCAGTTCGTCGGCAGAGACAGGGTAGAAGCGAATTTGATCGAAGAAGCGCAGCGACCAGGGAATGCCTTCGGCGAAGGCCGGCGTGGACTTCCACGTGTTCCAGACCTGAATGGTGCGGCCGACGAGCTGATAGCCACCCGGTCCCTCCATGCCGTAGACGCACATGTAAGCGCCTCCGATGCCGACCGCATTCTCGGGCGTCCAGGTACGCGCAGGGTTGTACTTGGTGGTGACCAGGCGATGACGCGGGTCAACCGGAGTTGCCACCGGTGCTCCGAGGTAAACATCGCCTAAACCCAACACCAGGTAGCTTGCGGCGTAGACGATGCGGTAGACGTCGTCGATCGAATCCAGACCGTTGATGCGGCGGATGAACTCAATATTCGAGGGGCACCAGGGGGCATCCGGACGCACCGCCTGCATGTATTTCTGCTGCGCGAGCCGAGCCTGGGGATCATCCCAGGAGAGCGGCAGGTGCACGATGCGCGAGGGTACGGTGATATCGGTGAGCGCGGGCATGGCACGGTCCATCGCGTCCAGCGCATCGATCAGTGCATGCCGCTGCAGCAGGCGGCTGTCATAGTGAACGTGCAGCGAGCGGATACCAGGCGTGATGTCGATGATGCCCGGCAGCTGGGCTTCGCGCAGCTTCTGCTCAAGTACATGAACCCGGAAGCGCAGGTTGAGATCAAGCTCGAGCCTGCCGTATTCCACCAGCAGGTACTTGTCGCCATCGGCGCGGAAGACCATCGCAGGATCACGTTCGTCGATGCGCTTCAGCACCGCCGGCTCCGGTGTTGTTGTGCTCTCAGGCAGGGTGGGGAGCGGCTTGCTGAAGTCTTTGAGGAAGGCATCCTGTGCGCGTTC
Source organism: uncultured Acidobacteriaceae bacterium (assembly GCA_964247475.1). GTDB lineage: Bacteria > Acidobacteriota > Terriglobia > Terriglobales > Acidobacteriaceae > Edaphobacter. The sequence continues at coordinate 30,116 of CAXTUS010000025.1, read as the reverse complement.
CATCGCTTCAGCCTGGGCCAGCGTCAGGCGTTCGAAGTGGACCGTGTCTCCTGCCTTCAACTGGCCGAGCTTCCAGAGCTCAGCCTGCACGATCGTTGCGGGACACACGAAGCCGCCGAGGCTCGGGCCATCCGGGCCGAGCAGGATCGGCATATCGCCGGTGAAGTCAACAGTCCCGATGGCGTAGGCGTTATCGTGAATGTTCGACGGATGGAGGCCTGCCTCGCCGCCATCAGGACGCGCCCACGCAGGCTTTGGACCGATCAGCCGGACGCCTGTCCGGTCACTTTGATAGTGCACCTTCCAGGCGGTCGAGAAGATCATGTCGATATCTTCTTCGGTGAAGAAATCCGGCGCCGTGTGGGGTCCGAAGAGCACACCGATCTTCCACGCATGGGTGAGCGGTGGCAGCCGATCAAGCGGGATTGGAGCGGGTGCGGTAAGCGCCAGATCGTGCTGGCCGGTATGCAGGATATCGCCCGCGCGGAGGGCACGCCCCGCCTGCCCGCCAAAGCCGCCCAGTACAAATGTGCTGCGGCTGCCGAGGTAAGGTTGTGTGTCAAAGCTGCCGCGTACCGCGAGGTAGGCACGGGTGCCTTCCTTGCCTGCGGCGCCGAGCGAGAGCACGCTGCCGGCCTTCACTGCGACTGCGGTCCATGGCGCGAGCGGCTTGCCATCGAGCTTCGCCCCCATGTCGCAGCCGGTCACGGCGATCAGCGCGTCGGCCTGAAATCGAAGTCGGCCGCCCATGGTCGCGAACTCGATCGCGGAGACGCCTTCAGGATTGCCTACCAGACGGTTCGCAATGCGGAACGACAGATGATCCATGGGCCCGGAGGGCGGCACGCCGACGTTCCAATAGCCGGTGCGTCCGGGGAAGTCCTGGAGAGTGGTCTGGGTGCCCCCCTCAAGCACCTCGATAGCACGGCGCGCGTAGAGGAAGCTGCCGAGGAAAGAGGTTGTCACTTTGCCCGAGATAAACTCCGGCGTCTTCACGACTTCGCGGAGATAGCGGAGGTTCGTCTCCGTGCCATCGATCGCGGTGGCGTTCAGCGCTGCCGACATCTTTTCGAGAGCATCGGCGCGGCTCGTGCCGTGCACGATGATCTTCGCGATCATTGGATCATAGAAGGAGGTGATGGTCGCGCCGGATTCGATCCAGGTTTCAACCCGCGCGATCTGCGAGGCCGGGAACTTCACCAGCGTGAGCTTGCCGGGCGTGGGTTGAAAGTTGTTCGCAGGGTCCTCGGCATAGATGCGCGCTTCGATGGACGCGCCCTGCGGCTTGATGTTGAAGCTCGACAGCGGGGGCATCTCCCCGGCAGCCTCAAGAATCATCCATTCGACGAGATCGATGCCGCAGACTTCTTCGGTGACGCCGTGCTCCACCTGCAGGCGGGTATTGACCTCGAGAAAGTAGAAGTCATCGGTGTCATCGTCGTAGATAAACTCGACCGTGCCTGCGGACGAATAGTTCACGGCCTTGGCAAGCAGCGCAGCGGATGCCTTCAGCTGGTCACGTGTCTTTTCTGTCAATCCGGGTGCGGGTGTCTCTTCGAGCACCTTCTGGTGGCGGCGCTGGGCGGAGCAGTCCCGTTCGCCCAGCGCAAGCACGTTGCCCCTGCCGTCGCCGAAGATCTGTACTTCGATGTGGCGTGCGCGCGCGACGTACTTTTCGAGATAGACGCCGCTATCGCCGAAGTTCGCACGGCTCAGGCGCAGCACAGATTCGTAAGCGTCGCTAAGCTGATCTGCGGACTGGCAGACACGCATGCCGATGCCTCCTCCGCCGCCTGAACTCTTCAGCATGACGGGGTACCTGAGCGCCTCCGCCCTGGTGAGCGCGTCTTCAAGGCTCGACAGCAAGCCGGTGCCTGGCAACAAGGGAACGCCACATGCAGCGGCGGTGGCGCGAGCGGTGTGCTTCAGTGCGAAGGCCGCGATGTGTGCCGGGGCGGGGCCGATGAAGGTGATGCCACGTGCCGCGCAGGCTTCGGCGAAGGCTATGTTTTCACTCAGGAAGCCGTAGCCGGGGTGGATGGCTTCTGCGCCGGTTGCAGCGGCGGCGGCGAAGATCGCGTCAAAGGAAAGATAGCTCTGGGCCGCCGGGCCTTCACCGATTATCACCGCTTCATCAGCTTCGAGCACGTGCAGCGAGTTACGATCCGCAGTCGAGTAGACCGCGACTGAGCCAACACCCATCCGCTTCAGTGTGCGTTCGATGCGGCATGCGATGGCGCCTCGATTGGCAATCAGCACCTTCTTAAACATGGTTCTCCTGCGTCAAAAGCGGCTGCGGAACGGTACGCACCTGCGGCACATCCCAGATCAGGACCTGGACCGGCGTAGGATTGTAGGCGTTGCATGGATTGTTCAACTGGGGGCAGTTCGAGATGACGATCAGCGTATCCATCTCCGCTCGCAGCGCCACGTACTTGCCCGCTTCAGAGACGCCATCCTCGAAGCTGAGTTTGCCACCGGGGGTCACTGGAACGTTCATAAAGAAGTTGATGTTGGCCGTCAGGTCGCGCTTGTCGAACTCGCGCCCGGTCTGCTTCGACCAGCTCAGCGCGCCCTTCAGGAAGCTTTGCCGGCACGCGTGCATGGAGCGCTTCTCGATCGCGTAGCGCACCATGTTGCTTTCAGTCGCGCATGCGCCGCCCAGCGTGTCGTGACGGCCACAGGTATCGGCGACGATCGTCATCAGTACGTTGCGTGCGGTTGAAAAAAGCTTCGTACCGGTCGTCAGGTAGATGTTCTTCTGCTCGCGGATCGTATCCTGCGCGCTGTAACGATCGGCATAGTTGTGCGCGTTGTAGAAGAGCGTATCGACCGCCTGGTTGCCTTCGAGGTCGACGATGCGGATCACCTGCCCGCGGGCGATCTCACGCACGAAGGAGTCGCCTGCCCGGATGGTGGCGGTGAAGAGAGCATCCCCCGGTAAAAGCAGGCTTTCTTGAATGAGAGTCTCAGGCACTCGATTGAAGGTCCTTCCTAGGTGTGTTGTTCGAACGAAGTCGTGGCTTAGAGGAAGTAGCGCTCCGTGAGGGTGAAGCCGCGTCCATTCTCCGGCCGCGAGTTGCGGCAGAGATCGTCAGCGCCGGGCGCCTGCACCTTCTTGATGGCGAGCTTGACCGAGCGCTGCGCATAGACGGAGTCAGGATCCATGGGGTGCTGACAGGTGTTCAGGATGACCAGCGTATTCATCTCGGCGCGCAGCTCTACCTGTGCGCCCACCTTTGCGTGGCGCTCGACGAAGAGCATGCTGCCGTCTTCTTCGACCTGCACCTTAGAAAAGAAGTTCACGTTCATCATCAGGTCGCGGCTGTTCATCCCGTATTTCGCGAGCTCGATCAGGAAGCCATCCAGCGCATTCTGATGCCAGCCATTCCGCGCCTGCTGGTAGGTGCGTTGGCCGTACTTCTGTTCAACCAGCGCGGCATCGGAGCATCCGCCGAGGGGATCGTGCCAGCCCAGCGTGTCGTCGGTGATCGAGCAAAGGATGCGGCCCATGTCGGAGTAGAGCACCGAGCCTGCGGTCAGCCGCGCGATGTGCTGCGCCTTCAAGGTGTCCGGCAGGTTCAGTCGCTCGGACAATTGATCAGCGTTCAAGAAGATGGCCCCGACATTCGCTCCGTCCTCAAGCGCCTCAAGCCGCAGCGCGGTGCCTCGCTTCAAGACATGCGACCAGGTAGAGCAGCCGGGCAGCGTCTCTTCCCAGAGAACTGTATCGTTCAAAGTCTTAACCTATTCCTTCCTCGGTACCCTTCTGGGGTTCTATCTACAAAATTGAAGCGGCCGCTTCATGGCTGGTCCGGTGAGAGCCGCCAGACCGTTCCCAGGGCGCCATTTGAAAGCCAGAGCGAACCGAATCCATAACGGATGCCGTCGCCGCCGGGGCCGCCCCATTGCTTCACTACCTTATTGGTTGCCGGGTCGATCTCGGTCAGGGGAAAGTCGAACATGGTCGCCCACACATGGCCGTTGCCAAAGGTGATCTCCCCGCCGCCCCCCGGTATGCCACAGGCGATCGTCGCAAGCAGCCTGCCGCTCTTCTCGTCGATACGGGAGATGCTGCCGTCGCCCTGGTTCAACGTCCAGATGGAGCCTGCACCCGCGGTCAGGAACCGTGGCTTGGGACCTACAGGGAGGCTCGCCAGAACCTTGCCGGATTTCGGGTCGAGCTTGATCAGCTTGCTTTCTTCAAACGAAGACACCCAAAGGAAGCCATCGCTGAACAGAGGGTTTTCTGATCCCAGCGGAAGCTCATACTTTGCTGTGACCGCATTGGTGTTCGGGTCGATGCGCACCAGCGCAGCAGGCCTGGTGACGATCCATACGGCACCCGCGCCTGTCGTGATGCCGCCCTCGGAGTTCGCTGGATCGGCCGGAATCGTTGCGATCACCTTGCCGTTCGCCGGATCGATCCGCAGCACCGAGTGCAGGCCGCAGCTTGGCGCCCACACCGAACCAAAGCCATCCGCGAGCCCGGAGCAGGGAAGCGGGACGTTGACGCTCAGGCCTGCCTGGTTGGTTGCGGGGTTGAGCTGGACGACATGGTTCGTCCGCCCGCCACTTGTCACCCACACCGCATCCTTGGTCATGACGGACCAATCCGGACTGCCTGCCACTGAGAACTCGGCTGTCTTCCGGATTTGGCTCATGGATTTCGAGACGCCCGGCGTATGCACCCCGGGCCTGACTACCCTGGGCGGGTGCGGGGGCTTGGCTTCGGCGGCCTGCTTGCTGGAAGCCTGGATGGCCTTGGCTGGAGTGGCCGTGGCTAGAGAGGGGGCGACTGGAGCGGTGGCTGGAGTGACGGCGGCTGGAGTGACGGCGGCCTGTGCCCTGCTCATCAAGACGCAAGCGACGCCTGCAAGCAGCAGGGCCGATGCGCTCAAAGACACAACCTCTTTTTGTGACATCTCTCAGGGACTCCTGTCAGCACCTGCTGTGCATGAGGGTTGAAGGTTTTGCGTAGAGGGCAGACCTTGATAGTAGTTCAACGGTCCATCCAGCCACGGTGCCATCACTGCTAGCAATCGAGCTTATAGGAAAAAGCCATGCATGCACTTTCGTTATGAAGCCCATTAGCCGGAGCCATAACCGTCTGCCGTGGTGGGCTGTGCCCGTTAGAATCGCCGGAGATGAAGCATCCGCCGCATCTCTTCCATTCACATTCCACCAAACTGTTGGCGATCACCGTGACGGCATGCATGACTGCGGCATCGGTTGCCGCGCCGCCGCGCATCCTGCAGGATGTACCGGCTGCCGGCGTGCCTGCCAAGACCCTTACGCCGCCGCCGCCCAAGCACCCTGCAGGCAAGAAGCGGCCGCCGGAGGTAGCTGCCGCGAAGCCATCGGAGAGCCAGGCAGATAAGTCCGACAAGCCGCAGAAGACCGCCTATGACTTCAGCCTGCCCGGGGCCGATGGCAAGAACATGCCGCTCGCCAGCTTCAAAGGCAAGTACATCGTGGTGGTCGACCTGGCGCGCAAGTCGACCTACAACGAGCAGCTTCAAGGCCTTATCAAACTGCACGACACCTATCAGGCAAAGGATGTTGTTGTGATCGGTGTGCCCTCGAACGACTTCGGCGCGGGCGAACCGGGCACCGCCGCCGAGGTGCAGAAGGCCTATGCGGATGCCAAGGTGGACTTTCCGGTTACCGCGGTCGCAAAGGTCAGCGGAGACGATCCGCTGCCGTTCTTCCTCTACCTGACCAAGAGCAAGACGGCGCCTCCGGGCGGTCCTGTGCACTGGAACTATACGAAGTTCGTCATCGATAAAAAAGGAAACGTAATTGCCAGGCTCGACCCGGACGTCTCCCCCTCTTCGGCCGAGATGCTGGCCACGCTCGACCAGATCCTTGGCGGCACCTTCAAGCCGAAGAAGGCCGGTGCAAAGCCCGATGCAGTCGCACCCGATGACGATGAGGACGAGTAGTCCTGAGGCACTCGCATTCGATCTTTCTATAGGTCGTATTGCGGCTTTCGATAGCGCCTTCCATGAACGCGCAGCGGGGCTAAACTTCAGGAAATCGCCCGGTTGATGGTGTCACGTATAGAGGGATCCCTAGCTGGCGCGCATCCCGCCAGCCTGCGCGCATGGCAGCAACAGGACGAAGCGATGCGGGCAAGTTAGAGGCTCCGTTTAAGAGAATCTGCAAAGAAACGAATAGGAACAACAGGTGCCAATGCAATCGTTCAGGACTTGCTTCATGCGTGTCGGATGTGTCGTGGCTCTGCTCGCGGGCCTGGTTGCGCCAAACGTCGCGCGCGCCGCCGTTCCTGCCTACACGGTGGGCTGGTCGGTGTATGCGGGGTGGAATCCATACTTCTACATGCAGAAGTCCGGCATTCTGAAGAAGTGGGCGGACAAGTACGGCATCCAGATCAAGGTGCAGCGGTTTGACTACGCAGCCTCGCTCGACTCCTTTGTGGCGAAGAATATCGATGCCTGCACGATGACCAACATGGAAGCACTCGATATGCCGGCGGCGGCAGGCGTTGATTCGACGGCGATCATCATCGGGGACTACAGCAACGGCAACGACGCGGTGCTGGTGCGTAATGGCCTTACCTTTAAGAACCTGCCCACCAAGCCGGTCATGCTGGTGCAGAAGACGGTTTCGGAGTACCTGCTGGAACGTGGCATGGTGCTGGGCGGACAGCAGGCTCAGCTTTCCAAGCTGCACCTGATCAACACCTCGGACTCGGATATCGTAGCCGCATTTTCAAACAACAAGGCGAACCAGGCGGTCGTGACCTGGAAGCCGCTCGTGTCGCAGATTGTGGCGGACAAGAGCGTGCAATCCATCTTCGATTCGTCGAAGATTCCGGGTGAGATCCTTGACCTGCTCGTGGTTCGTTCAGAGCTCCTGAATACGCCCGATGGACAGAAGTTCGCGAAGGCCATCACGGGCGCATGGTACGAGACGATCCAGCAGGTGGCATCAGGCCAGCCGAATGCGTTGAAGTACTCAGCCGCCGCCTCGGGTGATTCGGTCGATTCCTACAAGGAACAGCTTAAGACCACGGCGCTCTTTGCCACGCCGAAGTCTGCGGTCGACTTTGCTGCGGGCCAGGATTTGCAGAAGAAGATGGACCTGGTGCGTCAGTTCTGCTTTGCGCACGGCCTGCTGGGGCAGGGCATCAAGTCCGCAGACGACGTGGCCATTCTCTATCCCAACGGCACCGTCCAGGGCAAGAGGGATCGGGTCCGTCTCCGCTTCAACGCGGTCTATATGCAGGCCGCCGAACAGGGGAAGCTTTAGCGCGCCATGGCTAACTTTTCTCCTTTTGATATCCAGGCACGGCCCAACCGGCTGCTCTCGCAGGCGCTCTCGTGTGTGATCTTCATCGTTTGCATCGGGCTCTATATGCAGACTTCAGCAAACCGTCATCGCGAGAACCCGGAAGATCGTGTCGTGCCTAATCAGCACCAGCTGGTCGCAGGGATCAGGTCAGCTGTGCTTGAGCCGGCGGAAGAGGACGACTATATTCCGGCCGAGAACGCTTCAAAGTGGGAGCGCCTGCATCACTCGATGATCTGGAAGGATACGGCATCAAGTGGCCGGCGCTTTTCGATCAGTCTGCTGCTGCTGATTCCGGCCGTCATCCTGGCGCTGCATATCGGTCTGTTTCCCTGGTTCGGCGCCGGCTTCCTGCGCTTCGTGCTGTTCTTCGATAAGATCGTTGCGCTCTCGCTGCTGCCTATCCTTTTCATCGTCTTTGGTATCGATGAGTGGTCGAAGATCGCGCTCATCGTGATCGGTGTTGCGCCCACCATGATCCTCGACGTGACGCAGATGGTGAAGGCTGTCCCCCAGGAGCAGATCGTCAAAGCCTTCACGCTTGACGCGAATAACTTCGACGTGGCGTACCGCGTTGTCGCGCGCCAGGTGATGCCGCAGGTGATCAACAGCCTGCGTCTGAACCTGAAGCCGATGATGCTCTTTCTGTTTGCGGGAGAGATGATCGCCGCATCTGACGGGCTTGCATACCGTATTGCCATCATGCGACGGCACATGGGGATGGACGTCATCCTGCCCTATGTGCTTTGGGTCGCGTTCCTGCTCTTCGCCATCGATTTCTCACTGCGCATCATCAATCGGAGGCTGCATCCATGGTTTCAGACATGAGCACGCAAGGCATGATCGCCCCGATCGATCTGCTGACCCAGGTTGAGACCGCGCGCGCTGATGTGTCCGCGGCGCCGCACTGCATCCGCATTGAAGGCGTTTCGGTCTCCTATGCCGTCGGCCGCAACGCGCAGCGCACGGTTCTCGAAGACATCTCGCTTGAGATCGAAGAGGGAGAGTTCGTCGTCCTGCTAGGCGAAACGGGATGCGGCAAGAGCACGCTTTTGCGTATGCTGCTTGGCCAGGAGAGGCCTACCTCGGGCGCGATCGCCGTCGCCGGCAGCAAGGTGGAACGCGTCGACGCACGCTCAGGTTACGTGCCGCAAAAGTACTCGCTCTTTCCCGATCGCACGGTGCTTGAGAACCTGGCCATGGGGCCCGAGACTTCGCAGTACCACATTCTGGGGCGCCTGCTGCCGGGCTTTCGCGCCTTTCGTCGCCGGGTGCGTGCTGAGGCCATGCGCCAGCTTGCGCATATGGGTCTGCAGCCTTCCGATGCGAACAAGTATCCGCATCAGCTCTCTGGCGGCATGCAGCAAAGGGTCGCGATCGCGCAGGCTTTGATGATGAAGTCACGCGTGCTGCTGATGGATGAAGCTTTCAGTGCGCTTGACCCTGCCACGCGATCGAGCCTGCAGCGCCTGCTGCGTTCGGTCTGGTTGGAGACCAAGCCGACCGTTGTCTTCGTCACGCACAACACCGCGGAGGCGCTCTTCCTCGGCACGCGCGTCATCGTGCTCGCCCGCAGAACGAAAGACGATGCATGCGGCGCGCACATTGCGCTCGACGTGAAGCTGCCGGCCTCCGGGATGAGCCTGCGCCAGGACGGCCAAAATTTCCTCGCCCTTGTGGAACAGATTGAGAGTTGTTCACGCGGCGATCGGCCCGAAGGAGGCTCGCTCTGATGTACCTCCGCAGATCTCGCGTGTTCACGCTGCTCCTGAGTTTGTCTGCCATGGGCACGGCAGCCTTCGGCCAGGCCAAGGTAGACCGCGCAGCCGCTACGTCGTCGCAGGAAGACGATACCCAATTCTTTACCCAGAAGGTGCGCCCGGTGCTGGCGCAGAGCTGTTACAAATGCCATACCACCGAGGCCGCTGGAGGCCTGCGCCTTGATTCACACGCGGCGTTGTTGAAGGGTGGAGACTCGGGCCCGGTGATGGTTCCGGGAAAGCCTGAGAAGAGCCTGCTGATCGAGGCGGTCATGCAGACGGGCGACCTGAAGATGCCGCCGAAGTCTGCGAAGCTTGCAGACGGTGACATTGCAAATCTTAGAGAATGGATCCGTCGTGGAGGTACATGGGACAGCGCCGAGGCTGCCATGCCGGTAGCTGCGACGCTGAACCCGGCCGAGGCGAAGGGCACTGCCGGCGCTGATTTCTTCGAGAACAAAGTTCGTCCTATCCTTGCGAACAACTGCGGGCAGTGCCACCAGGAGAAAGCCGCCGGCGGGCTCAGCATGACCTCTCGCGCGGCCCTGCTGAAGGGCGGGGAGACCGGGCCGGCCATCGTAGCCGGCGACCCTGAGAAGAGCCTGCTGCTGCAGGCGGTGCACCAGACCGGCGACCTGAAGATGCCGCCCAAGGGCGACAAGCTGAAGGCCGAAGATCTCGCCACGTTGACCGAGTGGGTGCGCATGGGCGCACCCTGGCCGCAGAGCGCGGTCCCTGTGCGGGCGGGCAAGCAGATCACCGAGGATATGCGTAAGTTCTGGTCCTTCATGCCGCTGAACGAAGTGCCTGCCCCGGCCATCAAGGACCCCTCTTTGAAGAGCTGGGCCAAAACCGACATCGATCACTACGTGCTTGCGAAGCTTGAGCTCGAGGGCCTGAAGCCCACGCCCATGGCGGACAAACGGACGCTGATCCGCCGGGCTACGCTCGACCTGACCGGCCTGCCCGCGACACCTGAAGAGATTGAAGCCTTTGAAAAGGACAGCACACCCGGCGCATGGGCAAAGCTGATCGACAAGCTGCTTGCCTCTCCGCACTATGGCGAACGCTGGGGGCGCCACTGGCTCGACGTAGCACGCTACGGGGACGATGATATCCGCGGCCTCGATCCGCGCGGACGCGGCTACATGCCACTGGATGGCGCCTGGGTCTACCGCGACTGGGTCATCAAGCAGATCAACGCGGACCTGCCCTATGACCAGTTCGTCAGGATGCAGCTTGCCGGAGATCTGCTCTCTCCTCACCCCTCCGCTGAGGATCTGAAAGGCACCGGCTTCCTCGGTGGCGCACCGTGGATCTGGGACCAGGCCGAGCCGATCCAGGGTCGCGCCGATGAACGCAACGAACGCATCGACGCTGTCACGCGCGGCTATCTTGGCCTTACAGTTGCCTGCGCGCGCTGCCATGATCACAAGTACGACCCCATCCTTGCCAAGGACTATTACGCTTTGGGCGGTGTCTTCGCAAGCTCCACCTACCAGGAGTACAACTTTGTACCGGCTAGCGAGGTCGACTTCTATCGCGCGAAGTTCAAGGAAGCGAACGATAAGGACAAGGCTGCGCAGGACTATCTGAAGGACGAGTCCAAGCACCTGGCGATCGCTTACGCCGCGCAGACGTCGGACTACATGGTGGCCGCATGGCGCGTCGCCGGCAAGCCGAAGATGAAGGTCGACGAGGCTGCCGACCAGGGACGCGTTGACCCTGAGCTGCTCGAGCGCTGGGTTAACTTTCTTGCCAAGAAGCCGCTCTTCTATCCCTACCTAAAGGACTGGCAGGCGATGATCGCGCAGGGCGGTACGGAGGACCAGGCGAAGTTCCTTGGCGATTCATTCCAGCAGCGCATCATCGATCTCGAGATCGAGAACAAGGCCATCGAGGAAGAGAACGAGAAGATCAAGGCCAAGGCCGGCGTGCCCACCGAGCGTGAGAAGGACGTCAAGCCGAACGAGTTCGATACCTACGACCAGTTCTGCCCGGGCTGCACGCTTGAGCTCAAGGTGCTTTCGACCGAGAAGGCGAATCTCTACGAGGATCTTTTCATCCGGCAGCTTGGCACCGGCGTCTTTGAAGAGCGGGGGCTGCCTGGTCTCTTCGCCTTCCGCGGCTGGGACCTGGTGCGTCGTCTCGGACCGGCGGAGCAGGCCTACCTCTCCTCGCTCCAGAAGAACGGCAGCAATGTAAAGAAGGTCGGCGCCATCTATCCCTTCGTTCACGGCGCCGCCGACAAGCCAAAGGCGATGAATATTGCGCTTGACCTGCGCGGCAATCCGCATGCGCATGGTGACGTCGTACCGCGTGCGTTCCTCACGGTGCTTGGCCCCGCGGACAAGAAGCCTTACACCCAGGGCAGCGGCCGGCTGGAGCTTGCCAACGACATCATTGCAAGTCCGCTGGCCAGCCGGGTCTTCGTGAATCGCGTCTGGAAGTGGCACTTTGGCACCGGCATCGTGAACACGCCTGATAACTTCGGTGCCATCGGCGACAAGCCGTCCGATCCCGAGCTGCTGGACTATCTGGCGGTCGAGTTCCGCAAGAGCGGGATGTCGCTTAAGCAGCTACAGAAGATGATCATGATGTCGGCTGTCTATCAGCAAAGCAGCAAGGAGACGCCGGAGGAGCACGTCAAGGATCCGCAGAATCGCTTCTACTCGCACTTTTCGTTGCAGCGCCTGGATGCTGAACAGCTTCGCGACTCAATCCTGTTTGTAGCCGGTGACCTGAACGAGAAGGAACCCGGCGGCCCGGCGACTCCACTTGGTATTGAGAACGACAAGCGCACGGTGTATGCGAAGGTCAGCCGCTTCCGCATCGACCCATTTCTTCAGGCGTTTGACTTCCCCAACCCGACCTTCACCGCAGAGCAGCGCTTCTCAACCAACGTGCCCGTGCAGCGGCTCTACTTCATGAACGACCCCTTCGTGTACAAGCAGGCGGAGGTCCTCTCGAAGCGCGTTTTTCCGAAAGGTGATGATGCCGCTCGCATCAAGGAGACCTACCGCCTGGTCTATGGCCGGCAGCCGTCGCCCGAGGAGCTCGAAGCGGGTCTGAACTTCCTGAAGACCACGCCCGACAAGCCCGGCTACATGGTCAATCAGGAGCCGATTAGCGCATGGAAGGAATACTGCCGCGTGCTTTTCAGTTCGAACGAATTCGAGTTCCTCAACTAACCCGAACGTGATTCACTGGGGACAGCCGAGCTTTTTGGGGCCCAGGAATCTGCATCCGGAACCAGGAGATACACCGATGTCCTGTCTCAAGCCGAAGCCAACCACGCGTCGTGACGCACTCAAGAAGATCGGTGGCGGGTTCGCCATGATGAGCTTCGCCAGCATGGTTGGTGAATCGCTCGCCAAGGCGGAGACGCTCGACAAGGAAGCTCCCGGCTCAGTCGCCGCCGACACTGCCGCCACCAACCCGTGGATGATGCACGATCCGAACTTCAAGCCGAAGGCCAAGCACGTCATCTTCCTTTTTATGAATGGCGGTCTGTCCCATATCGACAGCTTCGACAACAAGCCTTCGCTGACCAAGTATCATGGGCAACCTATGCCGGGCGGAGACCTGGGCCACGAACGCAAGACCGGCACGCTGATGAAGTCGCCCTTCGAGTTCACGCGTTACGGCAAGAGCGGCCTCGAAGTGTCGGAGCTCTTTCCGAACGTGGGCGCCTGTGCCGATGACATCTGCGTGGTGCGCTCGGTCTTCACCGAGATCCCGAACCACGAGCCCGCGCTGATCATGATGAACACGGGTGCCAACATCATCGGGCGTCCCTCGATGGGCGCGTGGCTGACCTATGGCCTTGGCACCACAAACAAGAACCTGCCAGGCTTTGTTGTGCTCTGCCCACAGGTCCCGTCGACCGTGGGCCCGCCGCTTTGGAGCTCGGGCTTTCTGCCCGCCGTCAACCAGGCCACCTATGTGACGACCGACACGAAGGTCAAAGACTTCGACCCGTACAAGCTCATCCCCGACATCCACAATGAAAAGTACGACATTGCGCAGCAGAGGAAAGAGATTGAGCTGGTCAAGAAGCTCGACGCACTGGCCGTCCAGCAGACCTACGGCCCAGAGGCCTCGAATGCCGACCCTCAGCTTGAAGCCACCATCGGTTCGATGGAGACCGCGTACCGGATGCAGACCGAGGCGCCCGATGTCTTTGACGTGCGCAAGGAGACGCCCGCCGTCATCAAGATGTACGGTGAAGGCTCTACCGCGCGCGGCTGTTTGACCGCGGCCCGCCTGATCGAGAAAGGGGTGCGCATGGTGCAGGTCTACTACTCGATGGGCGACCCGTGGGATGCACACGCGGACATCCAGTCGCACCGCAAGAATGCCAAGGATTCGGACCAGCCCTTTGCCGCACTGATCAAGGACCTGAAGGGCCGTGGTCTGCTCGACGAGACGATCATCGTTTGCGGCTCTGAGTTCGGCCGCACGCCGGTGGTTGAGCTCGGCGGCGCAGGCACGCATGCGGGTCGCGATCACAATCCACATGGCTTCAGCATGTGGCTGGCCGGCGGCGGCATCAAGGGCGGCATCACCTACGGGGAGACCGACGAGTTCGGCTGGAAGGTTATCGACAAGCCGGTGCACGTGCACGATATTCACGCCACCATCCTTTACCTGATGGGCATCGATCACACTAAGCTGACCTATCGCTCGAGCGGTCGCGACTTCCGCCTCACCGATGTGAGCGGCAAGGTGATCCACGACATCATCGCTTAACCGGACCTAAGACTGGAACTATGGATCGAAGACACCCCCTGCTGCTGCTGCTGCTAAGCTTCGCGCTTCTAGGCTGTGCAGCCACACCGCCCAATCCTGCAGAGACCAAGCTCATCGACTGGACCAAGCATCACGTCACGATCGGCGGCAGGAAGGACATCAACCCGGTCAAGCCGTCTGACGATAACATCGCCGAGGGGAAGGACGCGTTCACCTCGTACTGCATGGTGTGCCATGGGCTCGACGGCCAGAACACCGGCGTGCCCTTTGCGAAGACGCTGTCTCCTCCCGTTCCTCTGCTTACGTCGGCAGAGGTCCAGGCTTACACCGATGGGCAGCTGAAGTGGATTATCAAGAATGGCATCTGGCCCTCCGGGATGCCGCCGTCAAACGGCGAGTTTTCTGACCGCGAGATGTGGGAGATGGTCCTCTATATTCGCAATCTGCCGAAGGCAGGCAGCCTTGGCGTGCCTAAGGTGTACAGCGGCGCCAAGGACTAGAACCGGCGCAGATGCTACTGCGCCGCCGGCATCACCGCGCCCGCCTTGATCCATGTACTTACGGTTTCAATATCTGCATCGGAGAGCTTCGGCTTGTTCGGCGGCATGTCCTTTGGATCATCCTTTGGACCTTCATGCCGGATCAGCTTCACCATCAGCGAGTTGTCCGGATCCCCCGGAACAATCGCCGGCCCGGAGTGCCCGCCCTTGAGCAGCGACTCCCGTGTATCCATGTTCAGGCCGCCGCGATGGGATGCCCCTCCGTGGCAGCGTGCGCAGTTCGCACCAAGCACCGGCTTGACCTTTGTGGTGAAGTACTCAGGGCTGGCCGCATCCTCGGCCGCATGAACCGCCGTTCCCAGACCCGCACTGAGCCCCACCGCCATCAAGCCGCAACCTGCAACTCCAGCAATCCAAGAACGCATGCACTCTCCCGGTCAAGTCGTTAGATTGTTCCCTTCAGTTTTAGCAGTCCCAAGGCGCAAAGGCTATTCGCGAAATGAGGCACTTACGGTTTCGTATGATCCCACATCATTGCCTTCTGATCCTGCACACGCTTCTTATAAGCCTCTTCCTCTTTCGCCGAATCCGGACCGACTGAGGGCCACACCGAAAAGTCGCGCAGAGCCAGGCGCTTCGGCGTTCCATGCATCGACAGCAGCGCTTCCTCAAGCTCAAGCAGCGAGCCCCGGGACAAGGCAAGCTCATGCTCTTCCGGCTGGTACATCGTGCCTACCGGGTAGTCGAGAAAGGGCGTGCTGGTCTGCTCGATGTGATTCCCGAGGATGTGCGCTACGGGCTTGCCCTCGGTGAACTTGATCAGCCGTTCTGTACTTGCCTGGAATGCTGCGAAGTCGCGCACATAGAGCCGGCCCGGGTAGAGGCTGTCGCCCGCCAGCAGTACGCCGGTGTTGCGGTCGTAGAGCGCGATCGATACGGCGCTGTGCCCGGGCAGTGGGATCATGTCGAGAACGCGTCCGCCCAGATCGATCTTACCTGGATCTTCGGGCCAGTTGGTGATGCCATACAGCCGCTTGGTCGGCTCGATCTCTGAAGCCACAAACGTCACCGGGATCGCAGGATCATTCATCGCCTGGATCGCCTTGTCGCCCCAGGTGTGATCTTCATGCGGATGCGTGTGCGCTACGATCAGCGGAATGCTGGTGCGGCCATTGCGCGCGAGCCAGTTCTTCACGGTGCGTTCAAGCGTCGGGACCAGATTGCCATCACGTGAACCGGTATCGACCAGCATCGCCTTCTGCTTGCCGAAGAAGAGGAAGATGAACGGTTTCTCGTAGTCCGTGCAGGGCGACTGGCGCAGGATGAAGAAGTCCCTGTTGTACTCGTGCACCTGCCACTCGGGGATTTCCATGCACTTTGGCTGCTCGGACATCCATTTGGCCGGGAGCACACCACGCTCAAGGCCGCCTCCATCGGGCTCAGGGAACTGCGCAAGCGCCCCCTGTCCCAGCGCTAACAAAGACACCAGCGCCAGCCCGGATACCGTCAACCACCTCTTCCGCATCGTCCCCTCCCGAGTGAAATCTACTACAAAAAAAAGGCGCCCAGCCCACATGGCCTGAGCGCCGCTAGATTAAAGCTGGTTAGAAGGTGAACTTGCCGGAGAACTGCATCTGCCGTGGCTGCAGCAGCAGCGCGTTCGAACCGGTGGCTGAGGCCGCTGTGTTCTGGTACACCCCGAAGTTGCCGCTCGTGCCGTCTGTCTGCACGGAGGCGAAGCGATTGGTATTCAGCACGTTGAAGACCTCCGCCGAAAGCTTCAGCTGGTACTCGCGGAAGATGCGGAAAGACTTCGAGAGACCATCATCGACGGACAGGTAGCCGTCGGAACGGAAGTTGTTCCGCTGGCCCGACTCACCCACATAGGCGAAGCGAAGGTTAGCCACGGCCTGCGCAGACGTGATGCCCTTCAGCGAAGACATCTCGACATTCGCCGCGTCGTAGTGATGACCGCCGGTAGGGATCTTGCCGACTGCAACCATGTGGCTGCTGTAAGCGAAGTTGGTGCCCCAGTTGCCGCTTGCGTAGGCGCTGTACGGAAAGCCCGTGCTGAAGTGCACCACGCCATTCAACTGGAAGCCACCGACCAGGCGGTCCAGAAGGCCGCTGCCGTTCAGCAGGCGCTGGCCGCGGCCAAAGGGGAAGGGTACCGTGTAGTTCGCCGTGATGTTGTGCCGCACGTCGAAGTCGGAGACGCCGTACAGCTGGTGTGGCATGAAGGCATTGATGATGGGGCTGCCATCCGCACCGGCGCGCTCCGGGTCTGAACCTTCATCGAGCGACTTGGCGTAGGTGTAGTTCACGTCGTACTCGAGCCCGGAGTGGAGCGCCTGCCGCACGGAGAGCTGCAGCGCGTGGTAGCTGCTGCCGGCGATGGTCGACTGCGCGTAGATCGAAGACGTCTGCGGGTAGAAGAAGCGGAAGCTTTGGCCGCCAGCGGAGCTGTTCGGGTCGGTGTCCGCCGAAAAGAGCGCGTTGGTCTCATTGCCACGATTCTCTGCAAAGACCGAGTAGTAAGCCTGCGCGCCCTTGTAGCCGTTTGCCGTGAAGTTCGGGAACACATTATGGAAGTAGCCGGTGTCGGGCACGGTCGATGCATCGACCCCCGCGTCTACCATCTTGTCGTACGCCGTCGCCGCCTGGAAGTAGGTCTGGCCTGTCCCCGGATCACGGAAGTTGGTGGGCTGTGCCACGTCCAGGCCGGTCAGCAGGTGACGTCCCAGCCGGCCCACGTAGGAGGCCGTGAACGACGCGTTGTGCGGCAGCTCATGCTGAATGGTCAGGTTGAACGTCTCGGCATACGGAGTCTTCTGGTGATCGTTGATGCTGTAGTCGAAGGTGAAGGGACTATCCTGCGGTGCGAAGGGCAGCGTCAGCGAGCCAGCTGCGCCAGCAACCGCCGGCACGTTATGGTAGCCGGTGAAACGGGGGTTGAAGTTGATGTCCGTGAAGGTTGCAAGATTGGTCTGAGACAACGAAAGCAGCGACTGCGGGTTCGATTGGTAGGTGTCGATCACACCTGAACCGAAGTGATCATAGGAGAGCGCAAAACCACCCCGCACCGAGGTCTTGTTGTCCCGCGTCGCATATGCAAACGCAAGTCGTGGAGCCAGGTTCCCCTTCTGCGCGGTCCAGAAGTTGGGCTGCCCGTTCTTCGAACCCGAAGCGCGGAAGGAGACATCGGTTGTGTAGGCAGTGCCGCTGTTCGCTGCATTCTCACGATTCGCCAGGAAGTCATTCAGCGGAATGGTGGGTGCGATCTGCTGGCCATTCTCTTCATACGGCACACCCAGGTACACGTAGCGCAGGCCCATCGTAAGCGTCAGCTGCGGCGTCGCCTTCCACTGGTCCTGCACGTAGTACTCCTGCTCCACATTCTTGAAGGTGTGCGTTGGGACCACACCGGCGCCCAGGGGGGTCAGGGAGTTTCCACTAACCGCAAACTCGGTGCCTGAAGTGGCGGTCTCGATCGCGCCAATATTCGAGATGATGGCCTGGTTGTAGAAGTTGGAGAAGCTGCCCGCGACAGGCGCGCAGTTCGGGCAGTTGAAGGCGCCAGGGTCATAGCTGCCGCCCTGGTTCGCGATCGCGGCCGTGGCCAGCAGGTTCGGGCTCACACGAGCTTCTGACAGCAGAGGCGCGTCGAAGTACTGCCCGTTCGAGATAAGGTAAATGTTCGCGCCAAACTGCAGCGTATGGCGTCCTTTCACGTAGCTCAGGTCATCGGCAAAGTTGTTGGTGGTCACCTTAAAGATGGAGCTTGTCGTTGAAGCGGTCAATGTGTTGAAGGCGCCAAATGCGACGAAGGGCTGGCTGCCTGTACCGCGCGATGCGCTCCCCACCCGCGTAAGCCCGTAGCGGAGGTTGTTCGTCACCCGGTCATTGATGATCCACGTATGCCCGGCCGCGATGCCCTTGCTGTTGCCGAAGATATTCGACTGAGCCGGCAGGCCGGGGAACTGCAGCGCTGTCGCCTGGTTATCGCTCTGCAGGTTGCCGCGTACGAAGAGCGTTTGACGGCCGTTGAGGTTGTAGTCAAGCCTGGCAATGTTGGTGATCTGGTGGATTGGCGCCGGTGAGGTGAAGTTGTAAACGCCGGTGTTCACGCCATCTCCGCCGCCATTGGTATTCGACAGCGGGAACTGCTTGAAGTAGGCGAGCGCCGCAGCATTGGTCGCCGGCGCGAAGCATGTCGCGGTAGCGCAGGCAGGATCAGAGGCGCGTCCATCCATGGTCGCAATGTCCGCCGGCGTCAGCGTTTTGTAGGTTGTTGAGTCGGCACATGCCGTGTTGTTCGGGCAAGCCTTATAGGTCACATCGCCGGTTACCAGGCCGGCCGGCGTGCCAGTCGCATTGAAGGTCGAAGGAACGATCTCGCCTACTGAGAGGTCACTGGCCTGCTTGAAGCCCTCATATGCCCCGAAGAAGAAGAGCTTGTCTTTCCTGATCGGCAACCCCAGCGAACCGCCATACGTGTGCTCGAGCACCTTTGGCTGGATGTTCGGCAGCCCGCTGTTCAACTCCGCCTGCTTGTTGAACCAGTTGTTCGACGCCGTAGCTGAACCGCGATAGTACTCATACCCACTGCCATGCAGCGCGTTGGTTCCACTCCGCGTCACAAGCGATACCTGTGCGCCCGAAGACCGGCCGGCGTCTGCGTTCGCGTTCGTCGTGGTGACGCGAAACTCTTCAACTGATTCACGCGTTGAGCGCAGTGCGCCGTTGAATGCATAGCCAAACGTCTGGTCGTTGTTATCGACGCCATCAAGCGTGATATTCGATTGATCCTGGCGCGCGCCGTTCACGATGCCGGTGCGGGTGTCCGTGTTCAGGCCACCTGTCTGCGCGCCGCTATCGACCGCAAGCACGCCCGGCTGCAGCGAAAGCAGGTAAGTGACGTTGTTTGCAAGGTAGGGAAGGTTCTGCACCTGCTGGCTGTTGAAGGCCTTGCCGAGCGTCGCGTCGGTCGTGTTGACCGCGGCCAGGTTGGTCTCGACGTTGACCACCTCGCTCGATCCGGCCACCAGCTTGAAGGCCAGCTTCACCGGAGTCGATACCAGCAGCTCCACCTTCTGATCCTGCTCTGAGAATCCGCTCGAGATCACCTTCACTTCATAGGTCCCGGGCTGCAGTTGTTCGAAGGAGAATTCACCTTTTGACTTCGTCTCGGTGGTCTGCGTCGTGCCCGACGCAGCATTTGCAATGGTCACGCTTACACCCGGAACGATGGCGCCTGTTGCATCTGTCACGGTGCCTGAGAGCGAGGTCGTGTTGCTTTGCGCCATTGAACAAGTGCCGCTCAGCAAGGCGGCCATCCAAAACGTGCTGCTCAAGGAAACAAGTCGCGTCTTCATCACTAATCCTCCGAGGTTGTGTTGCGGCGGTGCAGGTACTGCAGCTTCGTTGCTGGAAAGCACCTTGAATGCTTGAGAACTAAAGACGACTCGCAAGAGCAAAGCCGTTCAAAGCGTTCCCTTGGTCAGACCACGGAGCGTAGTCGGCCGCATCTGCCATGCAGACAGTACGGCTGACCCTGGGCCGACGTGCGAGAGGACCAGGTGAAGAGTTATTTGCGCAAGCGGTGTGAAGCGATTATGCGGAGCCCTTCGCGCGAAATCAACGAAGTGACCTGATGCTTATATTCCGTATAGAAGGCGCCCATAGACCATGCTGTGTTGACATTGGCTGCGTGGAGACAGGCTGATGCAATCACGGGCAATTGCTTGCTTCTGCACCAACCGTCAGCCTTGTGGCGGCAGCGGAATCGGGTCGTCCTATGCGGCGGATAGGTTGCGAGCTAGTTTTTACTTTCTCTATGCGAGGCATTCACTTTTCGGCTACCGTTAGATCATGCAGCAAAAGTAAGAGTCCCCAAGATCCGGCAGGCTGCCCGGTTGACATTCGCTGCAAACAAGCACGTCCCCTGACCACAAGCGAGGTTTGATGGATTTCGACTGGCTGAATACCTTCCTTGAGGTGGCGCGGCAGAAGAGCTTTTCGCGTGCCGGAGAAAAGCTTAACGTCACCCAGCCCTCCATCTCCGCGCAGATCCGCGCCCTCGAAACCCATGTCGGACACCGTCTGCTTGAGCGCGGAGGCGGCAAGGTTACCCTGACCGCTGCGGGCCGGGTCTTTCAGCCATTTGCGGAGCAGTCGCTCGCACAGCTCAAACACATCCGCCTGACGCTCGCCGACCTTGAACGCATGCCGCGTGGCACCCTTACCGTGAGCGCCAACGACTCTACCGCCCTTTACGTGCTGCCTCTGCTGATCAGCAAGTTCAAGAAGCAGTACCCCCGTGTCGCACTCAACATCGTTCGCGCCGAACGCTCGAAGACAGTTGAGCTGGTGCTCGATCGCGAGGTCGAGTTCGGCATCGTCTCGCTTCCCATTAAAGATCCGCGCCTGCACCTCGAGACGATCCACGAGGACAAGCTGATGGTCGTCGTCCCCGCCGGTCACCCACTCACGGCAACCGAAAATGTGACCCTCGCACAGGTCGCGAAGTACGGCATTCTCATCCCGAAGCAGGGTCGCCGCCGCGAAGCTCTCGACTTTCTCTTCGCTCAGCACAAGCTCACGCCGCGCATCGCCATGGAACTCGATTCGAGCGAGTTGCTGAAGCGCCTGATCCTCGCCGGACTCGGCATCGGCATCCTCCCGCGCATCAACATCATCGCCGAGGTCAAGCAGGGCCTGCTCCAGACGATCGACGTCGAAGGTCTTGAGATTCCACGGCACCTCGCCCTCATCTCTCGCCATGATGCCACGCTGACCCGCGCCGGCAACGCCTTCTTCACCTTTGCGACGGGCGGCGCACGAACCCCTAACGTGCAGGAGCCCGTGCCCTTTTCGGCCGCCGGAGAGGATTAGAAGTCTTCTCCGCGATCATCCGGAACTAAGCCCGCTTCATCGCCGTTGGCGCGCCCAGCAGGTCCTCGATCTTCACCGGTAGATTGCGCACGCGGAGGCCGGTCGCGTGGTAGACGGCGGCCGTGATCGCAGGCGCAACGCCGGCCAGGCCGATCTCGCCGCAGCCACGGACGCCATAGCTGTTCTGCACCTTGTCCGGATGATCGGCGAAGATGACGTCAATCTCCGGGCAATCGGCAGACGTGCTCACAATGTAGTCGGCCAGGTTACTGTTCAGCACGTGGCCTGAGCGCTGGTCGTAGTGCGCTTCTTCGAACAGGCCCATGCCGATACCCATCACGATTGCGCCCTCCACCTGGTTACGCGCCGTCTTCAGGTTCATGATCTGGCCCACGTCAATCACCGAAACCACGCGGCTTACCCGCAGCCGCGCGATACCCGGATCCCACTCCACTTCGACGAATTGTGCACCGTAGGAGTGGTTCGAGTGCGCTTGCCACGTCTTGTCCGCGCCTGAACCCTCGGAGCTCCCATCACCCGAGACCGCCTTCAGGTTCGTCCGCTTGAGGACCTCGGCAAAGCTCACACCGCTGGCCGGGGCTTCGGACTTCTTGTGCACCATGCCGTTGGTGAATGCAAGCTCCTTCGGGTCAATCTTCTGAAACGGCGCGTTGACCCCCTTCGTCGCAACCCCCAGCAATGACTCGCCGGCGGCGTCGATGGCTGCGTCAATCGCAGGCAGAATCGACCCTGTCGTCCACGACCCGCCCGACATCGGCCCGGCAGGGAAGCCGCTGCTGCCAAGCTGCACGTCCACCTTGTCGACCGGCACTGCTGTCTTCGCATGTACGACCTGCGCGAAGACGGTGTAGGTCCCCGTCCCGATATCCTGGGTCGCCGAGATCACAGTCGCCGAGCCATCGTCGTTCAGCCGCACCGTCGCCTTGGCAGGCATGCGCATGCTGATCCACGAAGCACACGCCACGCCCCATCCCAGCACCAGGTCGCCCTTGCGCATGGAGCCCACCTCAGGCGTCCGCTTCGCCCAGCCGAACTTATCGGCGCCTGTCTTCAGGCACTCGGCCAAATGGCGCGATGCGAAGGGTTTGCCGTTGCTCTCATCCTTCTCCGGCTCGTTGACCAGGCGAAGCTGAACCGGATCCATCTTCAGACGAATCGCGAGCTCATCCATCGCGGATTCCACGGCATAGAGCCCCGGCACGGCGCCCGGCCCGCGCATGGCTGTCGGCGTGCCCACGTTGCGATCGACCACGCTCGAGGCGATGCGCAGATTCGGCGTGCTGTAAAGGTAAGGAGTCGCTTCGCCGCAGCCCTCCGGCACACTATCGAGCAGCGAAGTGTCGGACGTGTATGTATGCTCAAGCGACGTCAGCTTGCCATCGGGCGTCGCGCTGAGCCGCACCCTCTGCACTGTCTGCGGACGATGCCCTACATTGGTGAACATCATCCTGCGGTCGACCACCAGCTTGACCGGCCGCTCGAGGTCGCGTGAGGCCACTGCCGCCAGGAAGGCGTGCGGCCAGGGCCACAGCTTGCCGCCGAAGCCTGAGCCAAGATAGCGCATGTGAATCTGCACGTTCTCCTTGGGCACGCCCAGCATCTGAGCCATCACCGCCTGGTGGTTCATCACCGCCTGGGTGGTCTCGTAGAGCACGTATCGCTGGCCATCCCAGTGGGCGACGGAGGCATGTAGCTCGATCGGGTTATGCACCTCGACCGGCGTGATGTAGGTTTCGTCTACCTTGATCGCCGCCGTGTTGAAGGCCGCTTCGACATCGCCGCGCTTGCCTTCTTCCTTCAGCTTCGGGCCGAATCCTTCAGAAAGATCACGGCTCACGTTGGGCCTGGTCTGCGTATAGGTGACGCGCACCGCCGCCGCAGCCTCGCGAGCCTGGTCCATCGTCTCGGCCACCACCACGGCCACATACTGGCCCGCGTAGGAGATGGTGTCGTCCTCAAACGGAGGCCGCCGCTCATCCAGATTCGCTTCGCCATCGGCCGGGTTCGAGCGATAGATCTTGGGCAGATTCTCGCGCGTGTATACCTTCACCACGCCGCGCATGCCCTTCGCTTTCGCCGTGTCGATCGATGAGATCTTCCCGCTCGCGATCGTGCTCTGCACCGGGATCGCGTAGAGCATTCCCGGCAGGTTGTGATCGCTTGAATACTTCGCGACCCCGGTCGTCTTGAAGGGGCCGTCGATGCGTGGGACTGCTTTGCCGATGGTGCTCTTGTGCTCTGCCGGCGCGGCGTTCGCAGCCTCTTGCGCCATGTTCTGCGGATCTGAAATCACTGGCATCATTGCTCCTAAACCTGCGCGGTCGTGGTCGCAAGCGCACGGACAAGGGCGCGCTTTGAGAGTTCAATCTTGTAGCCGTTCTCGGAGTGCGCCTTCGCGCCATGCAGCGCAGCCTGCGCTGCCGCATGAAAGGTGACCTCGTTGGACGGCTTGCCGTGCAGCAGCTTCTCCGCTTCGAGCGACCGCCAGGGCCTGGTGCCTACCCCGCCCAGCGCCACCCGCGCGTGGGTGATGCGCCCGGCATCGGTCTTGACCACGACCGCAGCTGAGGCCAGGGCGAACTCATAGGACGCACGGTCACGCAGCTTCAGGTAGTGCGAACGCGCGCCGGCAACCGGCGCCGGAAGGGTGATGGACGTGATCAGGTCGCCGGGTTCGAGCGCATTCTCGAGGTGCGGAGTTGCGCCCGGCACGCGGTAGAAGTCGCTGATCGGGATCTCCCGTTCGCCCTTCGCGCCCTGCACATGGATGCGCGCCTCAAGCGCCATCATCGCGACCGCCATATCGGACGCATGGGTCGCGATACACGCCTCGCTGCCGCCGAGGATTGCGTTGGTCCGGTTGTGTCCGAGGATCGCGCCGCACCCCGAACCCGGGATGCGCTTGTTGCACTCGGTGAAGGCGGTGTCGCGGAAGTAGGGGCAGCGCGTTCTCTGCAGCAGGTTGCCGCTGGTGCTTGCCATGTTGCGCAGCTGCGCGGATGCCCCCGCCATGAGCGCTTCGGACAGCACTGCATAGCCTTTCTGAATCGCAGGATCGTGCGCCAGATCGGAGTTGCGCACCATTGCGCCGATCTTGACCGATCCATCCGGCTGCTGCTCTACCTTGCCGAGGTCGAGCCGGTTGATATCAACCACCTTCAGCGGGGTCTCAACATCGAGCTTCATGAGATCCACCAGCGTCGTGCCGCCCGCGATGTAGCGCACATCGGCACCCTGCTGCGCAGTCTTTGCAGCCGCGCCCAGTCGCACCGCCTCATCGTTCGACTTTGCCTTGAAGAGCTGGAAATCGATCACGCCACACCTCCCGCGCGACGCACCTGCTGAATTGCCGCAACGATGTTCGGGTACGCCCCGCAGCGGCAGATATTGCCCGCCATCGCCTCCTTCACATCACGATCATCCCTGCCCCATGGCTCCTTCACCATTGCCGCGGCGCTCATCAACTGTCCGCTGGTGCAGTAGCCGCACTGGTAGCCGTCGTGCTCGACAAAGGCCGCCTGCAGGGCATGCAGGTTGCCCGGCTGGCCCAGCCCCTCGATCGTCGTGATCTCGTCGCCCTCGTGCATCGCCGCAAAGGTCAGGCAGCTGTTGACCCGGCGCCCGTTCACATGCACCGTGCAGGCGCCGCACTGGCCGTGATCGCAACCCTTCTTGGTGCCGGTCAGCGACAGATTCTCGCGCAGGCAGTCCAGCAGCGATACCCGAGCTTCAAGGTTCAGCGCGTGCTGCTTGCCGTTTACGGTCAACGTGACAGCACTTGTCCCTTCAGGCGCAGCCGGGGCCGCCGGCGCCTGTGCCACAGCCTCGGCTGCACCGCTCAGCACCGGAACCGCCGACACCGCGATCCCCGCCGCACCAATGCCTGAAAGGAACGAACGCCGTGACACGCCCTTCACCAGCTGTTCCTTCGCCGCCTGTTCGTTCCCGGCTGCCTGATCTTTCCCAATTGAACTCATGACTCTCCTGTTACGTTGCAGCGACTCAGCCTTAGCTGCGGCAGTTACCAGTTGACTGGACTTGCAGATAGACTAAACCCCGTTTGCCGCATGCTCAATCTGCCGGCCTGAAACGCTTCAATCCCGCAGCAAAAGGAGTGGAACCTGGTGCCTTACACAAAAGCTGCGCAGACCGGCCCGGCTTTGCAATCCGCATGGGTTCCGGAGGATGGATGGATCGACGCCCATCACCACCTTTGGCACTACGCGCCTGCGGACTTTCCGTGGATCTCTGCGCGGATGCAGCAGCTGAAACAGGACTTCACCCTCGCCCAGCTCGAACCCCTCGCCGCGGCTCATCACGTCGCCGGCACCATCGCCGTCCAGGCACGCCAGACCCTCGAAGAGACCCGCTGGCTGCTCGATCTCGCCCATCGGTCTACTCTGATCCGGGGGGTCGTTGGATGGGTCCCGCTTATTGACCCTCAGGTTGAACACGAACTTGAAGAGCTTGCCCAGGACACGGCACTTGTCGGTATACGGCACATCCTGCACGATGAGCCTGACCCTGACTACATGCTGCGCCCCGCCTTCAATCGCGGCCTTGAGGCACTCACCCGCCACGACCTGCGCTACGATCTGCTCATCTTCCCGCAGCACCTGTCCCTGGCCATCGAGCTTGTAGACCGGCATCGCAGCCAGCAGTTCATCCTCGACCACCTGGCCAAGCCTGCCATCGCACATGCCTCCCTCAGCGCCTGGGCCAGGCACCTGAAGCGCCTTGCCGAGCGCCCCAACGTCGCCTGCAAAGTCTCCGGCTTGGTCACCGAGGCCGACTGGCAACACTGGACCTTAGCGGACCTTCAGCCCTGCTTCGACATCGCGCTTGAAGCCTTTGGCCCGGAGCGCCTGATGTACGGATCCGACTGGCCCGTCCTGAATCTTGCCGCGGATTACAGCCGCTGGCAGCGGACTGTGTCAGCGCTGCTTGCGCCACTCTCCCAGGACGAAGCCCGGGCCATTGCGCGTGGCACCGCTGAACGCATCTATGGACTCGCAGGCAGAAGAACAACAGCGAGCGCGTCCTGACCTCAGGGGAGTGGTAACCCGGCGCGACGACGCCGCGGTTGCCATCGCCGGTACACTGGGCGTGTGCTTCGCACCGTCCACGCCACGCGCTATGTGCTCGCTTTGCGCGAAGGTGGTTCGCTGCCCGCGATCGTCGAGGCTGACGACTTGGGCCTCTACGTGCTCAAGTTTCGCGGCGCTGGCCAGGGACCACTCGCGCTGGTCGCAGAGCTTGTCGCCGGCGAGATAGCCCGTGCCCTGGGCCTGCCGGTGCCTGAGCTGGTCTTCGCCGAGGTCGATCCGGCACTCGGCCGCAACGAGCCCGACGCCGAAATCCGCCACCTGCTCAAGGCCAGTACCGGCCTCAATCTGGCGCTCGATTACCTTCCCGGATCAATGACCTTTGACCCCGCGGCAGGTGATGTGGCCACTGTCGAGGCCGCATCGATGACTGTCTGGTTCGATGCCTTTGTCCAGAACGTCGACCGCACCGCGCGTAACACCAACCTGCTGCTCTGGCACCGTCAGCTCTACCTGATCGACCACGGTGCCGCTCTTTACTTTCACCACGATTGGGAGACCGCCGCGGATAAGGCGGAGTCCCCATTCCCCGCGATCGCGCAGCATGTGCTGCTGCCCACGGCCGACGGCATACGCGCAGTTGGCGACTCTGCACGTGCGAAGCTCACGCCTCAGGTACTCTCCGGCATCCTCGCGATGATTCCCGATGCGTGGCTCGACACGCCAGAATGCGACGCCTCCGGCCGGCGAAACGATTACCTGAATTACCTGCTGCGACGCCTGAAGTCTGCAGCGAACTTCGAAGAGGAGGCGATCCGTGCCCACCAGCGTCTCCTTTGACTACGCCGTACTGCGGGTCGTCCCGCGCGTCGAGCGGCAGGAGTTCGTCAACGCCGGAGTGATCGTACTTTGTCGCGAACGCCGCTTTCTGGCCGCACGCGTGCTGGCTGACGACGCCCGCCTGCTGGCTCTATGGCCCGCGCTCAGCCTGCGCGAGATCCGCCAGCACGTTCACGCCGTCACCCGCATCTGCGCTGGAGACCTTGCCGCAGGACCAATCGCGCAGCTTTCAGAGAGCGAGCGCTTCCACTGGCTTACTGCCCCTCGCAGTACCATCATGCAAACTTCACCGGTCCACACTGGCCTCTGCCCTCACGCCGGAGACCTCACAGCACTGGTCGACCGCCTGTTCCACCAACTTGTGGCCTAGCCGACAGGGGAGCATCGCAACCCTTTCCCAGCATCGGACTGATGGTTGCACCGTCGATCAGGGTTCACTTGCGATTGTTCTTTGTGACCGCATAGCAATCAACTCAGTCGAGCGACCGTTGCCCTGCATCTGAAGAAAGGAAACAGGGAACGGGAGAGATCGCATGCCAGGTGCTCGCATAGAACGGGGGGGAACAAGCCGTCAGCGTGTCGTGATCATTGGTGGAGGCTTCGCTGGCATCAATGCGGCGAAGGGACTTGCGCACCTGCCGGTCGATGTCACCATTGTCGACCGACGCAACTACAACCTTTTCCAACCCTTGCTCTACCAGGTGGCGCTGGCCGTGTTGTCGCCGGCCGACATCGCGCAGCCGATCCGCTCGATCGTGCGTAACTACAAAAACATTGAAGTTCTGATGGACGAGGCGCTCGACATCGACACCTCGAGCAACCGGGTCAAGCTGAAGAGCGGAACTGAACTGGAGTATGACTACCTGGTTCTGGCGACGGGCTCCACCCATTCCTACTTCGGGAAAGAGGAGTGGGCAGCCGTCGCGCCTGGGCTGAAGACAGTGGAGGATGCGGTGGAGATCCGCCGTCGCATCCTGCTCGCCTTCGAGCTCGCTGAGCGCGAGATGCTCGAGAAGGGCAAGCACCCGGCCTTGAACTTCGTCGTCGTAGGCGGCGGCCCAACCGGCGTGGAGCTCGCCGGCGCTATCTCTGACATCGCCAAGCTCTACATGACGCAGGACTTCCGGCATATCAACCCGTCTTCTGCACGCGTGTTGATCCTGGAGGGTAGCCCGCACATCCTGGGGATGTATCCGCCCGACCTGCAGGAGAAGGCTCGCCAGCAGCTGGTAGAACTCGG
The DNA here is from genome assembly GCA_964247475.1 of uncultured Acidobacteriaceae bacterium. Taxonomy (GTDB): domain Bacteria; phylum Acidobacteriota; class Terriglobia; order Terriglobales; family Acidobacteriaceae; genus Edaphobacter. Next base: position 1,750 of record CAXTUS010000025.1, on the reverse strand, counting down.
CGTCGAGTGCAGGACTGGCGCGCACGTCACGGACATCCAGCCCGGCTATGTGATGGTTGAGAACGAACGGATCGACTCCGTGTGTACGCTTTGGGGTGCGGGCGTGCAGGCCTCACCCCTCGGCAAGATGTTGAAGGCTCCGGTCGACAAGCGCGGCTGCGTGCTGGTCGATCAGTACCTGAACCCGGCGGGCATGCCCAACGTCTTCGTCTGCGGCGACCTCGCGCACGTGGAACAGGATGGAAAGCAGGTCCCGGGGGTTGCCCAGCCAGCGTTGCAGATGGGCGCCTACTCTGCGAAGCGCATCGGCCAGATGGTCTCAGGCAAGGTAACTCCCAAGGGATTCCGCTACTTCGACAAGGGCGACATGGCGACGATCGGACGGGCTGCGGCGGTCGCCAAGATCGAGTGGCCGTTCAAAGGCCACTGGAGTGGATTCCCGGCGTGGATCGTGTGGCTGACGGTGCACATCTTCTTTCTGATCGGTTTCCGCAACCGGATTTCAGTCTTCCGCGAGTGGGCATGGACCTATCTAACCTTCCAGGACAGTGCACGCCTCATCACCGGCTCGCAGATTCTTCCCGGATGGGATATGCAGGACCGGGCACAGGCGGACCTCACCACGGTGCCACTCGCCGCGGAGCAGTCGCAGGTTGGAATCCTGAATGTGGGATCGGGCAAGGCCTAGGGCGCAGCGCCTTCGGTCCTTGGTGTGAGTGCACCCCGGGGCCAGGGTGCAAGCGATGGGGCTAGGATCCTGATCAGCCCAAGGAATTTGGAGGGTCTGCATAGAGGATCAGTACAGTACGAAGACTTCGCCTTTGACTGTGCTGATTCAGAAACTCTCCGCAAGCCAACAACTCCAGCCGGGCGCGGCTCAGATTCGCTCGTGGCGCGCGGTGAAGTCGCGCGTCGGCGGCAGCAGGATTTCAGGGTCGCTAATGGGTGAGCGTGCGCTTCGCTTCCGGCCGCGTTCCTTATCCAAAAACTGCTTATTGCAATCTGCGCACTTCCAGGGAAAGCGCCCCAGGCGCAGGTAGACCACGTTCTGAAAAAATCCCTTGCGTTCTACGCGGAAGCTCTGATCTCCCGCGCACCTGGGACAAGCCGGTCTCGGCATTGCCGCCCTCCTATGCCTTGTTCACAATGATGTTGTGCTGACTGGAACGCAGTCATTCTAATCCTGAAGAGGGATGTTTGTGGGATTTTGTGGGCGTCTGAGAACTTACGCCTGCGCGGAGCTGGCATCTCGCGATGGCCGGCAGGCGTCGGAGTACAGGACCTCCGGGATGCAGATCGGCGGTCATGAAGCGAGGAGATGATGATGGCGAAGGCAAAGCAGATCCAGGGTGAGAAAGTTCGATACGCGGTAGTGGGCATCGGTTGGATTGCACAATCCGTCTTCATGCCCGGGGTTGAGCACACCGGCAACAGCGAGGTTCGCCCTGGTGACAGGGCATGAAGAGAAGGCTGCCGAGGTGGGCAAGAAGTATGGGATCGATCGCGTCTACACTTACGATCAGCTGGATGAGCTGCTCGCATCAGGCGATATCGATGCAGTGTACCTGGCGACGCCGAACTTCGATCACGTGGAGCTCGCGGTCAAGACGCTCGATGCTGGGATTCACCTGCTGCTTGAAAAGCCGATGGCGGTGAGCGTGGCTGAGTGCGAGCGCATGATCAAGGCGGCTGAAGGCTCCGGCGCGAAGCTGATGATTGCCTACCGTCTGCACTTCGAGCCGGGTACGCT
>CAXTUS010000024.1:36943-38908 GCA_964247475.1 uncultured Acidobacteriaceae bacterium | reverse complement strand
ACGAACTTCGGTACGGACAGCGGCTGGGTGCAGTCGATCAACCGCAAGCTCGGTCTAGCCGGCGTGACCAACGTCCTGTGGACCAAGGGGCGTCACACCTTCAATATCGGCGGAGAGGTCCGGCGCAGCTATCAGGACGACAATGAGTGCCAGGCCTGCGCGGGTCAGTTCAACTTTTCGCAGCGCTCGACCGCGGATCCCAACAACCTTTCGACCACCGGCAGCTCCTTTGCGAGCTTCCTGCTGGGCCAGGTCGACAATGCCAACCGCATCTTCGCCAACGAGCTTCGTCTCCGTAACCTGTCGGTCTCGCCCTACATTCAAGACGACTACAAGGCGACTTCGAAGCTGACCATCAACATGGGCCTGCGCTGGGATATCCTGCTTCCCTTCACCGAGAACGGCGACCAGATCGTTTACCTCAACCCAGGCGCGCCGAACCCGGCTGCCGGCAACCTGCCCGGTGCGGCCACCAAGTTCGGTACCTGCGTTGGCTGCTCCGGACGCAACCGTGCGGACATCTACTACAAGCACCTGGCGCCGCGCTTCGGCTTCGCCTATGCGATCAACAACAAGACTGTCGTCCAGGGCGGTTACAGCCTCGCCTTCCTGAACGCAGGTTCCTATGAGTACGGCACCAGCAAGGTCGCTACCAGCTATGGCAACCTGCTGCTCGGCTCCTTCAGCCGCAACACCACCAACAGCACCACCCCAGGCTTCGGCAACTGGGATCAGACGGTGCTACCCGCACCTGCAACCGTCGCCTTCAACCCCGGGCTCGGCGTCGGCACCACCATCCGCGCCTTCGACCCGGTCAACTCCGGTCACGCGCCGTATGTGCAGCAGTACAGCGTCAACCTGCAGCGTCAGCTGCCCTGGAACACCTTCCTCCAGGTCGCTTACGTGGGCAATCATGACGTGCACCTCAACGGTCAGCTGAACCCCATCAACCAGCCAAACCCCTCCATCCTCCAGTATGGCGCCCTGCTTGGCCAGCGCATTGACTCGCCCGCCGTGGTGGCAGCTGGCTTCAAGACGCCCTATGCCAACTTCGTCAACGACTTCGGTAACAGCGCCACGCTTGCCCAGGCGCTGGCCCCGTATCCGCAGTATGCGAACGTCTACAACAACTACGACTTGACGGGCGCGGCTAACTACAACGGTCTGCAGACCAGTGTTGAAAAGCGGTTTTCGAACGGCCTCTCCTTCCTCACGTCTTACACCCTGTCGCGCACGCTTTCAAATGTGGACAGCGGGTTCACCACCTTCGCCAGCCTGCCGGTCGACAAGACTCGCCAGGATCGCGAGTACACCGTAGCCCAGAACGACATCCGGCATAACACCAAGCTGAGCGGCACCTACGACCTGCCGATCGGACCGGGTGAGCACTTCTTCAACAACAAGGGAGTTACTGGCCAGATCCTCGGCGGCTGGCAGGTGGGCTTCATCCTCCAGTACTACAGCGGCACCCCGCTCCAGATCACCGAGAACGGTAACCCGCTGGGCAATGCAAATGGATCGAACCGGCCAAACATTAATCCCGGCGTTCAGTTGAAGACCACGGGCTACCACTTCGTAGGCCGTACCCCCTCGACGACACCGTCCTTCACCACCAGCGCCTTCACCGACACCTCCGCCTACCAACTGGGCAACGCACAGCGCTACTACTCCGAGCTGCGCAATCCAGCCAACTACAACGAGAACCTGAACCTGCGGAAGAAGTTCGCACTTGGCGACAGGGTCCAGCTCATCCTTCAGATGGACTACTTCAACGCCCTTAACCGCACGGTCTTCAACGGACCAGGCACCAACACCGACAACGCAAACTATGGTCTGCTGACGCCAGGTCAGGCGAACACGCCACGCCAGGGACAGGTCAGCGGCAAGCTGAACTTCTAACCCTGCCACTCCAGACCACCACGAACCCGCATCCTGAACAAGAAGAGCCGGAGTGCCGCAACAGGC
>CAXTUS010000024.1:0-36933 GCA_964247475.1 uncultured Acidobacteriaceae bacterium | reverse complement strand
ACCCGCCCCCCCGGCTCTTCCAATTCAGGCCGCCTTTATACTGGGACCACCATGCCTCGCCAACTTACGGCCCTGCTCCTCGCCGCCTGCCTCTTACCCTCCCTCCGTGCGCACGCGCAAAATGTAACACCCGAGGTCCAGGCGCTCTACCAGCAGGCCCAGCAGGCGGCCGCAGCCAACCAGCCTGAGGCCGCCGTGCGCGACTACCGCAGGATCATCGCGCTTGCCCCTGATCTCGCGCCCGCGTACAACAACCTGGGCCGGCTGCTCTTCAATCTGAACCGCTTCCCTGAAGCCATCGACATGCTTCTAAAAGGTCTTACGCTGAAGCCGGATATGGCGCCCGCGAGCATGATCCTCGGCGCGAGCTACCTTGAGCAGGGCCAGTACCAGCAGGCGCTGGGCCCGCTTCAAACCGCGGTACAGGCTCTGCCTGAGGATCACTTCGCACGGATGTCGCTGGTTCGAACGCTGCTTGCACTGAACAAGCCGGACGAAGCGGTCGTGCAGTTGAATACGCTGCTGGCGGCTGACCCAAAGGACCAGCAGGCCTGGTACCTGAGCGGCAAGCTGCATCTTCAGCTTTCGGAGCAGGCCTTTGCCCAGGTGCAGAAGCTCGATCCCAACACCGCCATCGCGCACATCATGGAGGGCGAGGTGATGGAGAGCATGCAGAACACCTCGGGCGCGGTCGCTGCCTACAAGCAGGCGATCGCGGCAGCGGGCGATGACCCGACACCGCTTGAGCACCTGGCAGACGCCTACTGGCACACCGGCGACTGGACCCACGCGCGCGAGCAGCTTGGGCTGCTGACTGCACGCGAGCCCGCGAACTGCGCCGCGCACTGGAAGCTGGCGAACTCATTGGATGAGCTTGGCGTAGAGCCTGATATCGCCGGCCGCGAGCTTAAGACGGCGCTCGCCGCATGTCCTGATCTCGCCCAGGCACGTGCCGAACGTGCCCGGCTGCTGATCCGCACCGGCCATGCCAAGGACGCGATCCCCGATCTCGAGGCCGCTGAGAAGCTGGCGCCCGACGAGCCCAGCGTTCAGCAGCTTTATGCGCAGGCCTGGCGCGCGCTTGGCGACAAGCCGAAGGCAGATGCCGCCAGCCGGCGCTTCCTGGCGCTTGAAGCGGCCATGCACAAGCAAAAAGAAGACCACGCCCACATGGTCATTCAAGCCAACCAGTAGGCGCGGTCTTCTGTGGTTACGCGGGAGAGAGCTAGAGCACCATCGAAGGCGGCACCACACCCTCCGCCTTGCCGAACTCCTCGTTAGGCGCGGGACCCATTTGGAAGCTCAGCCTGCCGCCGCCGGCGATCTCGCGATGATTGAACCACGCCCTCTGCTGCGGCTTGCCGTTCAGACTGAAGGCCTGGATGTAGGCGTGCGACGGGTCACTGCGCTTCACCTCGATCTCGAGCTTCTTGCCGCCGCCGAGGTCAACCGTTGCACCTTCAAACAAAGGTGAGCCGAGGATATAGTTGCCGCTGACCGCATCGACCGGATAAAAACCGAGCGAGCTGAGCAGGAACCACGCCGACATCTGGCCGACATCCTCGTTGCCCTGCATGCCGTCCGGCTTGGCCGAGTACATGGTCTCCATCAGGCTGCGCACACGTGACTGGGTCTTGTGCGGCACGCCCGCATAGACGTACAGGTACGCAATGTGGTGCGAGGGCTCGTTGCCATGCGCATACTGCCCTACCAGGCCGGCGATGTCGGGCGGCGCATCCTCGGGCAGCGTCGAGGCGGTGGTGAAGAGCTCATCGAGCTTCGCCACGAACGGTTCGCGGCCCCCGAACAACGCGATCAGGCCTGCGGGATCATGCTGCACCGCGAAGGTCGTCTGCCAGGCGTTTGACTCGGTGTAGTCGCGCCACTTCTTTGAGTGGCCAAGATCGATCGGGTTGAATGGCGACGTGAACTGCCCGTCTGCGAGCTTGGGCCGCATGAACTTGGTCGTCGGATCGAAGTAGTTCCGGTAGTTCTTTGAACGCTCGCTCAACATCGCAGCGTCGTCCGTCCTGCCGAGCTTCTTGGCTACGTGCGCGATGGCCCAGTCGTCATAGGCATACTCGAAGGTCTTCGAGACCGATTCTTCTTCCTTGTCTGCCGGGATGTACTTCAGCGTGCGATAGAAGTCGAGCCCGCGATAGTTGTCCTTCATCGCGCGCTTCATCATCACCTTGTACGCAGCCTCCTCATCGATCCCGGGGATGCCCTTGTTGATCGCCTCGGAGATGATCGCGGCGCTGTGATAGCCCGTCATCGTGCCGGTCTCGGTGCCCTGCAGGGGCCACACCGGCATCCCGGCCGGGCTTTCTTCAGACATACGGATGAGCGTGTTCGCAAGGTCAGGCACACGCTCGCGCTCGATCAGGGTGTACGCCGGGTGCGCCGCACGGTAGGTATCCCAGCAGGAGAAGGTCGTGTAGTTATGCTGGCCAGCCTTCAAGGTATGCGGCTGTCCGTCCATGCCGCGGTAGGTGCCGTCGACATCATCGAACAGCGTCGGCCCGAGCGACATGTGGTAGAGCGCAGCATAGAAGACCTTCCGGTGTTCATCGTTTGCGGTCTTGACCTGGATCTTGCCGATCTGCTGCGTCCACTTCGCACGCGCGTCGCCACGCACCTTGTCGAAGTCCCAGCCGCTGATCTCGGCCTTAAGATTCTTGCCTGCGGCGGCGGCGCTTACGCCACTGATCCCGGTCTTCACCAGGATCGCCTCCTGTTCCTTCGTTTTGAAATACAGGACGCACTTCAGGTTCTTGCCTGTGAGCCCAGCGGCCGCGGGCGCCGCGATCTCCTGGTCATCCTGGTAGAAGACGACGCGTGTGGGCTGCTTCGAGACCTGCATGGTGAAGTACACGTGCCGCCCGTTGCCCCAGGCCTTGGTGATGCGGCCGCCTGCAAGCATGTCCTTCGCCGGTTGCATCAGCTCCGCACTCACTACACTTGGCTTGCCGTTATCTGCATAGCCATGCTGCAGGTCGACGATCAGGTAAGCCTCATCGCTCGCGGGGAAGGTGTACCGGTGCAGCCCGGCGCGCTCGGTCGCCGTCAGCTCTGCCTTCACCTTGTAGTCCTTCAGCATCACGGAGTAGAAGCCTGGTGTGGCGACTTCATCGTCATGGCTGAAGCGTGAACGGTAGCCTGCCTCCGGATTCTCCCTTGTGCCCGGCACAAGCTTCGCCTTGCCGGTACCTGCCATGACCAGGAAGTCCAGCAGGTCGCCGCAGCCGGTGCCGCTCAGGTGGGTGTGGCTGAAGCCCATGATCGAGGTATCGGAGACGTGGTAGCCCGAGCACCAGTCCCAACCGTCGTTGAAGGTGTCGGGGCTTAGCTGCACTGCACCGAAAGGCACGGAAGCGCCGGGATAGCAGTGGCCATGGCCGCCTGTGCCGATGCGGGGATCGACCCACTTCAAGACGTCTTCTTGCGGCTCGCCGGACGTTGCGAAGGCAGTATTTGATGTCAACCAGGCGGCGGCACACAAGCCTGCGGAACCTTGAATGAAGTGGCGGCGAGAGGGCATCGGGATCTCTTTCTGCGGAACGACTGGAATCGGTTTCAGAGTGCAGGGTAAGACTATCAAAGGACAGGCAAAGGCGTCCTCATCTTGGACAGTGACCACTGCGTGTTGGACGGTGACCACTGCGTGTTGGACGGCCACCACTGCATCTTGGACAGTGACCACTGCGTGTTGGACGTCGACCACTGCGTGCTGGACGGCGTCCGCTGCGTGGCGGGTCAAGCTTCGCGCCACCGGCCATGCGGGGCCCGATTCACCGCGCGAGTGGCACCCGCCTGGCGTTGGGACGCCTTTGCTCTTCGTATACATTGGTCTGCATGCGCAAGCAGCTCCTCATCCTGATGGCGGCGTTTCTCACCCAGCTTCACGCACAGTCCCCGGCAGCGCCCGCCGAAGCCGTCCTGACGCGCGTCATGCCTCACCTCGCGCCACAGATCCACCTCACCCTCAAGGCCGCAGACTACGCCGGCAAACCGGACGGGTTTTCGATCTCGGGTACGCGCGGCAACATCCATGTCCAGGCCGCCACCCTCCCGACGCTGCTTTACGGCGTCAACTGGTACCTGAAGTACACCGCGCACCTCAATGTTTCAACCAATGGCAGCCAGCTGGGCGCCCCTGGACTCGTACTGCCGGCGCCCACTGCCCCCATCCTCAAGCCAGCGCTCTATCCCTTTCGCTACGCGCTCAACGAAAACACCGACGGCTACACCACTCCGTACTGGTCTTACGACCGCTGGGTCCACGAGATCGACATCCTCGCTCTTTCCGGCTTCAACGCTATCCTGATCCAGCGTGGCAACGACCTTGCCGTCTACCAGGCGTTCTTAGACAACGGCTACACCGACCCCGATATCCGCAAGTGGATCACCCAGCCCGCCCATCAGAACTGGCAGTGGATGGGCAACATGTGCTGCTTCATCGAGCCCATCTCGCTCGACCTGATGCAGCAGCGCGCGCGCTCCGCACGCCAGATCATCGACCACCTTCGCAGCCTCGGCATCACGCCCGTGCTGCCGGGCTTCTGGGGCGTCGTGCCAGATGACTTCGCCAAGCATGTACCGGGGGGAGCCCATGTGGTCGTCCAGACTGACCCCTGGAACGGCTTTGAACGCCCTGGCTGGCTTGACCCCCGCGACCCTGCCTTCGCGCGCCTCGCGGCCAGCTTCTACAGCCATCAGAAGGCTCTCTTCGGCGACTCCACCCTTTACGACATGGAGACCTTCCAGGAGGGAGGCGTCTCGGGCGACGTGCCCGTTGGCGCCGGTGCCCTCGCCATCCAGCGCGCGCTGAACGCGGCCCATCCGAACGCTCTCTGGTTCATGATGGCGTGGCAGGATAACCCGCGTAAAGAGCTGATTGACGCCGTCGACCGCAGCAAGATCCTCGTCGCCGACATCGAACAGGGGCGGATCCCGCGCGACCACCGCGAGCAGGACTTCAAGGGTGCACGCTGGCTCTTCGGCGGCCTTTGGGAGTTCGGCGGACGCACCACCACCGGCGCCCCGCTCTTCGACTACGCCAATCGCATGCCAGCAGCAGCGCACGCGCCAGACACGCATCTCGCAGGCACCGCCCTGTTTACTGAAGGCCTCGACACCAACCCGTTTGCCTACGACCTCTACACCGAGATGGCCTGGCACCCGGACGCCGTCAACCTCAAGGCCTTCGCCGCCGACTATGCCCGCCGCCGCTACAACATCTCTCCCGCCGCGGCCCAAGCCGACCCGCACGCCGCCCGCGCATGGGACCTCATCGCCCGGACCATCTATGGCTACCGCGCTGATGGCGTCACGGGCCATGGCGAACGCGACGCAGCGCACGAGTCGATCTTCAACGCCCAGCCTTCGCTCACCGCTACCCGCACCGGCCACTGGGCGCCGGACGTCCTGCGCTACGACCCTGAAGCCTTGAAGCCGGCGCTCACCGAGTTGCTCGAGGTCCAACCCGCACTCCGCAAAACCGCAAGCTACCGTTACGATCTGGCCGATGTGACCCGACAGGTGCTCGCCAACGACGCCCGCCGCCTGCTTCCGCTCATCAACACCGCCTTCGGCAAACAAGACCGCACCGCCTTCCACGACCTCACGGCGGAGTGGATGGACAACATGCAGGCGCTTGACACCCTGCTCGCGTCGAACGAGTACTTTCTGCTTGGCCGCTGGTTCAGCTACCTGCCCGGATGGGCGAAGACTCCGGCGGACTTGAAGCCGATCGAGTACGACGCGCACTCGATCCTTACTACCTGGGGCGACCGCACTGCATCCGCCGATCTGCACGAGTACGGCAATCGCGACTGGGCCGGCCTGCTCCGCACCTACTACGCGCCGCGCTGGAAGCTCTTCTTCGACTCACTCGATCAGTCGCTCGCGACCGGCAAGCCACCCGCCGCGATTGACTGGTATGCTCTCGGGGACACCTGGAACCAGTCCACACAGCACTTCGCCGCTGAACCGACCGGCGACACCTACGCTCTCTCGCTGGCCATTGCACGCAGGCTCAAGCTCAACCCCTTATCCGCCGATCGAAATCCTTCCCATCAGCCGCAGGAGACACGATGACCCCGAACCCCACTCTGGCCGCGAAACACCAGGACCCTGACTTCGCCCGCACCCTCGACCAGGACGTAATCGGCAACGCCCCGCGCACGCTCGTGAAGCCTCAGCGCCTGCTTTCGATCGACGTTCTCCGCGGCCTTACGCTCGCGTTCATGATCATCGTCAACGACCAAATGAGCTCACAGGCCTTTCATCCGCTCCAGCACGCGCTTTGGAACGGCTTCACCCCGACGGATCTCGTCTTTCCTACCTTTCTGCTGCTGATTGGCCTTTCGACCGTCCTCTCGACGGCTTCGCGTCTCGCGCGTGGAGCTACCCGCCAGGAGCTCTTTCTGCACACCCTCCGCCGCGCCGCCGTCCTCATCTTCCTCGGCTTCGTGGTCAACAACTTTCCGCTCTTCCACATGGCCACCGCGCGCTACTACGGCGTTTTGCCGCGCATCGGCATCTGCTACCTGGTGGTGGCCTCACTCTACCTCATCTCGCCCGGCTGGCGGGACAAGGTGGTGATCGCCATTCTGTGCCTGGTCAGCTACTGGGCGCTGATGCGCTTCGTGTCGGTTCCCGGCTATGGCGTGCCCACGCACGACGTCATCATCAATCATCCGGATGGTGACCTGACGGCATGGCTCGACCGCCAGATCTTCAGCCCGGCCCACCTGTATGAACACACGCGTGACCCTGAAGGCCTGCTTTCCACGATCCCGTCAGTCGCCACCGCACTCTTCGGCATGCTTGCCGGACTTTGGCTGCGCACCCGCAACTCAACCGGCCGCAAGGCTGCCATGCTCGCCGTGTGCGGCGCCGTCTTTCTCGGCATCGCGCTCGCCTGGCACCCCTTCTTCCCCATCAACAAGAAGCTTTGGACCAGCTCCTTCTCGCTCTTTGCCGGAGGCTGGAGCCTGCTGCTGCTCGCGGCTTCCATCTACGTGGTCGACATGCTGCGCGTCGGCCGTCCGGCGACCGACAGTGAATCCCCCGAGGCCTCACCCGATGGTCACTCTCATCACCCGTGGCTCTACAAGCCCCTGCTTGTTCTCGGCACTAACTCCATCCTCGCCTACCTGGTGTCGGAGCTTGGCGACGGCGTGATCCGCACGATCAAGCTTCCCTCGGGACTTTCGCTGAAGGCCGCTGCTTACCAGGCAATTGTGAGCCTGTTCCCGGCTCCGGCCTGGTCTTCCCTGATCTACTCACTGGTCTATCTCGCCGTCTGCATCCTGCTGGTGGTTCCGCTCTATCGAAAGCGCATTTATTTGAGGATCTGAGGAACAGGCAGCATCCAGGGCGTCCTGATCGCGGACAGGGACCACTTTATAGGATATCGACCTCGCGGTCGTGGCTGCGCGAAGCGGATGCCCCATGATGTGGCCACCGAGCCGCGACCTGGACGCGGTTGCCTAGGCCTTGATCGCCGCTCCGAGTCCATTCAGCTTTTCGATCGCCTCGACCGGCAGTGTCAGCTTCGCAACGGCTAGGTTCTCGCGCAGGTGATCGATCGACGACGTTCCCGGTATCAGCAGGATATTGGGTGAACGCTCGAGCAGCCAGGCGAGCGCCACCTGCATCGGCGTTGCGCCAAGGGTGGCCGCAACTTCATCGAGAACACCTGACTGCAGCGGCGTAAAACCGCCAAGCGGGAAGTAGGGCACGTACGCCACACCGTCGGCGGCGAGCCGGTCGATGAGGCGGTCATCTTCGCGGTTTGCGACGTTATAGAGGTTCTGCACGCACACCACGGGCGCGATGGCACGCGCCTCCTCGTACTGTTGCTCGCTGATGGTGCTGAGCCCGATATGACGGACCAACCCACGCTGCTGAAGCCTGGCGAGCGCCTCTACCTCGGGAGCGACGGAGGTCTGATCTGGTCCGGTCGCGCTGCCGAAGCGCAGGTTCACCACGTCCAGCGTGTCGAGTGCCAGATTGCGAAGGTTGTCTTCAACTGCCAAGGTGAGCTCGGCCGGCGAGCGTGCAGGGATCCAGGTACTGTCTTCGCCGCGGCGGTAAGCGATCTTGGTCACGATGGTGAGGCTGGCCGGATAAGGATGAAGCGCCTCGCGGATGATCTGGTTGGTCACATGGGGGCCATAGAAGTCAGAGGTGTCGATGTGATTGACTCCGGAAGCGATGGCCTCACGCAGTACGGCAATGGCCGCGGGCCGGTCGCGCGGAGGCCCCCACACGTGTGGTCCTGCGAGCTGCATGGCGCCGTAGCCGATGCGGTGAAGCGTGATTTCAGTGCCGGGAAGCGTAAAGGTGCCGCCAAGATTTGTAGAGCTGGACATGATCGCTGGTCTCCGAGTACGAGAAGATAGGTTCAGCACGCCGGGACGGAAGCGGTCAGCGCTCAGGCTGTCCGCCGGCTCCCTGCATGCTGGCTATTCGATGAAGCCGGACCATCGACAGGAGTTCGCATTTGCCCACCCTAACCAGACCACCCCTGAAGCCGCGCAAACAGCCGGTTCAGGCGCGTTCCACTGCAAGCGTGGAAGCCATCATCGAGGCGACGATTCAGGTTTTGCTGCGCGACGGTCGGGGGCTGCTGACCACTTCGAAGGTCGCCGCGCGCGCCGGGGTCTCGGTCGGAAGCCTCTACCAGTACTTCCCCAACAAGAGCTCCCTGTTGCAAGCGGCATTGCGAGCCCACCTTGAACGCGTCTACGGTGCGGTGAGCAGCACCTGCGCACGCCTTCACGGCAAGCCCCTGCGGGCGATGGGATCTTCGCTCGTCGCTGAGTTCCTCGAAGCCAAGTTCGAGCACATCGAGATGAGCCTTGCGCTCTATCGCATCAGTGACGACCTTGAAGGCGCAGCCATCGCTCGCAGCATGGGCCGGCAGTCTGTCGAAGCGATTGCTGCAATGCTGCACAGCTCTCCGGACCGGTTCAACGCGGAACCTGAAGCTGCGGCGTCGATGCTCTTCGCGGTCATGGCCGGAACCAGCCGCCGTATGCTCGAATCAGCGGACCCTGTCGCAGCGCGACATAACCTCGAACCTGAGCTGCAGAGAATGGTTGCGGCCTACCTGAACTCGCTCGCGCTGAGCTGAAGTATCCAGAGCAACTGCGGCCTGACTGCCTGACCCTCGCCCCGCCAAGTGGTCGCCGTCCGCGATCAGGACGCAGTGGTCTTCGCATCGTCCTGCGAGCCCTGGGCTCAGGCCGGGTACACGTTGCGATCAAGGAACGCGTTCCGGAACTTGCCCCTGGGGTCGTACTTCGCCAGGAGCTGACGGTACTCCGGCAGCCGGGCGTAACGCGACGCAAGCACCTTCGGGTCGAGCACGAACAGCTTCGCCCAATGTGGGCGGAAGGCGAATGGCTCAAGCCTGGCTTCGATCAGCGGCAACACCTCCTTCACCTGGTCCCACTCCGGCTTCCAGGTGAAGTGCAGCGTCATCGAGGTCTGCCGGTAGCAGGGGCTTAACCAAAGATCATCCGCGGCAATCGTCCGGAACTCGGTCACAAACAGGTGCGGCGTGATCTGGTTGCGCAGCTCCTCGACCGCCATGATCGCCTTGTAGCCATGCTCGATCGGAACGTAATACTCGGTCTGCAATTCCTGCCCGCTGCTTGGCGTGAACTCCATCCGGAAGTGCGGCAGGCGCTCGAACCATGGCCCAGGGATTCCCATCTGCTCGGTGCAGGGGGTGGCATCGTGGCCAGCCAGAGGATGCAGCTTACGGGTAGCGGCCTTCGCCCCGAAGAACTCCGCAGGCGCCTTGTGGGTCTCGCCGACGTTTACCTTCGACTTGACCCAGGCCTGGGTCGCACGGTGATTCTGCCAGTCGGTAAACAGGCTCACGCTGTAGCCGCTTGTAAAGATCTCTTCCAGGTGATGCTCCAGCTGGTTGAAGGAAAGGTCTTCATAGACGGTCTGCGCTACCTGAAAGGTTGGCTGCACGGCGAGCGTGATGCGCGTGATGACCCCCAGTGCGCCCAAACCGATGACCACGCCGTCAAAGCTGTCTCCCAGTGCCTCCCGCGACAGGGTCACTACCTGACCGTCGGCAGTGACCATCTCAAACGCCCGCACCGCAGAGGAAAGATTGCCGTTGCCTGTACCTGACCCATGGGTCCCTGTCGCGCACGCGCCCACAACCGAGATATGCGGCAGCGAAGCCAGGTTGTGCACGGCGCAGCCTTGCTTCTCAAGATACGGAGCAAGCCTGCCGTAGGTCACGCCAGCATCCACGGTTACGGTCTTCTTCGCAGCATCAAGCGTCATCGCCTCCATCGGCTTCAACGAGAGCTGCTCATGGGTCGAGTCGGCGATGTTGTTGAAGGAGTGCCTTGCTCCGAGCGGCTTCACACGGGCTTGCTCCCGCACGACCTTCTGCACTTCGGCGACGCTCTTTGCCACGTCCAGGTGATTGGTGCTGTAGGTCAGGTTCCCGGCCCAGTTCTTGCGGCTCTCAGGTGTGGTCTGGGCGAGGGCTTCTGAAGCAAGGGCATGGTTCGACATCAGGACTCCGGCAGCTGCGGCGCTGGACTTAATCAGGAACTCCCGCTTGTTCATCGTAACTTCTCCTCGGCTCCCTACAGCACGCGCAGGTGAGCGGTGCGAACCCAGAAGGAGCATACAGCCCGGCCGCCGTCCTGTCGCCGTCCCGCCGCTATCCTGTCGCCGTCTCGCCGCTAACCTGCCGCCGTCCGGTTGCTAACCTGCCGCCGTCCGGTTGCTAACCTGCCGCCGCCCGGCACCTGTTCAGTGAACTTCTTCGAGCGCGGCTACCGCGACCACAGGCAGCTCCGCGTTGCGCAGGTACTTTGCCTTCGCCGCATGCAGATGTTCTACCTGGAGTGCGGTCAAAGGGGCCGCTGAGCCCAGTTGATGCGCCACCAGGCTGACCTGCGCGATGTGCTCGATCGTCTCCATCCTCTGAAAGGCCTCGAGCAGCGTCCGGCCATAGCTCACCGCGCCGTGGTTTGCCAGCAGGATGCCGTCGTGGCCTCCGATGTGAGGCACCAGGCTTGCCGCAACCTCATCCGTCCCGGTCGTCGCATACGGTGCCAGCGGCACCACGCCGAGCGTCATCACCGCCTCCTGGCAGAGCATCTCGTCAAGCGCCCGGCCGGAACAGGCAAAGGCCGTCGCGACCGGAGGATGCGCGTGCAGCACAGCGCACACATCCGGTCGCTGCTGGTAGATGGCGAGGTGCATGCTGACCTCGCTGGTCACCTTGCGCGTGCCTTCGAGCAGGCGTCCGCACAGGTCGACGACGACCATGTCTTCAGGCCTGAGCAGGCCCTTGCTCATTCCGGTCGGCGTGACCAGCAGGCGCCGCTGATCAAGCCGTACCGAGAGATTGCCTGAGGTTCCCGGCGTATGGCCAAGCCGATGAACCCACTTGCTGAAGCGCACCAGATCGCGCCTCAACCCGGCTTCCGTGCAATCAAGCTTGTTGAACATCGTCGTGTCCCTTTCAGCGTCTTTGCTGTGCTCTGTGCTGCCGGCTAAGGCCAAGGCGGCCCGCTTCAGGCGAAGGTTCACTTCAGGATAGGAAACTGCGAAAACCCCTGCTCGGCCCGTTGCCGCACCGCAAGCCTGGGCGCAGGACGATTCCTGAGCCGGCCAACCAACCTGCCCACTCTATCTGAAGCTTTGAAGAGGTGACCAGCGGTAAGCGGACCCGCAACCTTGAAGTGTCCCACAGCCGCAAGCCCCATCGAGGCGATGCAGCCGCACTGCTCACAATCCGGATCCCCGCCGAACTGGCAGGGAGTGATCTGTGTTGTGAGGTCGGCAGAGATCGTCTCGGTGGTACGGGCAAAGATGCAGTCGCCAGGGTTTTTGGGCGGTGTGGCTATCTCGTCGATCACGATATCGTGCATGTCGAGAACGGGATACTTCTTTCGCAGCGTGCGAAGATCAGCGATGACCGATTGCCTCTGCTGCGCGCTCAGGATCTCAGGATCGTTGGCGCCGCGCTGTGGCGTGAACAGGCTGAACCACACCTTCGCGATCTCCGGCCGGCTGCTCCAGAAGGCGAGAAATTCATCAAGGTATCCGGGCCTGTCGGCGATCTGCGACGTGATGGTCGAATGGATCGTCACCTTCGCACCGGCGATGCTCTTGAGGATCCGCTCGTAGGTCGCCGGCTTGCGGCGGGCGTCGTGCTCCGGCTGCAGCCCATCGATCGACACCACGACATTCAGTTTCCCGTACTGCCTCCACTCGGGCGGGATCACGCGAAATGCACTTGTCACCACCTGGGTGTGGATGCCGCGCGCTTCAAGCTGCGGCAACAGCTGGTCGAGCTCACGGTAGCGCACCATCGGGTCTCCACCCACCAGGGAGACGTGCAGCGGCTTGCGCTCGTCGACCACCGCGAGCACGCGACGCACGAGCTCCTCTCCTTTGAAGTCAGAAAGCTGACGCAACTCGGTGCCACCGCCCAGGTGAGCTGCGTCGAAGGCGTAGCAGCCGGGGCAGCGCAAGGGGCATTCCTTGGTGATTTCGATGGACAGAGAGGGTGCACGACCGCTGAGGATCGAGCCCCAGGCCTGGATTACTTCAGACTTTTTCATCATTGACTCCGAAAGCTGGCGGGGGAGGCGTGGAACGCAAGCGGCTCAGAACGAGCCAGGGCCTGGAGGTTTCCCGATACCGCTCTCAGAGACGCAGGGGCAGCACAAAGCTGCTTGCGGAGATCGTGCGCGCACTCTCTTCACCCCTGCTTGCTTGCCATTCGCGGAGCATGCTGGCTGGCGTGTCTTCGCGATCGAAGGCACACCGAAGCCAGCGCCGCATGGCAAGGATCAGGGACAGGCAGAGCCTGGCATTTTGCGCAAGCAACAGGACGAGGCATAAGATCGTGATGGTCAGCAGCAGGCTCAACTCAAAGTCCTGGCTGCCACCGTGCAGGAAGCGATCAAAGGTCCAGAAGTGTTCCGTCACCGGCATCAATGCCAGGAGCAGACTCCAGAGCACGATCAGGAACCGGCCTGCAGAGGTGCGCGGCCCAGGGCTGGAAGCCTCAAGCAAGCTTGCTGCCTTCGGCCGGATTGTCCTGGTGTGAAGCTTCAAACTACCTCGCAATCTTCGCTTCATTCTAACCCGAGCTCTGGTCTTCGAAGATAGTGAGCTTTGGCCCCCGGGGGGTCGAGGAAGATCCCTCCCCTTACAGCGCATGGAGGTCTGTTGCTGTTCACCAGATCAACGGTAATGGGTGAACAGTTGCTACATGAACCAGTTGCAAAGGGGCACACCTCCACGCTATGGGAGCTAAAGGGCAGCCGCACAGAGCCCAGATGCGCCTTGCACCCCGTCGCGCACGGCGGGCGATACTCCCGCTAAGTCACCGAGAATCTGGTTACGTGGAGTTACCGAAGACTTTAGCCTAACCCGGCGGGCGAACCATCCTGACCTTACACATACCACGTCCTACCTCTTGTCGCATTCTGGCGCTCGCCGACAGATCCTCGCGCAATGCGCGTAAACACTGATGTGTTGATGCATGGATGTGCTGCTACATTGATCCACCAATCCACATAGTCACCGATGCACCCGATCCACCGAGTCATGTTCCAGCTGTCCACCCTGCCGCCAAGGACCATGTAGTAGGCCGGACCATCCAAGGTACTTATTACCGCACTCCCAACCCGACCATTCCAGGAGCTACGATGAAGATCAGAACGCTACTCGTCCTTGCAGGTGCACTGATCGGTACGCTCAGCGCGCGTGCTGACGGGCCCAACTCCCGGTTCACGAACCAGACCGCCACCTTCACTCTTACTCACAGCACCAGCATCCCCGATCAGACCCTGTCCGAGGGGACGTACACGCTGCAGGTTGTCGACGCTCTGCTGGACGACCGCATCATCGTCCGCGTAGACGGGCCGGTGAAGCAGGGACACTATATCTTTCTCGCGATCCCCGCGCTCAGCTCCGCTGAACACCGCGAGGTAGGGCCGGTGATGTGGAACAAAGGGCTGAGCGGGAAGCCAACCATTCGCGGCTTTGTCTTCGGTCCAGGCGCCACGCTCGACTTCGTCTACCCCAAGGCACAGGCTGCTGAGCTTGCTCAGAACAACACCGCGAAGATCGTCGCCGTGGACTACGATGCTTCAAAGCTGAAGAGCAAGACCGGGCTCTCGCGCGACGATATGCGCGAGGTAAACCTGTGGCTGCTCTCAATGACTACCGCCGGTCCGGACAACAAGACCCCGGCACTTGCTGCGAAGAAGTACGAGGCACCGGCTCCGACGCCGGTCTCCTACCCTGACCAGACTGCACAGGCCGCCCAGGCTCCGGCGACCCCGGTTCAGCCCGCGGCCGCGCAGCCTCCTGCTAACCAGGTGGCAAGCGTCGAGCAGCCTGCTCTGCCGGAGCATCGTCCGGCCGCCGTTCATCACAAGCCGGTCATCAAGACCCTGCCACACACTGCAGGCAATGAGCCTGTGATCATGCTGGCCGGGCTGCTGTCCCTGGCGGCTGCTGCCGGAATCCGCCTGAAGCGCAGCCGGAGCGCAGCCTAAATTGGGCTTTCAGCAGGTCGGCCGTACAGCCTGGGTCGGTCGTGCAGCTTCGGTCACTTGTACAGCCTGGGTCGGTCGTACAGCCTAGCTCGGTCGCGAAGAAACCAGGGTCAGGATCATGAAACAGCAACAACGCTGGCTGAAAGGCACGGAACTCCTGCTTCTGGTCTTAGGGGTTTCGTGCCTGTTCTACCTCTCTGACGTGCACCTCGAGGCGCGCGCTTCTGAACGTGCGGCCGATCTCCTGCTGATGCGGAGCCCGCAGCGATCGCAGGATGGGGAGACCAGGATCAAGGTCGATCCCGGACCGGGCGACTCTGCAACCGGAACAGCTGCAACAGCTGATGTCATCGGCCGCATGGAGATTCGGCAGCTTGGGCTCTCGGTTCCTGTGCTCTCGGATTACGAGACAAAGAGTCTTCTGCATGGCGTGGGGCACGTCCCGGGAACGGTAGGCTTCGGGGGTCTTGGCAACGTTGGTATCGCGGGACATCGTGACACGTACTTCAGGCCGCTGCGCCGCATCCAGCCGAGGATGGACATACGGCTGGCCGACGCGAGCGGGGTGTATCACTACCAGGTGGACACCACGGAGATCGTGAAGCCGGAACAGGTAGAAGTGCTCGATGTCAGGTCGCGGCCGGAGCTGACGATCATCACCTGCTACCCCTTCAACTTCATTGGCGCGGCACCGCTTCGCTTCATTATTCATGCGCACCTGATGTCGGTGATCCCTGATAAGAGCTAGAGCCAGGCGTCTCCTGATTTCGATCAGCATCCAGCCCAAAGGTCGCAGGCTCACAAGCGTTTACGCGCCGGGTCCCCTCCTCAAGGAAGCGCTCTTCAGCTGTCAGAAAGCGGTCCTGTATGCCCTAGTGCCCGGTAGCCCTGGGCGGCGCGGTCTCACCCTGGGGCGGCTCGGTCTCACCCCGGGGCGGCTCGGCTGACGCGTTCTGAGCGGAAGCCTCCCGTCGGCAGAGCGCCTTCTCTGAACTGGTTTTGCGAGCGCGCGGAAACCATGAAGATGAGCCAAAGGTCTCGGACGCCTCCGTTTCTCGTGGGCGCCGCGTGCGATGAAGACGTCAACCGTTAGGCCTGGACGATTCGTTCCGTCCTGATTCATGCACCGGGAATACGGCCCGTGACGTGCATGCATCTTTCGCCTGAGTGCACCCGTCTACATCTTGTCTGCAGCATTAATGAGGCGGCTAAAGGATGACGCATGAGTGTACCGGTGTGTAGTGAACTCGAGCAGGTGGAGCTCGACGAGTCCGAACAGAATGAGAGATTTGATCAGCAGCATCTGCACTTCGAGTTGAGTCGCAGGCGCTTCCTGCAGACTGCCTCCGCACTGTCGGCGGCAGGCGCGATCGGGCTGCCGAGTGCGGCGGCGGCGGCGCCCGCTCAGGCAGCCAACCAGAAGGCGATCACCCTCCAGGTGAACGGCAAGTCGGCAACGTTGACGCTCGATAGCCGCACTTCCCTGCTCGATGCGCTGCGCGAACATATGGACCTGACTGGCAGCAAAAAGGGCTGCGACCACGGCCAGTGCGGGGCGTGCACGGTGCTGGTGGATGGTCGCCGCGTCAACTCCTGCCTTACTCTTGCCTTCGCAGCGGAGGGAACGCAGATCACGACGATCGAGGGTCTGGCGAAGGTGGCAGAGCCGAAGGAGGTCGGTGATCTGCATCCGATGCAGGCCGCGTTCCTGGAGCATGATGGCTACCAGTGCGGTTATTGCACGCCGGGGCAGATCTGCTCCGCTGTCGCCGCGATCGAAGAGCACAAGAAGGGCGCACTCTCGATCGTCAGCCTGCACACCGGTCACACCTCTAACCCCGAGCTGACCGATGACGAGATCAAGGAGCGCATGAGCGGCAATATCTGTCGCTGTGGCGCATACCCGAACATTGTGGCTGCCGTGCGCGCGGTCGCGAGAGGTATTTCAGCATGAACCCGTTCAACTACGAAAGAGCCAGTGAGTCCTCAGCCGCATTGAAGGCTGGAGCGGCACAAGGCGCAAAGTTCCTCGCCGGCGGTACGAACCTGGTGGATCTGATGAAGTACGGCGTTGAATCACCGACGACGCTGGTCGATATCAACCACCTTGCCCTCGCTCAGGTGACGGCGACTTCGGACGGCGGAGTTCGTGTCGGTGCGCTGGTGCGGAACTCTGATCTGGCTGACCATGAGCTCATCAAGACACAATACCCGCTGCTTTCGCAGGCGCTCTTGAGCGGAGCGTCGCCGCAGCTGCGGAACATGGCGACTACGGGTGGGAATCTGCTTCAGCGCACCCGGTGCTATTACTTCACCGACATCAACTTTCCGGCATGCAACAAGCGCGTCCCGGGTTCAGGTTGTGCGGCGATCAAGGGGTACAACCGGATTCACGCCGTTCTCGGTCAGACGGACAAGGGCGAGACCAGCAGCGAAACCTGCATTGCCACCAATCCTTCAGACATGTGCGTGGCAATGGCTGCACTCGGCGCCAAGGTTGAGGTCGAAGGGACTAGGGGCAAGCGAACGATTCCATTTGCGGAGTTCCACAAGCTGCCTGGTACGAACCCCGCGGTCGAGACCGCATTGAAGCCGGAAGAGCTGGTTGTGGCTGTCACCCTGCCGCCCGCGAAGTTCGCGAAGAACGCGTACTACCTGAAGGCTCGCGACCGTGCGAGTTACGCATTTGCGCTTATCTCGGTCGCAGCCGGTCTTGAGATGGAGGGGAGCAACGTCAAGTCTGCAGGGCTTGCGCTCGGCGGCGTCGCCTTGAAGCCCTGGCGGATGGTCGAAGCTGAGCAGGCGTTGGTCGGCAAACCGGCGAGCCCCGAGACCTTCAAGCAGGCTGCCGAGATTCTGCTGCGCGGCGCCAAGGGATACGAGCACAACACATTCAAGATAGAGCTTGCCAAGCAGGGAGTCGTGCGGGCCCTGACGCTTGCTTCGCAAGGTACGACCGAAGGGACACAGGCATGATGCAGGCATCAGAGACGGCACCGAAGCCGGTCAAGCAGCTCAATCATCGGTACGAAGGTATTGCCAAGGTAAGCGGCAAGGTACGGTATGCGGGTGACTTCTCTTCGCCCTTCCTGAAGGCTGATCTGCTTTACGCATACGTCGTGCAGTCAACGACAGCGAGCGGGACGATCACAGCGATCGATCGTACGGCGGCGGACCGGGCCTCCGGTGTAGTCGCCATCATGACGCCGTTCAATGCCCCGAAGCTTGCTGCCGGACCCCCGCAGCCTCCAGCGCGCCGCAACCTGAGCTTGCTCCAGGATAAAGAGGTTCACTACAACGGGCAGCCGGTTGCGGTGGTGGTGGCGAAGTCGCTCAACGAAGCAACCTTCGCGGCGCGCCTGCTCAAGTTCAAGTACGACGTGAAGCCGGCGCAGCTGGACTTCAAGGCACGCGCGGCCGACGCCCGGTGGCCGAAGAATGCCGGAAAGGAACCTGCGGGCAATCATCGGGGTGACCTCCAGGCTGGTTTCTCGAAGGCCAGCGTCACGCTCGAGCAGACCTACACCACGCCCATCCAGAACCATAATCCGATGGAGCCGCATGCGACGATCGCCTGGTGGGAGGGTGAGAAGCTGAACGTCTACGACGCCACCCAGTACATTACCGGTGACAAGATGTCGATCGCGAAGGCGCTCAACATCCCACTCGACTATATCCATCTGCAGTGCCCGGTCACCGGTGGGGGCTTTGGATCGAAGGGCTCGATGTGGTCTCATGTCCCGCTCTGCGCGCTTGCCAGCCGGGTCACTGGCAAACCTGTCAAGCTGGTGCTCGGCCGCGAGCAGATGTTTGGACCAGTGGGCGCGCGACCGGCCACCATCAACAAGATCAAGCTGGGCGCGAGTGCCGACGGCAAGCTGCTCGCTATGCAGCACGACGTGGTCATCAACGCATCAACAATGGAAGACTTCACCGAGCATGCCGAGGGGCCGACCAAGATGCTCTACGCGAGCGAGGCCAACTCGGTTTCGGTCAAGCTGGTCGATGTGAATCTTGGTGTCTCGACCTTTATGCGCGCGCCTGGTGAGGCTCCGGGAACGGCGGTGCTTGAGATCGCCATGGACGAGCTCGCGGAGAAGTTGAAGATGGACCCCTTGCAGCTGCGCATGGTGAACTACGCGGAAAAGGATCCGAGCCATGACCGTCCCTGGACCGACAAGCACCTGAAGGACGCCTACACCCAGGCAGCAGAGCGCTTCGGCTGGTCCCGGCGCCCGACCGTTGTCGGCCAGAAGATCGAAGGCAACCAGCTGATCGGATACGGCATGGCGACTGCGACCTACCCGGCTAACCGGTCGGCGGCCCAGGCCGTGGTGCGCTTGCTGCCCGGCGGCAGGATGTTTGTGGCTTCCGGGTCACAGGATCTTGGCACGGGGACCTACACGATCATGGCGCAGACCGCGGCAGCGGGGCTCGGCATCGACCCGACCCTGGTCGAGGTGAAGCTTGGCGATTCAACGCTGCCGAAAGCCCCGGTCTCGGGCGGATCACAGTCGGCGGCCTCGGTGCTGCCCGCCATTCAGGACGCGACCGCGCAGCTCAAGCTGAAGCTGGCGGACCTCGCAATCGCCGATCCGGGCTCGCCTCTCCACGGGCTTAACACGACCGACCTTGACGTGAAGGATGGCAAGCTCGTCAGTCGTAAGGACGCCGCCAAGACCGAGGACCTGGCTGCCCTGATTGCGCGCAACGGCAACCAGCCAGTCGAGGCCATGGGTTCGGCGGAGCCGTCGGAAGCAAAGGATTCCATGACCTCTCAGTCTTTTGGCGCAGTCTTCGCCGAGGTGGCTGTTGATCGGGACACGCACATGGTCAAGGTGCGGCGCGTTGTCGCCACCTACGACATCGGTACGCTGCTGAACGACAAGACCGGGCTGAACCAGCTGGTAGGCGGCGTCGTACGGGGCATTTCGTTCGCTCTACACGAAGAAGCCCACATCGATCCGAAGTACGGTCGTACGGTGAATGAATCGCTCGCCGAGTACCATGTGCCGGTGAACGCCGACATCGGGACGATCGATGTCACGGTGCTGAACGTACCGGACATGAAGTTTGCACCGACCGGGGCCAAAGGTATCGGCGAGATCGGCAACACGGGTGCGATGGCAGCGGTCGCGAACGCCATCTACAACGCAACTGGAAAGCGCGTCCGCGAGTACCCGATCACGCCGGACAAGATCATGCTGGCATAAGGTCACAGCAGGCGCGTCTTAGCCAGACGGAAGCCACTACGTGGGGTGACAACACTTGCGCGGGCCGCAGCTTGAGGTTGTAAGCTACGACCGCCTGCGCCTCAGCGCTCTCATCCCACGAAGTGGTTGCTCCTCCGCGGTGGAGACGCGGTTGTGATCGCTTCTTACGCCGTAAGGCGAACGCTATGCGAAGATAGAGACGCGATGGCGCTCGGTGATCTGCTCAAAAGCACGTTCGGCTTCTCCGGCTTTCGGGCCAATCAGGAAGCAGTGTGTCGTGCCGCGACCGACGGGCACGACGTGCTGCTGGTGATGCCGACCGGCGCCGGGAAGAGCCTCTGCTACCAGCTGCCGGCGATCGCGCGCGGAGGTACAGGCCTGGTGGTCAGCCCGCTGATTGCGCTGATGGATGACCAGGCGCAGAAGCTCACGGCTGCAGGGCTCCGCGTGGCACGCATTCACTCCGGTCTGTCGCGGGAGCACTCTCGGCAGGCGTGCCGTGATTACCTGGACGGCAAGCTGCAGTTCCTCTTCATCGCGCCCGAAAGGATGCGCGTGCCCGGTTTTCCCGAGATGCTGGCGCGCAAGAAGCCTTCGCTGATCGCGATCGACGAGGCGCATTGCATCTCGGCCTGGGGTCATGACTTCCGCCCCGACTACAGGATGCTGGGCGAGTACCTGCCCGCCTTGCGGCCAGCCCCGGTGATCGCGCTGACCGCCACAGCCACGCCTGCTGTTCAGAAGGACATCGTCGCGCAGCTGCACCTGAAGGCGCCGCAGCTGTTCATCCACGGCTTCCGCCGCGACAACCTCGCGATCGAGGTTGTGGAGCTGTCCAAGCCGCAGCGGTCGGAGTTCACGATAAAGTTTCTCGACCAAAAGGCACGCCGGCCCGCGATCGTCTATGCGCCTTCGCGCAAGGCAGCGGAGGAGCTTGCGCATGAGCTGGGCAAGCGCTTCCCTGCCGCCGCGTACCACGCCGGGCTCGATCCGGCGACGCGCGAGCGCGTGCAGCGCCACTTCCAGTCGGGGCGGATCGAGGTGGTGGTCGCGACGATTGCGTTCGGGATGGGGATCGACAAGGCAGATGTGCGGACGGTGGTGCACTACGCCCTGCCAGCATCGGTCGAGGCCTACTACCAGGAGATCGGCCGCGCAGGACGGGATGGCGAGCCTTCACGGACCGTGCTCCTCTTCAGCTTCGCCGATCGCAAGATGCATGACTTCTTCCTTGAGCGTGACTACCCGGTGGCGACTGAGCTGATGCGGGTGGCACGTGCGCTGACTGATGAGCCGCAGGAGCCCGATGACCTGCGCTTCAAGCTGAAGATGGATGCCGAGACATTTGACCGCGCGGTCGAGAAGCTGGCTGCGCAGGGTGCTGCCTCAGTCGATTTCGCAGGTGCGATCCGGCGCAGCGGCAACGCGCAGTGGCAGTCCGGGTATGAGCAGCAGGTCGAGTTCCGGCGGTCGCAGATCGACCGCATGATGGCCTATGCAACCACGCAGCAGTGCCGAATGGGCGCGCTGATTCGTCACTTCGGCGACACTGCTGATGCCCATAAACCCTGCGGCCACTGCGACTTCTGCAGTCCCTCTTCAACCTCAGCACAAATCTTTGTCGCGCCCAGCAGCGAAGAAGATCGCAGCCTGCGCACGATCCTGCGTGCGCTCGACGGGATGTCGAAGGCGACGGGCAAGCTCTTCACCGACCTTGGACTGACCAAGGACCGTGACGAATTCGAGGGGCTGCTCGACGGCCTTGCGCGGGCAGGGCTGATCTCGATCGAAAGCTCGACGTTCACTGGCCAGGAAGGCAAGGTGATCCCGTACAAGCGCGCTTCGCTGACGCACGAAGGGCGCGAGCTTGGGCCTGCCGAGCCACTTGGCGTGGTACTGCGAGAGGGGTCGGGGCGTTCTGCAAACTCCGCAAAGACACGCAC
This sequence comes from uncultured Acidobacteriaceae bacterium, assembly GCA_964247475.1. GTDB lineage: Bacteria > Acidobacteriota > Terriglobia > Terriglobales > Acidobacteriaceae > Edaphobacter. Next base: position 15,201 of record CAXTUS010000024.1, on the reverse strand, counting down.
CAGGTTGAAGGGGAAGGCAGCTGCGTTCGACGTCGATCTGACGCCTTCGCAGCGGTCGCTTGAAGCGGGCCTGCGTGCCTGGAGGAAGGCGGAGGCGGCGAAGACGGGCAAGCCCGCCTTCATCGTGTGCTCGGACGCGTCGCTGCTGGCGCTGGCCGTGGCCCAGCCGCAGACTATTTCTGAACTGTTGAACGTCTCCGGCTTCGGCAAGGACAAAGCGGAAAGATATGGCGCAGAGATCTGCGCGCTGTGCCGTGGCGGCGGGTCAGGCCTGCTGGTGCGAGAGGATGTCCCGCGGTCGGACTTCGAGCCAACCACAAAGGTTGCCATGACCTCTCTTCGCGTGGATGCACCAGTCCGGGTCCAGACCACGGCACGTGCAGAGGCGCCCGCATCCTTCAGGCGGGAGCGCGTGGCGGAGGTCGATCCAGGCGTTGCCCTTGACCCGATTCAACTGGAACTTGAGGAGAAGCTTCGCGCCTGGCGCAAGGCGGAGTCCGAGCGTATGGGGCTGCCGCAGTTCTTCGTGCTCGGCACCTCGACGCTGCGCTCGATCGTTCTTGAACGACCGAAGACGCTCGATCAATTGCTGAAGATCAAGGGCGTCGGGCAGGAAAAGCTCGAGCGTTTCGGTGCATCGATCCTCGAGGTGTGCAATGGCTGAAGAGCTTGCAGACAAGGTGCAGGCGAATCACACTCCATCTGGCGTTGCGTGCGAACAGGCCGAGGAGATCAAGCAGCGCGGCAACTTCTGCTTCGGCTGCGGCAGCCAGAATCCCGAGGGTCTACATCTTCACTTTGAAGACGGCAGGGACGCCGCCGGTGCCATCACGGCCACCTGCAGCAGGATCAAGCTGACGCGGCGCTATGAAGGGCCACCCGGACACATCCACGGCGGTATCATCGCAACGCTGCTTGATGAAGCGATGAGCAAGCTGAACCGTCCGCTCAACCTGCTTGCGATGACTCGCAGCCTGAACATCGAATACCTGCGCCCGGCGCCGCTTGAGACGCCGCTGAGGCTGGTAGGCACGCACCTCCGGCGCGATGGGCGCAAGGTCTTCCACGCGGCAGACCTGATGCTTGAGGATGGGACGGTGCTTGCGCACGGCGAGGGCTTTTTCCTGGTGATCCCGGCGGAGATGCTGGCGAGGGCAAAAGCGTCCTGACGTCGAACCCGTGTTGCTTTGTGGGGTGAAAGCGCGGACGCGCGTCGCCGATCATTACTCGCCACATGCAGCTGGTGCGCGCCCGCTTCCTCGCCCCGCGAAGTGGTCGAAGTCCGCGACGAGGACGCTTTTGCTCTTGTCAACTGCCTCTCGCCGCAACTGCTAAACTGAAGACTCCGCAAGGGAGAGACCTGCCATGGGAAATCACGAGATGAATGGACACAAGAGCTTCGGCGCACCAGGCCTTCGCCTGAAGACCGGGCTAGCCGAGATGCTGAAGGGCGGCGTCATTATGGACGTCGTTGACGTGGAGCAGGCCGTGATCGCCGAGAAGGCCGGAGCCGTCGCCGTCATGGCGCTTGAGCGGGTGCCGGCGCAGATTCGTGCTGAAGGCGGAGTTGCCCGCATGTCGCACCCGGGCATGATCCGCGAGATCATCGCTGCCGTATCGATTCCGGTGATGGCGAAGGCGCGCATCGGCCACTTTGTTGAAGCGCAAATTCTGCAGCAGCTGGGTGTCGACTTCATCGACGAGTCGGAGGTGCTGACCCCTGCGGACGAGGTGCACCACATCGATAAACACGCCTTCACTACGCCCTTCGTCTGCGGAGCCAAGGATCTGGGCGAGGCGCTGCGCCGCATCTCTGAAGGCGCTGCCATGATCCGCACCAAGGGTGAACCCGGTACGGGCGATGTGATCCACGCAGTGAAGCACATGCGCCAGATCGTCTCGGAGATCCGTGCGCTTACCGTGCTTGACGAACATGAGCTGTACGCCGCTGCGAAGAACCTGCGCGCTCCACTTGAGCTGGTACAGATGGTCGCGCGTACCGGCGAGCTCCCGGTTCCGAACTTCTCCGCCGGCGGCATCGCGACGCCTGCTGACGCCGCGCTGATGATGCAGCTTGGCGCGCAGACAGTCTTCGTCGGCTCCGGCATCTTCATGAAGGAAGGCAACATCAAGCTGCAGGTGGCGATGGTCGATGGCAAGCCGCTTAATCCGGCTGAACGCTCGGAGGCCGAGTCGAGAGCAAAGGCGATCGTTCGCGCGGCGACCCACTTCAACGATCCAGCCATCCTCGCTCAAGCTAGCGAAGAGTGCGTGGGCGCGATGAAGGGTCTCGCCGTCGGCATGATTGCCGATGCCGACATGATGCAGCATCGCGGCTGGTAGGCAAGGGAAAAAGATTTCGGTCGCGTGCACCGTCCTGTCCGTGCGTCCAAAGACGCTCGGCACCGGAGGTTCGCTACGTCATGACGCGCGCAGTAAACTGAGTCTGTAGCCATGACCGAAAACACCAGCCCCATCGTTGGAGTCCTTGCCCTGCAGGGCGCATACGCTGCACATGCGCGCGCCCTCGCCGTCGCAGGTGCTGAACCACGCCTCATCAAGCGTCCTGCTGAACTCGCAGGCCTTGATGGCCTTATCATTCCCGGCGGAGAATCAACTACCTTCCTCAGGCATCTTGAACGCGACGGCTTCTTCGACATCCTCCAAACGTTTGTCGAGCAGATCCCGACCTTCGGCACCTGTGCCGGGGCGATCCTGCTTGCCACCGACGTAGAAAACCCACCCCAGGCCTCGCTCGCCGCGATGGACATCACCGTCGAGCGCAACGCGTACGGACGCCAGATCGACTCGGCAATCATCACCGAACCGACCAGGCTTGAAGGCGGCGACCTGGAGATGGTCTTCATCCGGGCGCCCCGCATCTCGCGCAGCGGGCCGAACGTGGAGGTGCTGGCAAGCCGCGAGGGCGCGCCCGTGCTGGTGCGCCAGGGTCACCTGCTGGCAGCCACCTTCCACCCTGAACTGAGCCATGACACGCGCGTCCACGCCCTGTTCGTCGCGATGGTGCGACAGCATAAGGCCACCGTCATTCACCAGGACTGAGCGCGGACGACTGGAGCGATTGAATGCAGCGTGCCTTCATCAACCTTTTGCTAATGGTTCCACCGCTCCCGCTGCTCCTAGCTCCACCGCTCCCCGCTGCTCCTGGCTCCACCGCTCCCGCTGCTCTTGCCCCACACGCCTCTGCACGTCTTATCGCCGTCCTGGACGCAGACGCAGACAAATCCTCTCGACACCTCACTCGCAGGCCAGCTCACCACCATGCTGAACCGCAATGCAGGCGGCCACTCGCCCACCGACGAGGAGATCCGCGCCATTGAGACCGAGACCGGCGTCAGCGACCCGAAGCTCGCCCGCGAGGCCGCGCCTTTCCTGCTCGCTTGCCTTTCAAGCGCCGACTTTGCGATGCGCGAGTACGGTCTGGCCGCACTGATCGGCATGCAGGTCGTCCCCAACAGCGAGTCGCCATCTGAGCCGGCAGGTGTCCCGCAGACGACTCACGGGGCTGACGGCAACGCCGGGCGCCATCCACGGAAGGCACAGCCTGCACCCTCTACTGCAGCCTTCAAGGCGACAGTGGCTGACGTTCTTGCACCCCTTGTTCCCGCGATCGCCGCGCGTCTCACCGACGATAACCCTGACAACCGGAGCCTTGCCGCGACCGTGCTCGGTGGTTTCGCCGCAAGCCCACCTGCGACTATATTCCCGCCGCTTCACAGCTATCTCAGGCGGGACGACGCCATCGGGCCGACTGGTCTTGAGGTCGTATCGGACCTGCTACAGCTGGGCCATGGCAGCCCGCAGACTGCCTCGGCCATCGGAGGATATCTGCGGCGTCCGGACCAGACTGTGGCGGCAAGGACGGATCTGGTCGAGATGATCGCCGCCAGGCCCGAGCAGAGCCAGGCCGTCAACCAGGCGCTTGTCTCCTACCTCGACTCAGACGATGCAGTTCTCCGGTCGCGCGTAATTCTTTCCCTGCCTCAGCTCGATCTCTCACCGGAGGTCTTCGCCCAGACGAAGGCGCGTGTTGCGGAACTTGCGGCCAGCAATCAGGACAGCTTGCAGGTGGTCCGTGCGGCCAGGGCTGTCACAGCCTGCTGGACAGCGACCAGAATCACCCAGGGCTGCCCCACAAACTGAGCAGAAACACGAAGCGGCAACCTGATTGAGTGACGGTCGCCGGCGGTGGGCACCTCGTGCTGCTAAGGTTTCGCCTTGATACCGAACCAACGCACAAGCGCGGTCTTGAGCGCCTCTTTCGTGTAGATGGCGCCCGTGTGCCAGGCTGTATAGCTCGCCGGGAGGGGTGCAGCCACTACCCTCCACCTCAGCCCCTGGGGCTCGTAATGCTTCAGCAGCAGAGCAGATCGCGGAACATGCGGAGCCACCGTAATCACTTCGGCCGTCTTCCAGCCGTGTGTCTGCATCATCTGCCAGCTGTTCGCGATGTTCTCGACGGTGTCCTGCGACTGCCCTTCAACCAGAACGTCCGGCTCTGGCACCCCGGCAGCAACCGCCATGCGCGCCTCGACCTCGGCCTCAACCCACCGGTTGTGCGCCGCACCGCCGGTCACGATCAGATGTGGCGCGCGGTGCTGGCGATATTCTTCGACAGCCCTGGCTATCTTCACCTGCTGTTCGATCGCCGGCGTGCCGTCTTCATTGCTGGGCGACCCGAGCACGATCAGGGTGTCAAATGCCTGCTGACTCGTGTTACGCGCAGGCACTGTCCTGAAGGTAACAAAGACCGCGCGCCCAAATGCAGTCAGGACCACAAGCGCCAGGAGCACGCGCCTGATCAAGCCTGCACCAGGTCCCGGGCAAGCTCAACATACAGATCGACGGCCTCGAGCAATTCGCGTTTCGAAATCCTTTCATCCGGCGTATGCGCGACATGGATCGATCCGGGACCGAGCAGAAACGGTTCACCCCATGCCGTCAGCGAGGGGATATCTGTAGTAAATTTGGCGACCATCGTTGGCAGCTTTCCAACCTGTCGCATCCGCACGAACGGCAGCTCAAGCGAAAACTCAACCCTGGCCCGGCCGGCCACAGCGCTCAGGATCGACGTGCGCACCGGCTCCGACGGCCCCACAAGACGTATCAGCAGATGCGCCTCAGCCTGGTCGGCGATGACGTTCGGGGCGCGGCCGCCCGAGATGATGCCAACATTCACATCCGAGCTACCGATGCCCTCGACAAAAGGCAGCTCAAGCTCCTGGATCTCGGCAAGTGCAGCCACCAGCTTGTCGATTGCAGACTCGCCAAGCTCCGGATAAGCCGAGTGAGCCATCCTGCCCTCGGCGTACATCTCGACGCGCAGCGCGCCCTTCGAGGCAAGGGCAAGCCGGTTGTCCGTAGGCTCGCCGTTGATCAGAAAGCGTGCTCCGCGCGGCTGTTCGTTGGCCACACGGGCTCCGGCAGAGTCACGCTCCTCGCCCACCACGAAGAGCATCCCCACCTTCACTCCTTCATGCCGCAGGCGATCCGCTGCCGCGACCATTGCGGCTGCGATCCCTTTGGCATCACAGGTGCCGCGGCCATACAGATAGTCATCGTCCTCCCGCAACGGGACGTAGGGGGGCACCGTATCGAAGTGGGTCGACAGCACAACTTCGGCGGTCACGCCCGTCATCACGGCGTACACATTGAACCGCTCGCCCCCGCCTTCCGCGCCGGGCGTGCCTGGCGCTGGTTTCGGAACCGGCATCCGCTCCACCTCCCAGCCCTCTCCGCGGAGCATCGTCGCCAGGAACTCCCCCACCGCCTCTTCGTGGTACGTCGTCGATGGGATGCTCACCAGCCGACGAGTCAGATCAACTGCATCAATCGCCATAAGGCAAGCATAAACGGGGTTGGCCTGGGGCCGGGAGACAAGCAGCTGACGGACGACGATCTGCTGCGAAGCGAAGGCCGCTGATCGCCGTTAGAACCCGTCAGAGAAGACCGTCTGCATCTCTCGAAGCTCGAAGGTGAGGTTTACCGACCTAGATCCGGCCGGCCGGGTCCGATGCGGGACGCCAAGAGGCACGGTGACCAGCTGACCCGGGCCGAGTTCAAGCGAACCTTCTTCAAACTCAATCAGCAGCCGGCCTTCGATCACCAGGAAGGTCTCATCGGAGTTCGGATGGAAGTGCCACCCATACGGGCCGGTCATCGTAGAGATGCGCACGACGTGGTCATTGAGTAAAGCAACCGGATGATTGTCGTAGCCGACGGCTGCGCCGGACTCTCGCTCCAGCGTCACAATCTCAGGCAGCTTTCCAGCCATGCAACCTCCGGTCTTCAGGCGCCCACAGGAAGCGGGCCGCGCCGCCGGGCATCTCTGATGAGATGCGCGCAACCACAAACCCGCGGCTACATACCCCGTAGACTTGGCCTATGGCTCTTCGCACCATCGACACACTCCACGGTCCAGCTGGACGGCTTGAGGCCCTGCTTAACACCGGCGATGAGGATGCGCCCTTCGCTGCCCTGATCGCACATCCGCATCCGCCAAGCGGCGGCACCATGCACAACAAGGTCGTCTACCACGTGATGAAGGCGCTCAGCTCCTTCGGGCTGCCGGTGCTGCGCTTCAACTTTCGCGGGACGGGCCTTTCGGGAGGCGTGCACGACGAAGGCCGAGGTGAGGTGGATGATACCCGCGCCGCGCTCGACTGGCTGGCGAGTGAGTTTTCGAAGCCGATCCTTTTCGCGGGTTTCTCCTTCGGCTCGAACGTAGGCTTGCGCGCCACCTGCGGTGACCCTCGTGTCGCTGGCCTGATCGGCCTCGGCCTGCCGGTGCGTGCCGCGGGCCGTGACTATACCTATAATTTTCTGGCTTCATGCACCCAGCCAAAGCTCTTTGTCTCGGGAGATCATGACCAGTTCTGCCCGCGGGATGTGCTCGATGAGATCCTTGCGGGCGCGCCGCCGCCCAGCACGCGCGTCATGATCGAAGGCGCCGATCACTTCTTCCAAGGCGTGCCCGGCAGTCCGCTGCCGAAGCTGGACCAGATGCAGCAGCACCTGCGCAGCTGGGTCGAAACGACCTTCCCCCTGGTTCGTCGATGAGGGCTGCGGAGCAGATCCACGGTACCGAGAGGGCATGCCGTTGCGCCCGCCACGGTGCGTAAGTCCCTTTCACAGGCCGTTGCGCTACGCGTGATTGCGGTCATCGATTCTCGGCTCATCGCATCATCGATTCACGAGGTCATAAGGTCGTCGCGGTCAATCAGCCGCGACTTCTTTGATCGTGGGCGGCGTCAGCAGGTCGGGCATCTCGCCTCCGCTCGGTGGCTGGCGCAAAGCCGTCGTGAGCAGCTTCCATGCCAGCGGCGGGCCTTCGCGAGCCAGGACGCGGGCTGCGGACGCGGTGCCCATGTGAACGCCCAGCAGGCCGTTGAACGCTCTCGGGCATCCAGCCAGGGCCGGCATCATCGTGGAGACGAGACCAGGATGACGGTCGAACATCAGCAGGACCTGGCCCATCGCATGCGGCAACCGACCGATCGCACGATGTTCCCGCGGGTAGCCAGCCAGAGATCCCGAATGAATACATTCAGCCAGCGCCCGAGCCTGGCGAAAGGCCATACCGAGTCCCTCGCCGGTGATGGCGTCGACTGACCCTGAAGCATCGCCAACCAGAGCGGTGTTGCCCAGAGCGACGTGGCGCAGGCGACGGGTTACCAGCGGAGCGCCGCACTGCGAAGTCATGATCTCGGCACCTTCAAGCCTGCTCATCAGGCTCTCGAAGGCGGCGAAGGGATCCCCGCGAAGCGCATCGCGAAACCTGGACATGAAGATCAGGCTGATGCAGTCCTCATCGACCGGTGCGACACACACCTGGCCGAGGCGACCCCAGTGCACTTCGACAAAGCGGCTCCACGGCCTTGCCCGGTAGTGCCGCCGCACCGCGTACCGCATGTGCTCCTCCTTGGCAGCATCCATTCGAGCGCCCTTGCGGACACTCGATGCTACTCCGTCAGCGCCGATCAGCCAGTCGAATTTGATCGTCCGACCGTCGACCTCCGCGGTGTTCGGGGACGTGAGACGCAACCGGGTATTCCAGAGGACGCGGGACCCAGCCTCGCTGGCAGCTGCGAGGAGGATCTGACGGAATCGCGGGCGACGTACACCGGCTCCTTCGCCGATCGTAAACTTCGCCGTGACCCGATCCGTTTCGTTCAGGAAGCAGATGCCCTCCATCGCATAGCCGTCTTGAGCAGATACCTCAACGCCAAGATCCGCCAGCGACCTCAGGGTATCGGTCATCATCCCCTCGCCACAGGCTTTGTCGGCATCTTCAGAGAGCGCATCGACTACCACGCAATCGATCTTTTTTCGTCCGAGGGCGATCGCTGCGGCCAAGCCTGCTGGTCCGCCACCTACAATCAGTGCCTGTGTTCTTTCAGTGCTCAACGTCCTTCGTCCATTCCGCTCTCCACACTGCTCCGGCTGGGTAGAGCTGTTTGCCTTCGCCGTCGCTCTCCGAGAAACTTGCTCAGTTCGCATTGCGCACATGGCTCGTGAAGCAGCCTTGAGTGTGACGTTGCGGCGAGAAAATCGCTCATGAACTTTGCGTCATGACGCCTTCGCGAGGGGACACCTAAGCTCAGCCTCTGCAGTGGGTTCGGCGCTTGGGTCGAGCAAACGCGGTCAGGTCGTAGAGCCTGCGATCGTGCTTCCAGCAGGCTGAACCCCACCCGGTGCGTGCGTAAGGGTGAAAAAAGGAGGGGCTTGGGTCTCTGTCCGCTAGTCCGGGCGGCGCTGCTCTCCTCCGTACGAAGCGTTACCCGGCTGGCCCGTCACATTTGTACCAAGGAACCAAGCCGCCGCGGGCTTCGAGCTATCTTCGCAGGTGCGCTAACCGAACGACATGGTCGTTGGGCTCAGGACTAGCCCAAGCCATCGTGAGGCTCTCCGTGAAGCCCCGCGGCAATCTGGTGCTTCTCCATGCGGTAGATGAGCGTGCGTCGGCTTACATCCAGAAACCTGGCCGCATGCGTCTGGTTGCCGTGGAAGCGATCGAGCGCACGCACGATCAACTCCTTCTCAATCGCCTCGAGACTCACTCCACTCTCTGGCAGATCGAACCACAGCGAACCCGGGTTGACAGGATGTTGCTGCAACTCCGTCGGCAACTCCTGCTCGGTCACCAGGTCTGACGTCGCAAGCACCAGCAGGCGCTCGATGACATTCTCAAGCTGGCGCACATTCCCTGGCCACCTGTAGGAGGTGAGCCGCTGGATGACAGAGGGGGAGAGCCTGATGTCAGGCAGGTTGTGTCGCGCCCTTGCACGCGCCACCAGGACATCGATCAGCTCCGGGATATCTTCGCGCCGTTCACGCAGCGCAGGCACCTGCAGAGGTACGACCGTCAGCCGGTAGTAGAGATCTTCACGAAAGGTCCCGTCCTCGACCATCGCCGCCAGGTTGCGATGGGTCGCCGTGACGATGCGTACATCGACTCGCAGCGGCTGGGTGGCGCCAAGCTTCGAGATCTCGCCCTCCTGCTGCACCCGCAGCAGCTTCACCTGAGCGTCGAGCGAAAGCTCCCCGACTTCATCCAGAAAGAGGGTCCCGCCATCGGCTGCCTCGATCCGCCCCTGCTTGTTCGTGACCGCGCCGGTGAAGGCGCCACGGACATAGCCAAAGAGCTCAGACTCGATCAGGTCCTTGGGAATGGCGCCGCAGTTGATTGCGATGAAGGCCTTTGAACGACGCCGGCTGTTGTGGTGGATAGCGCGCGCGATCAGCTCCTTGCCGGTGCCGGTCTCGCCCTGGATCAGCACCGTGGCATCGTGCTGCGAGACGCGCGCAGCCTGGTCGAGAACACGCAGGAAGTTCTTCGCACGGCCCGTTATCTTCTCAAACCCGTAGCGCTGATCAAGCGCAGAGCGCAGCACCCGCACCTCTTCGAGCAGGCCCTGACGCTCCATCGCGCGATGCACCACAAGCACCAGGGCTTCGAAGTCCAGCGGCTTCGTCACATAGTCATAAGCGCCGATGCGCATGGCCTCAACCGCAGTTTCAACCGTGCCGAAAGCGGTGATCACGATGACCGTCGTTTCGATCTCGGATGACGCAATCTGCCGCAACAGGTCGAGTCCGCTGCTTGGCATCTGCAGATCGGTGATTACGAGCGCAGGCCGCAGCTCCGGCAGCATGCGGAAAGCCTCGTTGCCGTCAGACGCAACCGCGACCTCGTAGCCGGCCTCTTCAAGCTGCATCTTCATCACGCGCCGAAGGCTCTGATCATCATCGACCACAAGAACCCGCTGCCTGCTCATGTCCGCTTCAGCTCCCTTCCCGTTATGCTTCGAGGCAGCTTCGCGGCGCGCGCAAAATCAAGCTGCACCTCGAAGACCATACCTCTTCTTCCCGCATCATTCGGATGGAAGACGATGGAACCGCCATGCTGCGCCATGATGTTTTGGGCTACAGAGAGCCCAAGCCCGGTGCCGTTCTCCTTGGTTGTAAAGAAGGGGTCAAAGATCAGCTCGAAGTCCTCGACCGCAATCCCCTGCCCCTCATCGATCACCCGGATCAAAAGCTGGTTCATCCGTTCGCAGGCTTCGATCACGACCGTTCCCCCGGGCTCGCTGGCCTGAACGCCATTCAGGATCAGGTTCAGCAGCACCTGCTTGATCTGTTCTCCATCGCACTCAATCTCGCGCATGCTTGCCGGCGTCTGCTGCACCAGGCGTACGTTCTGGCGGGCGGCAAGGTGCTGGGTCAGGACAGTCACCGACTGGATGATCGCCACCGGGTCAGTCCACTGCATGCGTGGCAGCCGGGGCCGCGCGAAGTCCAGGAAGTTAGTGAGCAGCTGGTTGAGCCGCACCGACTCCTTCATCAGGATATCCAGGCACTCGGCTCGGCTCTCGGCCGGTGCCTGCCCGCGCGCCAGGATACCCGCGGCGCCGCTGATACTCGCCAGAGGGTTGCGGATCTCGTGCGCGAGACTTGCAGCCAGCTGCCCGGCTGCGGTCAGTCGCTCGGTCTTCTTCAGGTGCTGCACGTTGTCGCTGAGCTCGAGATAAACGCGCTCGAGCTCGAGCTTGGTTGCCTCGACCCGCAGCCTCTGCATGCGTTCGCGATCGGCCATGACTCCGGCGATCATCGCGGCTGCGCCAAAGGTGGTCAGCTCCACGATCTGGTCCTGCGCATCAAGCGGCATGTCATGCCAGTGGCGGTAGATTGAAGGTGTCTGCAGGACCGTTGCCAGCATCAAGGCGCGCACCGCGCCGCGCCAGCCGAAGAGCATACCCGCCAGCATCAGAGGCAGGACGTTCAGGTGGTGGAGGATGTTGTGCAGCACCACCAGGTGGACCGGCGTCACCCACGTCGCAATGGCGAGGGCAAGCACCAGCGTGACGATCAAGCTGACCTTGAGGTACGTCTCCGATAGCCGAATTGTGCCATCAGCCATAGCGTCATTCTCCCATGCACAGCCTGCCTGGGGCAGCGCAGTCCGCGGACCTGCGACCAGCAAGGCATGGTTCTCGGGCAAAGCAAGACTCGGCACGGAACCAGGGGAGTGCAATCCGGTCTCCAACCGAGATCCTGTCGTCGGAGGTTCCACACGCAACAGCAACGCCCGGAAGACGCTGCTCGCACATCGCTTGCTGTCCCATTTGCGTAAAGCAACATGCGGCAGCTTACCCAGATGGAACACCGGCCAAGCAAAAGCCGCAGCTTTCGCGCGAAACGCATTTGGCGCGCGAAGTGCATTGCCTTAAGGCGTGAAGCCAGTACCTTCTCTCACTCTTATCGCCTTGCTTACATGGCCGGCCTGCTACGGGCAATCGCCTGCGTCAGCATCACCAAGCCAGGACGCTGCTCTCCCAGCAGCCCTCGCTGCCACGCCTGCTAGGCCGCTCCAGCCAATCACACTGGAGCAGGCGATCGCCATGGCCGAGCGCAACAGCCCGCGGATGAGCGGCGCAAAGGCCGCGACCGAAAGAGCCGAGGCGGCTGTTCAGACCTCCGCCGCGCGGCTCAATCCCGTCGTCGAGGTGTACGCGGGCGAACAGTATGCACGGCCGATCCCGACGCCGGGCATCCCTGGCCTGCTGCAGCACTACGCTGGCTACCAGGCCTTAGAGGTGCCTGGCGAGCGTCGCGCCCGTAGACGAGCCGCAGAGTTGGGAAGTGTAAGCAGCCGCTTCGGCCAGGCGGCTGTCACCCGCTCCGTCACAGCCTCGGCCCGGCAAGCCTTTTATAACGTCCTGCGGAACAAGCAGGAGGTCCAGCACGCCGAGGAGAACCTCAGGATCGTCGAAGACCTCCGCCGCCGTGTACAGGTCGAGGTAAATGTCGGAGAAAAGGGCCGGCTCGAGCTCACAAGGGCTGAGGCGGAGACTGCACGTGCCAGCTTCGCCGTACGGCGCGCCCAGATTCAACTTGCGAATTCGATAGCCGGTCTCCGGGTGGCGATCGCGGCTCCCGCCAATCTGAATCTTGATCCAAGGGGTGACCTCGAGCCCCGGGTTCAGCTTCCGGCGCTTGCTGAGCTTCGCGAGATCGTGCTGCGCACCCATCCGGCCGTCAGCCAGTCACAGGCCTCGGTCCAGCAGGCGGAGGCCACCCTTGTCCGTGAGCGCGCGTTGAGGATCCCGCAGCCCACCCTCTTCGCAGAGTTCGAAAATCAGCCTGACCTGCGGTTCTGGAGAACCGGCGTCAGCATCGCGCTTCCGCTATGGGACAGGCGGCGGGGTCCGATTGCAGAATCGAAGGCCGCCATATCGCAGTCGAACGCCGAGCTTGACCAGCGGCGGCTTGAACTCATCTCCGCCACCGAACGAGCCTATGAGCAGTACCAGCTCGCCGACCAGCAGGCGGTCTCGCTCGAGTCGGGCGAGCTGCGTGCCGCCGAACGCGCGGTTGAGGGCGCCGAGGCAGCCTACAGGTTCGGCGAGCGCGGCATCGTTGAGGTGCTCGACGCCCAGCGTGTACTGCAGTCCGTACGCGGCGACCTTCTCGATGCGCGTTATGCGCGGCAGACCGCCCTCACTGATCTTGAAGAACTTGGTGCAATTGCGCCTGAAAGAAGGCCCTGATGTCTGCCAGAAAGCTACTTGTCACGCTGTTCGTTGCTGCAAGCGTCTTCATCTTCACCCAGGGCTGCAAGAGGAAGGCCGACACTGCGCCTTCTGTCGCGCAGCGGAACCCGGCCGAGGTGAAGGTCAAGCCGGAGCTCGCAGCGAGCCTCAAGGTAGGCCTGCCGCAGATGAAGGACGTCGTTGGCGCGCTCGAGATCTCAGCCCATGTTCAGACCGATGCCACGCGCGTCTCACGTGTCGGCTCTCCGGTTTCCGGCCGCATCCTGAAGATCCTGGTCTTTGAAGGCCAGACTGTCCGTGCGGGCGCCACGCTCGCCACCCTGCATAGCACCAGCCTTTCCGATACCCAGGTCTCGCTCATCAAGGCTTATTCGGACCGCACCCTGGCCGCCGCCTCCACCCGCCGCGCCGAGCAGCTGGTCTCGGCTGACGTCATCGGCCACGCCGAGCTCGAGCGTCGCCAGGCGGAGCTGCTCCAAACCTCGACCGAGGTCTCCTCCTTCAGCACACAGCTGCGCGGGTTGGGGATGACAGAGGGCCAGATCAAGAGCCTCGAGACTGATCGCAGGATCAGCGCCGATTACCCCATCGTCACGCCCCGTGGCGGCACCGTCCTCGAGCGCAAGGTCACCGCCGGCCAGGTCGTCCAACCGGCGGATGAGGCCTTCACCATCGCCGATCTTTCGAGTGTCTGGATCACGGCGAACGTTCCTGAAGAGGAGGCCGGTACCCTTGAACGGGGCATGGAGGTTGCGGTCCGTATTCCTGCGCTGCCCGCTGAAAAGGTTCGCGGACGCCTCACCTACGTGGCCCCGGTGGTTGACCCCGTCACCCGCACCGTCGAGGTTCGCATGCAGCTTGCCAATCCGCGTGGGCTCTTTAAACCGGACGAGCTTGCCACCATGATCTTCACCGGTCACACCAATCGCCAACTCGCCGTGCCCCAGACCGCAGTGGTGCGTGAAGACAACAAGGACCACGTTTTCGTAGAGATTGCACCCAACTCCTTCATGCTGCGCGAGGTGCAGCTGGGCCAGGAGACTGGCGACCAGCGCGTTGTAGAGGGCGGCGTCACCGCCTCCGAGCGCATCGTCCTCGACGGCGCCTTCCACCTCAACAACCAGCGCATGCAGGATGCGGTCAAGGGAGGCAGCTAATCATGCTGAACTTCGTCATTGCGAGCGCCCTGCGCCACCGCCTGATCCTGGTCGTGATCTCGCTTGTGCTGGTCGGCTTCGGCCTGAACGCGGCGCAACACCTGTCGGTCGACGCCTTCCCTGACGTCGCCAACGTGCAGGTACAGATCGCCACCGAAGCCGCCGGCAAGTCGCCCGAAGAGGTCGAGCGCTTTGTCACAATTCCGATCGAGATTGCCATGACCGGGCTGCCCGGCATGACCGACATGCGCTCGCTGAACAAGCCCGGACTATCGCTCATCACCCTGGTCTTCGAAGACGGCTCGAGCCTGTACCTCAAACGCCAGATGGTCTCTGAGCGCTTGTCCGAGCTGCGCGACCACATGCCCGACGGCGTCACGCCGGTGCTTGGTCCGATCACTAACGCCCTTGGCGAGGTCTACCAGTACACGCTCGAGCTGCCAGGTGAAAGTGAATCCAAACACACGCTCAGCCAGAACGAACTGATCGAACGCCGCACTATCGAAGACTGGGTGGTGCGCCCGTTGCTGCGCTCCATCCCGGGCGTTGCCGAGATCAACTCGACCGGCGGCTACGTTAAGCAGTACGAGACGCTGGTCGACCCGCAGAAGCTGCACTACTACAACCTCACCATCGCCGATGTACGGGATGCCCTTGCACGCAACAACGCCAATGCAGGCGGTGGCGCATTGCAGCAGCACGCCGAGCAGTACCTTATCCGCACCGTGGGCCTGGTGCGCGACCTCGACGACATCCGCAACGTTGTGCTGAGGGAGAAGGGCGGCACGCCCATCTACATCCGGGACGTTGCCGAGGTGAGGATCGGAACCGAGGTCCGCGCGGGCGCCATGATCAAGAACGGCTACACCGAGTCAGTCGGCGGTGTCGTCCTGATGACCATCGGCGGCAATGCCAAGCAGATCGTTGAACGGGTGAAGGAGCGGGTCGCCGAGATCAACACCAAGCACATG
>CAXTUS010000023.1:7201-39444 GCA_964247475.1 uncultured Acidobacteriaceae bacterium | reverse complement strand
GTCTTCGAGAAGATGTTCAGGCTCGGCAGGTTGTGACGCTGACCGATGGCGAAGTCGTTGGGGTCGTGCGCGGGCGTGACCTTGACGGCGCCGGTACCGAACTCCGGGTTAGCCCAGTCATCGGCGACGATCGGGATGGTTCGGTCGGTCAGCGGGAGCGCGATCTGCTTGCCGATCAGGTGCTGGTAGCGTGGGTCGGTCGGGTTGACCGCAACGGCGGTGTCCCCCAGCAGGGTCTCGGGCCGCGTGGTAGCGATGACGATGCTGTCTGAACCATCGGCGAGCGGGTAGCGAAGATGGTAGAGCTTGCCGGTGCGGTCTTCGTGGACGACCTCGAGGTCTGAGACTGCAGTCTGGATGACGGGATCCCAGTTGACGATGTAGGCGCCGCGGTAGACGAGGCCCTGTTCGTGCAGGCGGACAAAGGCTTCCACCACCGCCGCCGAGAGGCGAGTGTCCATGGTGAAGTACTCGCGCGACCAGTCGACCGAGGCGCCCAGGCGTTTCATCTGCTCCGTGATCGCGCCACCATACTGCTGCTTCCACTCCCAGACACGCGCCGTGAAAGCTTCGCGGCCGAGTTCCTGGCGGCTGGTCTTGCCTTCTTTCGCAAGCTGGCGTTCGACCAGCATCTGGGTAGCGATGCCGGCGTGATCGGTGCCTGGAACCCAGAGCGCACGCTCGCCGCGCATGCGGTGCCAGCGGGTCAGGATGTCTGATTCGGCGTGCTCAAACATATGGCCCATGTGCAGAAAGCCGGTGACGTTTGGTGGCGGCAGCAGCATTGTGAAGGCCTTTGCATCGGCTGCTGACGGGACCTCGAAGAGCTTCTCTTCCACCCAAAAGGCGGCCCACTTTTGTTCGATGGCAGAGGGATCGTAGGCTTTGGCGAGATCGTTCGGATTTGCTTCGTCGGTCATCGCTTTAAGCGTAGCAGGAACAAGTCCGCACTCGTTGCGGGCGTCGACCACATGGTGGAGTGGTGAGTTTCGCCGGCCTGCTCAAAGAACGATGCCCCAACCTGGCTTCGGCTGGGGCATCGGGGGATGGTGGACGAAGCTTAAAAGGGGTTTGGCGGGACTACCTTTTTGAGGCCTTTCTTCTTCTTGTGCTTGCTCGAGGACTCGTCGCCCTTGTCAAACTCAGGTGCCTTCGCCTTTTTGCCATCGGCCGGCGCTGCCTGGGCGGCGGGGGTTGGCGCTGTGATCGTGTTGGGGCGGTCCGGAGCGTCGCCTGCCTTCTCGATTGGCGGCAGGTCCGTGGTGTTCGCCGGTGCAACCGCCTTCAGACCGTAGTTCGGGTCAGGGGTGCCAGTCGCCGCGGGGGTTGTGGCCGGGGTAGCGGCGCGTGCAGCAGGAGTCAGAATCTCGACTCCCATGCTGTTGCCTGCCGGCGCAGATGTGGCAGCGGGCGCGGTCGTCACCTCACCGGTTGCCGCTGGTGCAGCGTCGCCGTTGCCTACCTCGTTGAACTGCAGCGGAGCGGCCGGCGCTGCGGGCGTTCCGGCCGGGGTTGAAGCAGCCGGGGCAGAAGCGGCGGCATCAGCTGCGGGAGCCGCTGCGTCGGGTGCCGGTGTCGCGGCTGCGTTGGGATTCAGAGCCGCGTTGAAGTCGCTGGTGACGCGGTTTACGATAGCCGGGGCATTCGTCGCCTTGGGGTCGGTGAGGGTGGGATCGCCAAGTTGAGCCGTGTTCACGGTGTCCGGCTGGTGCATGATCAGCAGGCGCATGCGGTCGGTGACTTTGTAGGCGCGACGGCTGTTTTCAAGCGCTTCGCTGTTGGCGATCTGCTCCTTCGAAGGTGTGGGGATCGGCAGGTTCATCGCAGCGAGGCGGTCGCGCGCATCTTCGACGTGGGGTGCAGCGCTGTGCTCGAGCACGACGGTGCGGTAAGCGTTCGCGGCGCGCTCATCGTAGAGCCGTTCGAGCTTCGCCTTCGGCGCTTCAGGAAGTTTGAGAGTCCGGATGTAGCGTGCCTGCGCCTCGTACGCGTCGCCGAGGCCGATGTAGGCGTCGTCGATGTGGCTGTAGAGCGGATAGCTGTCGATCACGGTCTGATAGCGCGCGATGACGGCGGCCCAGTTCTCGCGCGTGGAGTAGTAGCTGGCGATGTCGGCTTCGCGGCTCGCGAGCACCTCCTGCACCTCGCGCAGGCGCTGCTTGGCCTCGGGCAGGAGCTTCGAATCCGGGTAATCGGTGATCATGCGGCGGTACTCTTCTTCAGCGTGGAGAGCCTTCGCGTGATCGCGATCGGGCTTATCCATCTGGCGGAAATAGATGTCGCCGATGCGCATCTGGGCCTCGGCGGCCTCAGGGGCATTGGGGAAGAAGACGCAGAAGTCACGGTACTCGCTCTCGGCCTGGGTGAGCGAGGCAGTGCCGCCTTCCTTGTACCAGCTGTCAGCAATTGCGAGCTTGGCGCGCATCTGGTACTGCGAGTCCGGGTAGGTGTTCAGCATGGTCTGCAGATCAAGCCGGCCCACATCAAAGTGACCCTTCTTAATGGCGACCTGGGCCTTGTCGAACAACTGCTTGTCAGGCAGCTTGGAGTCGATACCGATGAGGGTGTCGGCATGCCCTATCTTCTTCAAGGACTTCTTGGTGTCCTTGGACTGGCTGACCTTCTCTTCCTTCTTCTTGCCGCGGCCGAAGGTGTGCGAGGTGGAGGTGGACTGCACCTGCTTGCCGGTCGAATCAACCGTCGTGGTCGTCGTCGTGGTGGTCTGACCGTTGGTTGTGGTCTCGACAGCAGGCGCGGGCGGGGGCACGGTGGACTGCTGCGCATATCCGATGGCGGCCGCGAAGGCTGCCGCAGAGAGCGTTGCGACGCGGAAGCTGGGGAAGAAGGAGCGGGTCTCGAACTTGAAGGCTGCGATCACGTAGTAGAACCTCATTCGCCGCGTGCCGTACCTGCGGACAACAGGCTGCGCGTTGCTAACGTCTATTTTAGCCCCTTGAGCCCCTGTTTCCGAGGCGCCGGAGCCGTAGGCTGCCTTGGCAGAACTCAGGCAGGAAGTGCGGCCGAGCGGGCCAGCACAAGGAACTCTTTTGCATTCTGTTCGGTCTGCAGCCGATTGCCGCCAGGAGCAAAAATTGCGGAGCCGGCGACGAGCATATCCGCTCCTGCTTGGACCACCTGCGCAACCGTATCGTGAGCGACGCCGCCGTCTACTTCTATGCGGAAGTTGAGCCCGCTCTGTTCGCGGAGTTCGGCGAGGCGTGCAATCTTGCCGAGCGCCAGAGGCAGGAACTTCTGGCCGCCAAAGCCGGGATTTACGCTCATGACCAGGATGTGGTGGACCATGGGCAGGATCTCAATCAGCGTTTCGACGGGCGTGGCAGGGTTGATGACGACCGCGGGCTTCATACCATGCTGATCGATCAGTTGAAGCGTCCGGTGCAGGTGCCGGCAGACCTCCTGGTGAACGCAGATCATGTCGGCGCCGGCATCGGCAAAGGCCGGGATGAAGGCGTCAGGATCCTCGATCATCAGGTGGCAGTCAAGCGGCAGGCCGGTGATCTTGCGGACGGCGGCGACGACGGGCGGGCCAAAGGTGATGTTGGGGACGAAGTGTCCGTCCATCACGTCGACGTGGACGATCGTGCCGCCGCCGCGTTCGGCTGCGGCGATCTCCTCGGCGAGGTGGGCGAAGTCTGAAGCGAGGATGGAAAAGGCGAGTTCGATCATGCTGGCGTCAGTTTACAGGTTACGGGCAGAGGCGCCCTGCTCACGTGGGGCAAACACATTTATGGGGCCAAGAGCGCTGGTGCGCGCGAGCTTTGAAGGCCAGGCCGATTCTTCCGCGCGCGCAATTTACCCCCCAAGAAGCGCCGCGCTCTTAGAGGTCGGTGCGAACTACCGACGTCAGGACGCTTTTGTCTTTCTTGGTCTTTTCGCGATTACGGGAACAGCACGTTCGACATCCGGCCGGCCCTCGTGCAGGATCTTCACCCTGGCCGCGGGTGCGTCTTCGCGGCCGGTCTCGGCCATGGCGGTGGGCTCACCGAGCGCCATGCGTGCGGCTCCGCGCAGGATGCGCCGAACCGGGAAGTTGCCGTCGGCATAGGGGAAGAAGATCTCGCCGATCCGCGACTTTTCCGGACGGTAGTACCAGCGGCGGAGCAGGCTGAGGTGATCGGCAAGGGTTGCCGTATCTGCGGTCTTCCGCGCACGCTCGGCCAGTGCTTCAAGGACTCGCTCCGCGCGCAGTTCAGGAGATTCAGGCGTCGATGACGCCTCACCTTCGAGCGGAATGGCCTGCAGCATGAGCGGTTGCGCGAAGAGGCTCGAGCCGACCGAGGTCTGCTCCTTGACCGCGCGCACACCCAGTGTCGAGAGGCTTTCTGGTCCAACAAGGCAGCCCTTGTCCAGCAGGAAGACAGCGGCCTCCTGCGCATCGCTCACCTGCCTGGCTGCGGGCTGGACGATGATCGCCCGGAGCTGCGATACAGGGCGAACCAGGTCAGAGGCGAGCCCGGCAACAGTCTTCACCTTCTCGTACTGCTGGTGCAGGGCGGCGGCCTGCTCGAACTCCATGTCGGTGGAGGCCTTGTCCCGGGCAGCAGCAACCTCGCTCAGCATGGATTCACCATGGCTTGCGAAGAAGGCTTCGACGCGGGCCGCCTCGGCCTGGTACTCCTCCGCCGTGCAGTTGGCGTTGCAAGGGGCCATGCACTTCTTCATCTCGCCGTAGGCGCAGCCCGGGTGCTCGGGATGTACCTGCAGGTCTTCATAGCAGCGACGCAGTTTGAACAGGTCGAGGACAGCATCGCAGTAGCGTTCAGCCGCGGCGCGCGAGGCAAACGGCCCGTAGGTCTGGTCCAGGCCGCGGCGGCTGAGGCGATTCGTGCTGTAGACGCGGGGATGGGCATGCTCGATCGTCAGGCGCAGGAAGTAGGGCGTAAACAGGCGCAGACGTTTGCGCGCCTGCTCGGGGCCGAACGCTGCCGAGGATGCGTCGTAGAGGAGCAGGAGCGACGCAAACTCCGAGCCGGTCACGGTGTACTCGATGGTGCGGACGCGGTCGCGCAGGTTCAGGCGTTTTGACTGCGAGTCTGGCGGTGCGAGCAGGCGCGTGACGCGCCTGCGGATATCAGCGGCACGAGTAAGGTAGGGCTCGGCGGACGGGTCTTCTCCGCGCAGCGCGAAGACGCCGGGCAGCGCGGGGATGTTGCGCAGGATCTCGGTTGGGGCTTCAGGCGAGAAGGAGACGCGCTGCTCGAAGTGGAAGGACGGAGCCACAGGGAAGATTGTAGAAGAGCGACGGCAGGTGCGTCTGATTGCGGATGGCGACCACTTCCCGGAATGGGCCCGCTTGCGCGCGCTGGATGCTGAGGTCAGGCCCCGGGGTCGGCTTTGCGCGCCGGCGCCTCCACCATAGGGGCGCGCCCCCGTCCGGCGTCATGGCGCGATTGCTGCTGCTGGTTGCTAGCTGCCCGCGATGGTCATGCCTTCAATGCGGATCGTCGGCGCCGCCGAGGCGGAGCGGAACTTCAGGTCACTGGCAATGGCGGAGATGTTGCGGTACATGTCTTTGAGATTGCCGGCGATGGTGATCTCTTCGACCGGGAAGGTGAGTTCGCCATTCTCGATCCAGAGGCCACTGGCGCCTTGCGAGTAGTCGCCGGTGACCAGATTGACGCCGAAGCCCATCGTCTCTGTGACGTAAAGTCCCTGCTTGACGTCTGCGATCAACGCTTCCGGGGTGCATTCGCCAGGTTCGAGAAAGAAGTTTCCGGCACCGATGCCAGGCGCGCCTGCGAGGCCGCGGGAGGCGTTGCCGGTTGACTTCAGGCCCAGCTTGCGCGCGGTGTAGGTGTTGGTGACGTAGTTCTTGAGGATGCCCTTCTCGATGAGGACGGTGCGCCTTGTGGGCAGACCCTCGCCGTCGAAGGCGCTGGTACCGAACCCGCCGACGGCCCTTCCGTCCGCGTCCGGGAAGACGAGCGTTCCGTCGTCGATGACTGTGATGTTGTCTCCGGCCACGCGCTCACCGAGCATGCCGTCGAAGAAGCTCGCGTGACGATAGATGGAGTCGCCGTTGGCGGCTTCAAAGACGTTGCCCATGATGCTGCGTGCGATCTCCGGAGAGAAGACGACGGGCACGCGCTGCGTCTTGACCGGGCGTGCGCCCATGCGGCGCAGGGTGCGCTGCGCGGCCTTGATGCCGATCTCCTCGGGGGACTCAAGCAGACGCGTCGTGCGCGCGCTTGAATACCAGTAGTTCCGCTGCATCTTGCCCTTCTCGTCGATGGCAATGGGTGCGGCCGAGAAGCCACAGTAGCTGCGGCGCTGCTCACCGGTGAAACCTCGGGAGTTGACCATCACCTTGTGCGAGGTCGCGGTGTCGAAGTCGCCGCCGCCCGAGTTCTGGATGCGGGTGTCGTAGGCCATGGCAGCAGCTTCGCAGCGCCGTGCGATCTCGATGCGTTCAGCGGGTGGCTGGTGGTTGACGTCTTCAAAGTAGAGGCCGAGGTTGCCGGCGAGCTGACCAAATTCGCCAGCTTCTGGAAGCCCCGCGAATGGGTCCTCGGAGGTGATCTTCGACAGTGCAATGGCGCCTTCAACCAGGCGGGCGAGCCCGTCCTGCGAAAGGTCCGAAGAGCTTGTGCTGGCGGTCCGCAGCCCGTTGAAGACGCGCAGGCCGATAGCGCGTGAGCCTGACTCCTGCAGCGTTTCTACCTGGCCCAGACGCACAAGTGCGGAGAACTCCTCACCCTCGTATGCGACGGCTTCGGCGTCGGTGGCGCCGGCTTTGAGGGCGCGATCAAGGACTTCCTGGGCGATCAGCTTCAGGTTGTTTTGCGTAGCGATGGGCATCTTCGATCGTATCTCCCCTGGAGCATCTGCAAACCCGCAGGCATCTGCTAACCCCAGGGCGTCTGCAAACCCCTGGAGCGTCTGCTAGCCCGCAGGCGTCTGGCCCGCAGGCGTCTGGCCCGCGAAGCGCTCCCGTTACCGTCGGTATGGCGCGGTGAACAGGAGGCTTCCGGCCGGCCGGATCTAGCGGACGATGGCCGACGACATACGGGGCTCGCGACCGTCGGTCGCCTTCAGGAAGTGCAGGCCCGCCGGGCAATACTCGGAATCGGTCTTCAGCTTGTGCTCGATGTGCGGCGGCGGTGCATTTTTGACGTAACGGCGAAAGAGCTTTACGGCGCCTCCGCAGTCCTTGCAGCGGAATTCGGTGTCTTCATCAACCAGTGCTTCAGCAATCGGCTTCACCTTCCAGAATGGCTCGTAGCCCCCTGATGCACGGACGCGCCGACGCTTCACTTCACACTCGTAGAATTTTTCACGCTCTGCTGTTGCCATGATCTGCACCCTCGGGACAAGTCGAACAGTAATCACATCGTGAGTGGTTCCTGGCTTGAAGCATGGGTGCGGCCGCTGATGTCCGCATAAAGCCTTGGTTGGTGACGCCCTTTGATAAAGGGACTACTGCACCGGGTTAGCCGATGGACGTGGTTCGCGGCCGTCAGTGGCCTGCCTGAAGTACATGCCGGAGGCGCAGTATTCGGAGTCGGCCTTATCCTTGTGCTCCGCGTGCGATGGTGGCCCGCCCACCTTGTGGCTTTTAAACAGCTTCACGGCACCGCCACAGTCCTTGCAGCGGAACTCGGTGTCCTCGTCGACCAGCGCGTCCGCTACATTCTTAACCTTCCAAAACGGTTCGTAGCCACCGCCCGGCTTGACACGCCTGCGCTTCACTTCGCACTCGTAGATCTTTTCGCGGTCCTTTGCTACCTTGGTCGCCATCAGTGCAGTTCTCCTCTTACGGCTGTTTTGATGGAACGTAAAGCGTCATCATGGGTGCTTCATCTGACGTCCTGGCGCTGCAACTGAGATCCCTGAGTTACGCCCGCACGAAGAGCGGGTCAGGTTCCGGTGCCTCCGACGGTCATCCGGTCGAGCTTTACGGTGGGCATACCGACTCCCACGGGGACGCTCTGGCCGGCCTTGCCGCAGGTGCCGATGCCTTCATCGAGTGCAAGATCGTTGCCCACCATGCTGACGTACTTGAGCGCCTCGGGACCGTTGCCGATGAGGGTCGCACCTTTGACCGGGCGCGTCACCTTGCCGTCTTCGATCAGGTAGGCTTCAGACGCCGAGAAGACGAACTTGCCGTTCGTGATATCTACCTGGCCGCCGCCGAAGTTGACCGCATAGAGGCCACGCTTGACGCTTTTGATGATGTCTTCCGGCATATCCTCGCCGTTGAGCATGTAGGTGTTGGTCATGCGCGGCATGGTGATGTGGTGGTAGCTTTCGCGCCGGCCGGAACCGGTGGATGCGGTCCCCATCAGGCGGGCCGACATCTTGTCTGTCAGGTAGCCCTTCAGGATGCCGTTTTCAATGAGCACCGTTTCACGCGTGGGAACGCCCTCGTCATCGACGTTCAGGCTGCCCCGGCGTCCGGGCATGGTCCCGTTATCGACGACAGTGACCTTTGCGCTGGCAACCTTTTGGCCAATCAAGCCGGCGAAGGCGCTTGTCTTCTTGCGGTTGAAGTCGGCTTCGAGCCCGTGTCCGACGGCCTCGTGCAGCAGCACGCCGGGCCAACCCGGGCCGAGCACGACCTCCATCTCACCTGCTGGCGCTTCAACCGCACCCAGCTGCAGGATGGCTGTGCGGGCGGCTTCGCGCGCGAAGTGTTCCGGCGATTTGGCGCCTTCGAAGAAGTCGAGGGTGACCCGACCGCCGCCGCCGGAGGTGCCGCGAGCAGTGGCCCCTGTGCCGTCGAGGCGCGAATCCTTGGCAATGACAAAGACGTTCAGGCGCGCCAGCGGCTGGGTATCCGACGCAAAGGTGCCGTCCGAGGCGGCGATCAGGATGCGGCGCAGTTCGTCGTTGATGCCTGCGCGGACCTGGGTGATGCGGGAGTCGAAGTCGCGCGCAGCCTTGTCGGCGCGACGGATCAGGGCGAGCTTTTCGGCAATTTCGGCGTCCGTGCTGAGGCCCGCGATCGGGTAGAGCGAAGGGGTCTCGGTGTGGCGAAAGCCGGAGGCGAGCTGGGTGGCTGGACCCGAGGCGATCAGGGCCGCGGTCCGGGCAGCGCGCAGCAGGCGTTCGGACGACAGGTCGTCCGTATAGGCGAAGCCGGTGCGCTCTCCTGACACGACCCGGATGCCGCAACCGACCGAAATCCCCTGGCTTGCCGACTTCACCAGACCTTCGTCAATGCCGAGGGAGGTGCTGGTCACTGACTCGAAGTAGAGGTCCGCGTACTCACCGCCGGCCGAGAGCGCCTCTCCCAGGCAACGCTCCATCAGGCGTTCTGAAAGGCCCAGCTTCTCAATGAAGTACCGCTTGTGGTCCGGCTGAGTCTCTGCTGTTCGATCAGATGCGGGAAGAGTCATTCTGTCTATGGTACGCTACGGTGGGTTCCACCGTACTGCAAGGGCATCGCTCGTCCGAAGCGCAAGGTACTGGAGCGCCCTCCGGTCTCAGCTTCCTGCGGGCCGAACGCCCATTTCTCCGAACCTAACGCCCATGGCTGGGGTCTGGGCTGGTGGCCAGGTTCAGGTCCAGGAAAAGCTCCGGCGTTGCGCCGGCGTGGCAATTTCCATCCTTCGCGTAGGTCGCGGCGCAGGCATGGGTTAGTTCCGGACGCTGGGGTGACTGGGCGTACTGCCAGACGATGGCGTCCAGCGTGCCAGAGTCTTTCGGCTGCAGATGAGCCACCGCTGCAGGCTCGACGGTGCAGCCGGGAGCCGGCGGGCATGCGTCCTGCGCGACCCAGAGTGCGACCGGGTGCAGATGCTTCGCGGCAATCGTCTCACGCACGTCCTGCGCGGTAGTGATCATGATGCGCTTGCCATCGGTGCCTGGCCCATCGTCGCTGGGCTGGCCGGAAAGATACGAGCCGGCACGGAAAGGCCCAGCGGCGAGCGCCTCGGTAAAGCCGAAGAAGTAGGCTGACTGTTCGGGCAGCAGACGTCCACCCTCTTCCTGGTCGAGGAAGATCGTGGTGCCGCCGGGAAAGCCCTCACGCCGGGCGGCGGTGATCGCACTCTGAGCGTCACGCCTGCCAAGCGCATCTGGACTGAGCCTGTCGCGCGTTTCCGCCCGCCTGATCTCGGCGTCGAGGCGGCCGTTCCAGAGCACCAGGAAGCCGAAGCCGGCAGCTACCAGTTGCGATCGGTGGCCAGACCAGGAGTTCGCCTGCTCGCCGGGCGGGTTGTTCAGCCAGAAGCCGGTGTAGGCGAAGTGCTGGTGCAAGGCGGCCAGGGCCGCATCACCGGGATAGTCGTTGCGATCGAAACCGAGGTAGGCCGGGCCTGCGGTGACGGCTGCCGGCGCAGCCTGAGTGCCCGCGGTGACGGGGTGTCCCTCGTTGGCTGAAGCGTGCGAACTGCTGTTACAGCCCGCGATGAACACTGCGCCGAGGAGAGGCGAAGCAGCGGCCGCTGCGATCAGCATCGAAGTTTTTACGTGCACCTTCACAGAACCTCGCTTGCTTCGATGCTCCGGTGAACGAGAAGGCTTCGAAGAAACGAAGTGTGCGCTGCCGCCTGTGCTAGATTCTCGACATGAACGTCGACGCCCAGGCGCACGATCCTCGCTACCCGATCGGCGCTTTCGTCGCCCCGGCCGAGGGCGACACCGCCGCGCTTCGCTCCGCCATTGGAGACCTCTCCGAACTGCCCGAGTTGCTGCGCCACGCGCTCGACGAGCTGAATGATGATCGAGTCGAACAGCCTTATCGCGCGGGAGGATGGACGCTGCGCCAGGTGGTTCATCACATCGCGGACAGTCACATGAACGCCTTTATCCGTGTGCGCAAGGCGCTTACAGAAGAGGCGCCAACGGTCTCGGACTACGACGAGAGCGCATGGGCCACGCTGCACGATTTCACGGCCCCGGTTGAGTGGTCGCTTGCGCTGATCGAGAACCTGCACGCGCGTTGGGTGTTGCTGCTGCAGTCATTGACGGAGGCTCAGTGGCAGCGTACCTATATCCATCCTGCACGCGGGCCGCAGACTATAGCCCTCGCGACCATGCTCTACGCCTGGCACGGGCGTCACCACTTGGCACAGATCACACACCTGCGAACGGAGAAGGGATGGTGAAGCCAGCCGCAACTGCGCCCTGATCGCAGGCCCGGGGATCACCTCATGGAGGTGGGACGCAGATCTGTGTTGAGGAAGGCAGCCCGAGCGAGAGCGCTTCTGAACCCACGAAGAGGGCGTCCATCGAGCGTCTGGGCGCGTTTGTTGTTAGCCCGGGGCATATGCTTGCACCATGCCGCCATCGAGAGTTGTTCCGGCGCAGAGTACGTTGCAGATTGCACATGGCCTTCGAGCCTTCTTCGACGATTATCCCGTCGCAGTCGTGATGGAGGACGGCAAGGTGCTGTTCGACATGCGCGAGGCGAAGTATTCCCTCTCGACCGAGCACGACCGTTGCACCCTGCAGCTTTGGAGCGAGGAGCGCAACCTAGTCCGGCGGGTCGTTGCAATCGAGCTGCGCGCCAAGATCATGCGGGTGAGCGTGCTGCGCTTCGGCCACGCGAAGCCAACGCTGCTCGAGCTTGCGGCCGACCGCGACCGCCGCACTCCATCAAGCCGCGAACACACGCGCCAACGGTACGTGAAGGTACTGGAGCGATCGCTGCTGAGACAGTTTCCCGACTGGACGTGCACAGGGTTCCGCACCGGAATGGACCTAGAAAAGAGCTTTGGCCCTGCCTACGCGCGCGGCGTCATGGTGCGCGGCTCGAGGTCATGGGCAGTGATCGGCGTCAACGAGGAGGAGAGCTCCTCGATCGTCGACGGCGTACTGACGTTTGGCATCCTGTGGCTGCAGGTATGCCGCGATGGGGCGAAGCAGAAGACCGTCGCAGGCCTGAAGCTGGTGGTGCCGCGCGGCTCGGCGACGCTTACGTTGTCGCGACTCGCATGGCTTGCCGGGGCTCGCGACTCGTGGGAGCTGTGGGAGCTTGACCAGCGCGAAGAAGAGTTGGAGCAGCGCGACGCCGAAGACCAGGGAAACCTTTCCACGCGGCTGATCCACGCGCCCAGTGTTGAACGCGCCCGGGAGCGCTTCGAGGCAAGTACAGCACGCGTGCTGGCCCTGGTCCCCGAGGCGCAGCGCGCGCTGATCGAGCAGAGACTGCGCAGCGGGCATGAGCTTGCGTTCCTGCTTCATGGACTCGAGTTTGCGCGGGTAAGGATCAAGACCGGGGGCGAATCCTTCAACCGCGTGGAGGAGATCACGTTTGGCGCGGGCGCCAGCGAGACCCTGCTCAATCCCCAAAGTGAAGGCGCGCTCAAGGAGCTGGTGCGCAGCCTTTGCGAGCGGCGACGGCCCGGCGGCGACAAGCGCGATGTGCTTTATCGCATGCAGCCCGAGCGTTGGCTTGAAGGCGAGCTGCGGCGTGACCTCTACCTGCTGGACACTGCCCTGCAGGCAAAGCACGTGTACGCACAGGTGCCGGCATTTGCCGGCGGAGATCGTGGCATGCTCGACCTGTTGTCAGTGGGTGAGGACGGGCGCCTGGCTGTGATCGAGTTGAAGGCCGATGAAGATCCGCAGCTTGCCCTGCAGGGGCTCGACTACTGGGTGCGGGTGCGCTGGCATCACGCGCAGAACCCCGATGCGGCGACCGGCCTGGGCGAGTTTCAGCGGCATGGCTACTTTGGCGGCGTGCACCTGAGCGACGCCGCACCCCGGCTGCTGCTGGTTGCGCCGGCGTTGCGCGTGCACTCCGCGGTCGAGATTGTGTTGCGGCACCTTTCGCCCCGGGTGGAGTGGACACTGATCGGCATCGACGAACGCTGGCGGAGCGGCATCCGGGTGATCTTTCGCAAGCGGGCTGGCGGGGCTTAGGGCTTAGGGGCGGCCGGACGCAGGCGCAGGAGTGGCAGCTGGCACTGGCAGAATCAGGTTGGCGCGGTCGGTCTGCATTACGAATGGAGCCTCGTAGGTGCCGTAGCTCTTCAGCACCGTTGTCTTGAACTGCCGGGTCCCGATGCAGCCGGCGCATTGCGGGATCTCCTGGCGGGCGACGTCCTGCGCGCCTGTAACGCGCAGCGTGTACTCGCCTTCAGGCACGAACTCAAGGCGAAAGACGGGCTCATCATTATCTACATCGGTGGTGACGATCTCCTCATCTCCCTGTGCAGTCCAGAGTGTGACCTTGCCTGCGTTGATGACGTGCCCGCTGCGTGCATCGACCAGCGCGCCCGTCAAAGTGTGCAGCTTTGAAACAGGGATCGAGAGGTCCGCCGAGACATCTTCTCCTTCCCCGATCTTGAGGGGCTTGGCATCCTTCTCGAAGAACGTGTCGCCGAAGTAGATAGCGATGCTCTGCTTGCTTTGCGAGGCCATGCTCGAAGCGTCGCCGAAGATGGTGTCCCTGAAGATCTCGTCGATGGTCAGTCCGGTAGAAAGCTGGTACTCGGCAGCAGGCAGGCCGCCCGCGTGAAAGTGGCCCAGGTCGTCGGTAGCGGCTCCTCCTATGCTGACCGGGACCCACTTGCCGTTCTTGTTCCGGCGTTTGAAGCGGACGGGCAATCCTGCCGCCGGAGTGCCGTCATCCCACTTGATGGTGCCGGAGATGCTGGCCGCACGCACCAGCGCGATGTTAATGGTGCTGGTCTGGTTTGGTGCAACCGTAACCATCGGGATGGTCTTCTCGAGGGTTGCGCGCATCTCCGGCGTTGGCCGCTCCACCTCGTCACGCGTGTACTGGGCGACGGGCGAAAGGTAGCCCGGCTTTTGAGCGATGACGTAGTAGCGGCCCGGCGTGACGTGCGGGATGAGGAAGCTGCCGTCGAGGTGCGACTGGAAGGTAGAAAGCGTGCGGGCGATCGGCTTGTCGGTCCCGGTGTTGAGCGCGCCGGGGTCGGGGACGGACGCAAGTGTCACTTCGATCAGGCGTGCCGGCAGGTTGGTGTCCGTGCAGACGATGTTGCCGGACACTGCACCGTAGGCTCCTGCGGCGCGCTGTGCTGATGCAGAGAACGGCAGAAGGGCAAGGACCGCGAACCAGAGTTTCCGCATGGTGGTGAGACGAAGGGAGCGCAGATTCTGTTTAGAAGAAGACGCCCTAGTCGGCACTTACCGGAGCCGGTGGACTGACCGGCAGCGCTACTTCAAAGGTGCTTCCATGATCGTCGCCTCCAGTGCGGCTGCTGACCTCGATGGTGCCGCCGTGCTTGGTCACGATCGTATTGGACACCCAGAGGCCGAGGCCGGTGCCGGTGCCCTGTTTGGTGGTGAAGAAAGGTTCGAAGATGCGTGCCTGCACCTCTACCGGGATCCCCGAGCCCTGATCGATGACGCGGAAGACGACCTGCGCTCCCACGCCAGGGCTGTCGTCCTTCGCCGGGATCATGGCAGTCTCTACGCGCAGCACGCCCCGCTCGGGGCTGGCGTCATAAGCATTCACCAGCAGGTTTGAAATTACCTGGCGGATCTCTCCCTTCACGCCGAAGAGCTCGAGGGTTTCAGGCGCGTAATCCCGTTCCACCTCAACGTGCTTGGCGGTGAAGCGCTTCAGGTAGATGTTCAGCGTGTCCTCGACCGACACGTTCAGATCGAACTTCTGAGGTCCGGTCAGTTCGCGGTAAAAGCCGAGCGACTGCCGTGCGATGTGGGTCAGGCGCGAGAGTTCGGAGAGCGCCTCCTGCACGTACCCCTTGATGGTTGGTGTGATCTCCTCTGAAGTATCGATCAGGTACATCAGATTGGTGATCGCCTCGAGCGGGTTGTTGATCTCGTGCGCGATCGCAGCCGAAAGCCTGCCCGCCGCGGCCAGCTTCTCGCTTTGCACGAGGGCGGCCTGGGCCGCGCGTTGCGCCGTGTAGAGGGACGCATTCTGCAGTGCGAGCGCGGCGCGGTCGGCAAGATCCTGAGCCAGGGCCAGGTTGGTCATCTGGTACTGCCGGCGGGTGCCGTCAACTGAAAAGATGAGCGATCCCATCTGCCGACGTCCCACAGCAAGCGGCACCAGCAGAAGATCAGTGGGGGACGTCAAGGGCTGGTGCTGCCGGTTCGCAGCCGGGATCACCGTTCCCTGGCGCACCAGGCAGGCCTGCCCCGTATGGGCAATCTCAAGCGCAAGCTCTTCGAGCGCGGGGTGGAGGGGCTCTCTGGGGTTCGATGGCGGTTCAGGGAGATCAAACGAACCGGTGCTCAGGTTCTGGGCCGAGGCGCCCTGTGCATGATCCACGGTCTGCGGCCTGAGCAGCACCTGACAATGGTCGGCGAAGCGGGGAACGAAGACCGATTCCACCCGGCGGAAGGTCTGCTTGTAGTCCAGCGAGAGGGCGAGCTGCCGGGAGATCTCTGCCTGGAAGCGCAGGGTGCGGTCAGAGTCGTGGGAGCGGACCAGAGCCGCTACCAGCGACAACAGCTCCGCAGGGTGAACCGGCTGGGCGACGTAGGCGTCCGCGCCGCCCTCGAGACCATGCGCGCGCAGCGTGGGGTCGGCGAAGCTGGCCGAGATCTGCAGCACCGGGATTGCAGAGGTCAGCGGGTTGGCCTTGATGCGACGGCATACCTCGTAGCCCGAGATGTCAGGCAGGCGCACGTCCATGACGGCTGCGAGCACACCCGGATGCAGCTTCTCAAGCGCCTCGGCGCCGGTGCCTGCCTCGATCACCGTGTAGCCTGCGCCTTCGAGGATGCGCCGCATCGCATAGCGCTGCTCCTCAGTGTCGTCGCAATAAAGAATCTCGCGGATCTGACTCTGGATCATCGGCCGGCCTCGTGGTGCAGGTTCAGCAGACCGACTTCAAGCAGCGCGCGCTCAAGCTCAACCCGCTGCGCGTCCTCTGACGCGGGCGTGTGTCCCGCGCAGGGCGCTTCTGGATGATGGTCAGATCAAGAGCTCCAAGCGTGCGTGCCTCTTCCGCGCTCAGGGTCTTTGAGGTGTGCAGCACAATGGGTAGGCTCCTGGTCCGCTCCTCCGCGCGCAGCTGCCGAGCCACCAGCTCGCCTGCGACCTCCGGCATCAACAGGTCAATGAAGACCAGCTTTGGCAGCCGTTCCGCGATCGCACGCAGACCAGCTTCGCCGCCGGTGACCTCTTCAACAGGCGCAGAGGTCATTGATTCCAGCTGCCGCCGCAGCAGATAGCGCGACACTTCGTCATCATCGATGATCAGGATGTAATCCTCGCTCAAGCCTGGTGATTTTGCAGGCGCCACTTCGGCGGCCGGCTCTACCAGTGCAGGCAAGGTCACATGGAAGGCCGACCCCTGACCGAGCTTCGACTCGAAGCTTACGGTGCCCTGCAGCAGCTCTGCCAGTGAGCGGGACAGGGGCAGTCCGAGCCCGCTTCCCTTCGCACGCTTCTTGTGCGGAGCATTGCCGGTCACCTGCCCCCACTCCTGCATAACCAGCTCGTGGTGTTCCGCCGCGATGCCGACGCCGGTGTCGATCACGGAAAAGCGGATAAGGTCCTGATGCTCCGCAGCATTTTGCCCGGCTCCCGGCAGCGGCTCGGCCTTGATGGTAACGCTGCCGCGGTCGGTGAATTTGAGTGCGTTCGAGATGAAGTTGCGCAGGATCTGCGACAGCTTGCCCTCGTCAGAGAGCAGCTCGAGCTTCTGGTCGGGTATCTCGAAGATCAGCTTCACCTCGGGGTCCGTGGCCAGCGGTCGGAACATTCCGCGGAGCGCCGCAAACAGGTCTTGCACGGTGAACCGGGTGGACGAGACCGCCGACTTTCCAGCCTCGATCTTGGCCAGGTCCAGCAGGTCATTGACCATCTCGGTCAGGTTCTGCGCCGAACGCAGGATAAAGTTCGCCTGCTTGTGCTGCTCTGAGTTCAAGGGGCCGTCGGTCTGGCCGATCAGCAGCCGTGAGAGCGAGACGATGGAGTTCAGCGGCGTGCGTAATTCGTGGGTGACGCCTGAAAGGAACCTTGTCTTCATCTCGGAGGCCTGCTGGACCGCATGGGCTTTATCGGCAAGTTCGGCGTAAAGCGCGAGCACGCCGCGATTGGTCTCTTCAAGCTCCACGTTCAAGGCGCGCAGCTCTGATTCCCGCGCCCGCAGTTCGCTCAGCAGGGTTAGCAGCTCCTGGTTCTGATCGTGGAGCGCGACACTTGCGGCGGTCGTGTCTGAGGAGGCGGAGGCTGTGCGTGCAAGCTCGGCGGCAAGCCTGGGCACAGGCGGCGGATCGGGTGCCTGCCGGGGAAGCTGTTTCAGCAGCGTCACCTGCGTCCCACCGGCACCGGTCTGCACTTCGACGTCGTCAAGCAGACGCCGCGCGCCCAGCATGCCGATGCCCATCCCGGTCTCGGACACATAGGTGCCGGCCCAGATTTGTTCGAGGTTGGCGATGCCGGGACCGCGATCGGTCACCACGATGCGCAATCCGGCGGATGCGCGCCCACCCGCAGGATCGAGGAAGTACTCGACCATGCCGCCTTTGCCGTACTCCCACGCGTTGCGCGCAATCTCTGAGACTGCGGTCGCGATGCGGGTCTGGTCCTGCAGCTCGAATCCGACCAGTGCGGCGATCTGCTTGGCCCGCTGACGTGCCAGCAGGAAGTCAGTTTCAAGCGATAGCTCGACCTTCAACAGGGACTGCAGGCTGGCCGGCATGCTGGACGAAGTTGCTGCGTCTCCGGGGCGGCGCGTCAAGCTGCGCCTCCTGATTGCGGGCCCGCGGGCTGTGCGTCCTGAGGCTTTGCGCCTGCTGGCTGAGTCGCCCCGAGCCGCGCCACCAGCACGGTTGCGTCGTCGCGGCCGCGCACGGCCTCGCGGTAGATCACACCCGCGATGGTTCCCTGGGCGTGATCAAAGATTCCGATATGGTTTGCAAGCTTCCAACGAGTCGAGATGCCATCGGAGTGAGCGACCAGCAGCGAACCCGGTTCAGCTGGATATTCAAACTCCTGCACACGTGCCATACGATGCCCCACGGTTCCATTATGAGACACCAGGCTTCGAGTCGTCCCGTTCCGGGCGCAGAGCACTGCGCTGATGTTGCCGACGCCGCAGCAGACCACCTTGGTGTCTGCGACCGAGAGCAGCATGACGGCGGCGCCGCGGGTAGCTCGCATCGGGGTATCCATGCGCTTCAGGATCGCCGCGAGCGGCATCGCAGGATCCTGCTCGAGCGCAATATCGACGATGCTGATCGCCATGGCGGACGCGATGGCAGCATGGTGTCCGTGGCCCAGGCCATCGACCATCAGGTATACCTGCCGCCCGGGAAGGCGATAGAGAGCCCAGGAGTCGCCGTTCACCCGCTCTCCGTCGATGCGGGTCGACAACACAGCCGCGTGCGCCAACTCGTCCGGGGATGCAGAAGCGGGAGTATCTCGCACCAGGGCGAGCACAACTGTTCCTGCGTCGCGCCGCGAGAAGACATCGAAGCCGTCAGACTTTCGTCGCGCCGCACCCAGCCCGGTACCCGGTGTCGTCCTGGTGGAGAAGCCATCCTTCAAGGCGCGCTCTACGTCGAGCAAACCGGGGCCGGAGTCGGTCGCGATCATCTGCAGGCCACGGCCCTCGGCCGTCGGCCCCAGGTAGACGTTGCCACGTTGTGCATGGTGCAGGATATTGCTTGCGAGTTCAACCGCGATCAGCTCTGCACGCGCGATGGTCGGATCCGCGAGGCCGAGGTTCCGGCACAGCTCCGCGGCCGTCCGGCGGGCTTCGGCGATGTGCGTTTCTTCAACGATTGATACCGAAATTGAATCCTTTACCGGCTCCATTTGGTGATGATGACCGTGGTCCCTTCCCCTGGCCGCGACGCAAGCTGAAATTCATCCATCAGGCGGCGTGTGCCACTCAGGCCCAGACCCATACCGCTGCCAGAGGTCCAGCCGTCGGTAAGCGCGAGTTCAATGTTGGCGATGCCGGGCCCTTGGTCTTCAAAGGTAAGCCGGATTCCGCTGCGTGCGGCCTCGACCCGCTCGATCAGAACGCTGCCACCCTTGCCGTAGTCGAGCGTGTTGCGTGCGATCTCGCTTGCTGCCGTCACCAGCTTTGTCTGGTCGACCAGTCCGAGCTTGGCTGCGAGCGCAGCCTTGCGGACGGCGGTGCGAACCTGCACGATGTCCTCAGGGGCCCGGATCGGGAGTGTATCCGCCACGCCTTAAACCGCCTCCTCGAAGCTGCTTGAGGGATCGTCTTCAGACAGCAGCGTGATCTCGTAGCGTGCCGCCTCTGCCCGCAGGATCTGCATGCCGCGCTCCACGTTCAGGGCGGTGCGGATGCCGGGCAGCGAAAGGCCAAGCTCAACCAGCGTGATCGCCACCGCGGGCTGCATACCAACCACCACCGTCTGCGCATCGAGCACACGGCTCATGGACGCGATGTTGCCCAGCATGCGACCGATGAAGGAATCGACCACATCGAGCGATGAAATATCGATCAGCACGCCGCGGCTGTTGAAGCGGACGATTTGTTCGGTAAGGTCGTCCTGCAGCGTGAGTGCCAGGCGGTCGTGCATGTCCACCTGTACGGTAATCAGCAAAAACTCGCCCATGCGCAGAATTGGGATGTGTTCCATGGTGATTCTCCCCGCCGCCTAGGCTCTTCCCGTGCCGTTGTTAGTACCGTTAGACGCACCACTGCCGGTTCCACCGGACAAGGGCCGCCGCACGATGACATGGTTGGTGCGTTGCAGTGCGATCTTGAAGGCATCGGCGAGCGAAGCCTTGGTGATCACGTCGCCAAGCTCAACTCCGAGATGGACGATCGTCTGCGCGATCTGCGGCCGGATGCCGGAGATGATGCACTCCGCACCCATGAGTCGGGCCGCAGTGACCGTCTTCAGCAGGTGCTGCGCAGTCAGGGTGTCGACCGTGGGTACACCTGTGATGTCGATGATGGCAATCTCGCTGCCGGTGGCTACGATGCGTTCGAGCAGCGACTCCATGATGGTCTGGGTGCGTGAGCTGTCGAGTGTGCCGATGATCGGAAGCGCCAGCACGCCATCCCACAGCTTCACGACCGGCGTCGAAAGCTCGAGCATCTCCTCCTGCTGGCGGAGAATGACGCCCTCGCGCGCCTTCTGGTGCGCTTCCGTAACGAAGAGTCCGAGATTGTCGAGCAGCGTGCCGAGCACGGTCAACGCTTCCACCTGCAAGGATGAGTCAAGCACCTTGTTCCGGATCTCGGAGAAGAGCGGCGTCTTGAACGAGAAGATGAAGCGGGCGGTCTCGGACGGCGTCGCTCCAAGCAGCGCCCGGCTGGCCGTGATTTCTTCAAGGAACTTGCGCACCGAGCGGAAGACCGTGGTCTCGGTGTCCCCGGTCACGTTGTCTCCTGATTCGGTCACGGCCTGCTGCAGCAGCTGCAGAAACTCCCTTGACTGCTGCTCCAGGATGGATTCGGAGACGGACCCGCGGCCGCGGGATTGCCTCTGCTCGGCCAGCCAGGCGTTCAGGAGGCTGGTTTCACTGTTGCGAAGGATGGCAGAAAGAGCGCTGCTGGTCAACGTTTTGTATCCTCATAGCCCGCTCGAGGAAGCGGGGCAAAGCGTTTATATCACGGTGTTAAGGCTGGTGTCGGACGGCAGGGTCGGCATCTTCACTGACCGTGCTGCTTCAGCCAGGCATGCAGATTCGGCTCCTGCGCCTGCTTCAGCCGGACGCAGGCGTCGATGCTGTCGAGTGCACGGGCGAGCGAACGCTCGGAGGCATCGACCTTGTGCGTGGCGAAGAACGTTGCCACCTCGTCCCTTGCGGTTACCGAGCAGAAGGCGCCGGTTGCGCCCACCAGCTGGGCGCCGGAGGATGTCGTCAGCTGCGCCGAAACCTTCTCCCAGTGCTGCTGCACCCAGGGCCATGCGATGCCGCGCGTCTCCGGCTGGCTCAGCTCAATAGCGAGCAGGATCCAGGAATCCTGGTTGCGGACCGCACCCGAGGTCGCGTACTCAAGCGTACGAACGACGAGCTTCGGATCGCGAAAACGAGTCAGCACCTGGAGCGACTCGATCTTCAGGCCGGGATCTGTCGCCTTTTCGCTCACGGTCAGGATGCGGTTGTAAAACTCCTCATCGCCGGTAAGCGCGGACATACCGACCGCCACATCAACGATATCCGGATCGGCGGGCTTCTTACCGGCCAGCAGATCGTCGGTAATCTGCCGCGCACGTGCAAGTACGGCCGGATCCTCGGCGGCGCCCAGCAGCTGAAAGAGTTCGGTTCGGATCTGCTGCTGATCGAGCGTTCCCTTGGCCTTCTGATCGGCGGTGAGATCTCCCATCGCGGCATAGATCGGACCGTACTGGGCCCGCAGGATTCTGTTCAGGGCGGCGCGGTCCTCAGGCGTCGCGATCCGGTTGCGTATGGCTACGACCGTGCTTACCGTGTCGCCCAGCACCTCGGCGCTGGGGTCCTGCTTGAGGGCGAGCGCCAGGTCCAGAAAATCTCCGACCGATGCCTGGCCGGCACGTGTGAGCGCCCAGCGATCGCCGAGGAAGCCGATTCGCTCGGGAACACTGAGCGAGGCGGCCCTCGCGGTGATCGATTTCAGCTGCGCCGGTGAGTATGCTACGCGGAAGTATCCCTTGTCACCTGCATTGGCATAGAAGAAGGGCGCATCCGAAGGAGCGGGAATGGCGCCGCTGGTTGAAGACACCAGCTGGCAGCGGGCTGCGCCCGACGTCTTGAGGCAGACCGGAACGGTCCAGCCTGCAGAGACGCTGCTGGCCTGAGCTTCGTCCCGCTTCGCTGCCGGTGCGCCGGGATCAAGATAGAAGCGCTTCTGGCTGACGGGCACTCCGGCCGGCTGCGCATCCGCAAAGGTCAGCAAGGGCACGCCGGGCTGGTCGACAAAGCTAGCCATGACCTTATCAACGGGCAAATGGGAGTTTAAGGTCTGGGCGTTCCAGAAATCCTCGGCGGAAGCGTTCGCATAGAGGTGCGCGGCCAGGTAGTTGTGCACACCCTGCCGGAAGACCTCGGGTGTAACCCAGTTCTCGACCATGCCGATGACCGCACCCGCCTTGCCGTAGGCGATGCCGTCAAACATCTCCGCGATCTCGGCCGGAGTGTTTGCCTCGGCACGGATGGTGCGCGTGGTCCTCGCGGCATCGTTGTTCAGTGTGCCGTCGAGTGATGACGCGGTGTCCTGCTCGTAGTTCCAGTCAGGATGCCAGTCGCCCGATGCCTTGTCCGCCATCCAGGTGGCGAAGCCTTCGTTCAGCCACAGGTTGTCCCACCACTGCATGGTGACCATATCGCCGAACCACTGGTGAGCCATCTCGTGCGCGACGACCGAGGCGACGTTCTTCTTCGCGTTGATCGAATCCTTGTCATCGACCAGCAGGTCAGTCTCCCGATAGGTGATCGCGCCGAAGTTCTCCATCGCGCCGGCCTCGAAGTCCGGGATGGCGATCAGGTCGAGCTTCGGCATCGGGTAACGGATGCCGAAGTAGTTGTTGTAGTACTGCAGGAAGTGTTCGGCGGACTCGAGCGAAAACTTCGTCAGGGCGACCTTGTCCGGCGTGCTGCAGACCCGGATCGGAATACCATCGGAGGTACCATGGGTCGAGCAGTCAAAGTCACCTACCAGGAACGCCACCAGGTAGGTGGACATCTTCGGCGTAGGAGCAAAGGTTAAGGTGTGCTTGCTGCCAGCAGCTTGCGTATCCGAGACGACATTGGTGTTGGCGATGACGGTATCACCCTTGTCGACGGTCAGCGCGAGCGAGAAGGTGGCCTTGAGCGCCGGCTCGTCAAAGCTGGGGAAGGCGCGGCGAGCATCGGTCGACTCAAACTGGGTCACGGCGTAGTTGCGCGCGCTGGTCTTCGACAGGTAGAAGCCACGCAGCTTGTCGTTGAGGATTCCCGAAAAGGTCACGGCGAGCGAGACCTTTCCCGCGGGCAGGGGCTGGGCAAAGGTAAAGGTCGCCTGTTCCTTGGCGGGATCGTAGGAGACGACTGCCGGCTTGCCCGATGCCGAGACGGTCAGGATCTTCAGCTCGAGCGCGTTCAATGTGATGGTTGCCGAGGGCGCGGCCAGCGTCAGGTCGATGGTCTCACTGCCGGTAAAGGTCGCCGCCTTGATATCTGGCGTAAAGGCCAGGGTGTAGTGCTGCGGGATCGCGTTGCCCGGTAGTCGCTGGGCGGAAGCCTGGGCAAAGAGTGCGAGGTGGAAGAGGGCAAGGGTCGAGGCAGAGCGAATCAGGCCAGAGGAGCGGAGGGCGGAACGAAGCGTCATGCGGGTCTCGTTGAAGCGGAAGGATGGATGCCCGGGCCAGGCGGGCGAGAGATTTTGAACTGTTGTCTGTGAGCGACTGTGCGGGGCGGGTGCAGACAGGATGAGCGACTTTCTTTGCAAGGAACTGTCGCTTATTTTAGACGCGCGACGCACAATCTCGCTGGCCTGTGCTCCTCGATCTGCACTGCCGTAACTTGAATAGCTGCTGCTTCAAGTAGTCTCCGCCAGTCGGCAGGGCGAAAGCTGCGGAGGATCGAAACCGCACCGTCGTGCTTCACGAACCGGTGCCACGTCGTAAGCCTGCTGAGGATCCGAAAGGCCCAGTAGGGGACCGCTTGCCGGTGCAGGTCGTTAACAAACCAGCCGATCCGGGCGGTTGATTCCATCCAGCGCAGGAACTTAACCACTTCGGGGTCTTCGAGGTGATGGGTCAGGAGCGAGCTGATGACCAGGTCGATTCCCTCTTCGGCTTTGAAGTCATACGCGTTCCCGTGGAGGAAAGTGATGGCCCCGGGATCTGTCACCTCGCGGGCGATCTGGATTGCGTCGGCGTTCAGATCGATCCCGGTCAGCTTGACCGGGACGCCGAGGTCCTTCGCCCAGCCTGCGATGCGGCGCAGCATGTCGCCGTAGCCACAGCCGATGTCGACGATGTGCAAAGGCTTCTGCTGCATTGGCAGCGTCTGGTAGATCCGGTTCAGCCAGGCGAAAGTCGGCCGGTAGGCAAAGGTCAGCCGGTTGACCTGTGCGATGTCATGCAAACAGCCGCGCAGGTCTTCCCGGCTGCAGGGTTGATCCATCAGCTCGGGGAGTGCAGAAGGACGGGCGCGAGACGAGAGATCGTGGGCGATGGTGGTTTTCGCTTCTTGGTTCGTTTACCTTCGGGCCCGGCAGCTCAGATGGCGGTGAACTCCGGGGTACTCGCGATCAGGAGTTCAGTCTAAGCGAAGCGGCACGTTCGGAGCGTCCGGAGACCTCAGAGGCGCGGATCTCGGCATAGGCCGCTGCGCCAAGCAGCGCGCAGGTATCGTCGAGGATCACGCGAACCGGGATACTCTTCAGCACCGGGGAGAGCCGGCCCTTATCGAGGAACGCCTCGGTGAAGGCGCCGGACTGCAGCGTCTTAAGTACCTTTGGAGCGATGCCGCCCCCGAGATAGATGCCGCCCATCGCAAGCACCTTGAGCGCGATATTTCCAGCTTCGGCGCCGAAGGCCGAGGAAAAGATCTGCATGGTCTCGTAGCAGAGCTCGCTTAAGCCATCCTCGGCGCAGGTCCCGATGACGGCGTTGGGATCTTCATTCTCCATGCGCGCGCGCAGCCACTCCGGCTCTTCGATCTTCTGGTCGTCGCGCAGGAAGGCGTAGATGTTCTTCAGGCCGATTCCCGAAACGACGCGTTCGAACGAGACGCGGCCGTTGAGTTCGCGCCGCAGGTATTGCAGCAGCGCGATCTCGCGATCGTTGCGCGGTGCAAAGTCGCAGTGACCGCCTTCAGATGGAATGGGAACGTGGCGCATCTTGCCGTCCCAGATCAGCAACGCTTCCCCCAACCCGGTGCCGGCTGAGACGAGGGCGCGGTGCCCTACGGCGGCGGCGTCTGCCTCATGCAGCACAAAGATCGCATCCTTCTTGAGCTCCGGAATGCCGTAGCCGTTGGCTTCGAGGTCATTGATCAGGAAGATGTGCTCGATCTTGAGGGAATCCCGAAGCAGGCGCGCATCGAGCGACCACGGCAGATTCGTCAGCTTGATCTTGCCGTCGCGTACCGGGCCCGGGCAGCCGAAGCACGCAGCGATGATGTCTCCGGGCTTTTCTGCCGGGTGCCCGTCTGCGTCGCCCAGAAACAGCTTGACGACGTCATCCAGCTTTTCAAAGTCGGCCGCGGGGAACTTCTGGTCGCGAATTGGACGCAGCTGCCCGTCGTCAAAGCTGTAGAGTGCGAGATGAACCTTGGTTCCGCCAACGTCGCCGGCGAGGATCATTTGAGCTCCAGTATGGTGTCGCCAGCGGGCGGAGGACCGGGAAGCTGCGCGGCGGCCGCGGTATCCATCAGCAGCGTAAGCCGTCCGCTGGCCGGGCGTATGAGCTGCGCGGGCCAGGATTCGGGATCGTAGGTCCCGTTCCAAACGGTCTTGACCATCTCCGCCTTCTCCTCGCCTTCAATCAGGAAGGCGACCTCGCGACCCTGGGTAATGACCGGCCAGGTGAGGCTGATGCGCCACGAGTTCTTCTGCGGAACGTGATTTGCGATGACGATGCGTGCCATCTCGTTCAGACCGGCCGTATGCGGGAACAGCGAGGCGGTATGACCATCGGGTCCAAGCCCAAGCAGGATCAGGTCGAAGGTCGGAGTCTGGGCACCTTCAAGCTTGAACGAGTTGCGGATCTCGGCCTCGTAGCGGGAAGCCGCCTCCTCGGGATCGCGTTCGCCTTCCATGCGGTGGATGTTCGCAGGGGGGAGCGGGACCTTGTCGAGCATCGCCGTCTTCGTCATCAGAAAGTTCGACTCGTGGTCCGTCGGGGGCACGCAGCGCTCATCCACCCAGAAGAGCTGCAGCTGTGACCAGGGGATGGTGGTGAGGTATGGGGACGCAGGGTCGGCGAGCAGCTCAAACACAGCGCGCGGCGTGGAGCCGCCGGAGATGGCGATGCGGGCGACGCCGCGTGCCTCGACGGCTTCTTTGACTTTCGCGGCAAAGAGGTCAGCGGAGAGTTTTGCGACCTCTTCGGGCATTGGAGCAAGCTTAGCGGTGATCTCTACGGGACGGGGCATAGCCTCTCTTTCAAACATTTGCGTCTTCAACGAACGATCTGAGCCGCCAGCGACCCAGGATCGAAACAGCAAGCGTGCCAATAATCTGAAGGAAAGAATCAGATTAAGCAAACGCGGGCGCCGGAGCTCCTGAAATCAGAGTCTCGGCACCCGCTTCGAGCGAGTCGTTACAGCTTGCGCCACTCCCGGCCGTCGCGTTCTAGCAACTTGTCCGACGCCTCCGGGCCCCAGCTTCCAGCCGCATAGTTGGGGAAGTCCGGCTTTGTGCTTGCCCAGGCTTCGAGGATCGGCGTGAACAGAGCCCAGGTCGCTTCGACGCCGTCGCGGTGCGCGAAGAGGGTGGCATCACCCAGCATTGCGTCCAGCAGCAGGCGTTCATAGCCGTTGGCGGAAGACTTGCCAAAGGCATCAGCATAGCTGAAGACCATGTTGAATGGCGCTACGTTAGTCGTCGGACCGGGCACCTTCGTCCCAAAACGGAGCGCGATTCCCTCATCGGGCTGAATGCGCATGGAGATGATGTTTGGCTCGATGTTTTCGGAGCTCGAATTTGACTTGAAGAGGTGGAGAGGGGGCTGTTT
Organism: uncultured Acidobacteriaceae bacterium; assembly: GCA_964247475.1. Lineage (GTDB taxonomy): Bacteria > Acidobacteriota > Terriglobia > Terriglobales > Acidobacteriaceae > Edaphobacter. The sequence continues at coordinate 12,951 of CAXTUS010000023.1, read as the reverse complement.
GAAGACGATCGTGACCTCGGTCACGCGTTTGGCGAGGCGCTTCGCGGCGCGCAGGTAGAAGGGCACGCCGGCCCAACGCCAGTTCTCAATCTGCAGCTTCACCGCGCCGTAGGTCTCGGTCTGCGACTCCGGGTTGACACGATCTTCCTGTCGGTAGCCGATGACCTCCTTGCCGTCAACCGTGCCGGCGCCGTACTGGCCACGCACGGTATCCTCAACCGGGATCGGCTCGATCGAGCGCCAGACTTTCAGCTTTTCGGTACGGACGGCTTCGGCATCGAACGAGTCCGGTGGTTCCATGGCAACGAACGACAGCACTTCCATGACATGGTTCTGCAGCACGTCGCGAAGCGCGCCGGCCTGCTCGTAAAAGGGTCCCCGGCCCTCGATGCCGATTGATTCGGCGGCCGTGATCTCTACGTGGTCGATGTAGTTGCGATTCCAAACCGGTTCGAAGATCCCATTGGCAAAGCGGAAGACGAGAATATTCTGCACCGTCTCTTTGCCCAGGTAGTGGTCAATACGGAAGATCTGGTTCTCACTGAGGACGGCATTGACGTCATCATTCAGCTTCCGCGCACTCGCAAGATCCGTGCCAAACGGCTTCTCGATGATGACGCGTATCCACGTATCCGAGCCTTCAACCGGGGTCGCCATGCCGTGTTTGCCCAGGCGCGCGATGATATCGGCGAAGAACTCGGGAGCGACTGCAAGGTAGAAGAGGCGATTGCCTTTGGTCTTAAACCTGGTGTCGAGGTCAGCAAGATACGCCTTCAGCTTCTCGAAACCCGCGTCGTCGTCGAAGTTGGTGGCGAAGTACTGCACACGCTCCATGAAGGGATCGAGTTTGGGATCATCCCCTTCTACGCCTCCGCCCTTCAAGATGCCATCCTTCATGTCGGGTTCGAAGGTTGCCGAAAGGTCGCGGCGCGCGACTCCGACTACGGCAAAGTCTTCGGGCAGCAGTCCGGCCTGGTCCAGGTGGTAGAGGGCAGGCAGCAGTTTGCGCTTGGTGAGGTCTCCGGATGCACCGAAGATGACGACCACGCAGGGATCCGGCTTGCGCTCGGGCTTTGCGGCAGAGGAACTTGGTGAACGGCTTGGTTGAACTTCAGGAGTCGCCATATCTCTTCCTTTTTGAAACTTGGGTGAGGTCAAGCCCCTCGTTCTTGACGGGGGCTGCCCGGGTTTAGCGCAACTCTTCAATCTTAGAAGCTTTGTGGGGCGAAATGCACGGTTGCATGCATCTCGGCAGTCGGTCTACTGCACGTGGATGTCAAAGCGCATCAGTTCCTTGCGTAGGTGGGTTGGGGATTCGAAGCAGATGGTCTGCATGCCGAGCGAGCCCGCCACTTCGCAGTTCTCCTGCTTGTCATCGATGAACAGGGCGGTACGCGCCGGAAAACCTGAGATGTCGATCGCAGACTCGAAGATACCGGCCGCAGGCTTCATCTCGTGTAGATATCCGGAGCAGATGAAGTAGTCGAAGAGGGAACGCAGCTTGAAGGCGTCCAGGCGGTATTCGTTGAGTTCGCGCGACTCGTTGTTGAGCGTAGCCAGGCGGAAGTGACCGGCTTGTTTGAGCTCGGCCAGGATGTCGAGGCACTCCGGATGGAGAACCTTTGACTCTGCAGAGACCTGTGGCCAGAGGGTCTCAAACGTAAGGTGTAGCCGGGGGTTGGGACGCAGCACGGTCTGGTTGAAGAAGTCTTCGGCGGTGATAAGACCGCGCTCCCAGTAGTAGTTGGCGCGTTCGTGCATCTCTTCATAGATAGCGAGGTCCGCTCCAAGACGTTCAAGCACTCGCTTGCGCTGCTCACGATCCCAGCCGTTCGTCAGGATGACGCCGCCAACATCCCAGAAGATGGTCCGAATACCCACGGTCGGCGCGTTGTTATGGCCGCCCGGCAGGCCGCTGTCCTGACCGTTCACCGGGCCTCCGGATACGCCGTTGAGGCAGCCATTTGCGGCTCCCCATCTGCCGCTTCGAAGTCAGCGCCAAGCGAGGTCTCCCGCCACGCGGCAAGCTCCTGCTTCCATGCATCAAGATTTGCAGACATGCGTTCGTAGGCAATTTTGCCCAAGACGAGGTGCTTCGGGGGATGGTCTGCGCGGACGGCTTCGATGATCGCGGACGCGGCCTTGGCCGGGTCGCCCGGCTGCTTGCCTGCCTGGTCATGAAAGTACTGGCGCGTCTTGCCCGCGGTGGAATCGTAGTCTGCGATGCGCTGTGCGGCTTCCTTGCCAGAGCGCCCGAGGAACTCTGTCCGGAACGGCCCGGGTTCGACGATGGTGACGCTGATCCCGAGCGGGGCCATCTCTGCGGCGAGCGCTTCGGAGAAGCCCTCTACCGCGAACTTGCTCGCGTTGTAGTAGCCCCATCCCGCGGAACCGATCAGACCGCCTATTGAAGACAGGTTAACGATGTTTCCGGAGCGCTGAGTGCGCAGGTGCGGCAACAGGGCGCGTGTGACGCGGATCAGGCCGAAGACGTTGGTTTCGAAGACCGGCAGGAACTCGTCCTCGGTCGCCTCTTCGATGGCTCCTGCAAGGCCGTAGCCGGCGTTATTGATGAGCACATCGACACGGCCGAAGTGCTCGAGAGCAGCGTCGATGGCCGCGTCCACAGATTCATCGCTGGTGACGTCCAAAGCGAGTGCGAGCGCGGCGTCAGGCTTCTGCTGCTGCAGATCCGTGATCTGGTCTGGGTTGCGTGCTGTCACCACCACCCGGTCGCCCGCGGCGAGCACCTGCTCGGCAATCAGCCGGCCGAAGCCAGAGGAAGCCCCTGTGATGAACCATACCTTGCGTAAGTCATTCATGAGCTATGAGACGCCTCCGCGCGCGCGGACGATGCAGGAAGCCTTGATTTGCTTTGCCATTCACCGCAGGCAGGCTATGGCAGAAGCTCACGGACGCCGTCATCGCCTGCAACCAGCGCAAGCCTCGCCATATGGAGGAAGAGACCATGTTCGACGACTCCGATGATTGCCCTGATCTCTGCAGCGGTCCGTTCCGGGTCTGTGATCTTGCCGCAGGCACAATCGACGATGAAATTCCCTTCGTCAGTCAAGTAAGGTCCGGTCCCTTTGACCGCAAGCCGCTGCCTTGGGGCAAGGCCCAGCGCGGCCAGGCGTGGCTCGACCAACGGCAATGCCATCTTAACTACCTCGACGGGCAACGGGAACTTGCCCAGCGCTGGAACGACTTTCGACGAATCAACGACCACGACGAATCGCTGCGCCGCGCTGGCGACGATCTTCTCCCTCAGCAGGGCTCCTCCGCCCCCTTTGATCAGGGCAAGTGCGGGTCCTACTTCGTCGGCGCCGTCGATGTAGAGGTCAAGTTCCGGAAGCTGATCGAGGGTGGTGATGTCGAGCCCGAGTTGACGTGCAAGATTGAAGCTTGCGTCGGATGAGGCGACGCAGCGAATCTTCAGGTTGCCCTGTGTTACACGGTCGGCGAGAGCTCGGATGAACATGGTTGAGGTCGTGCCGGTTCCAAGGCCAACGCGCATGCCGTCTTCAACGCACTCCACCGCGCGTGCTGCAACCAATTGTTTGGCTTCATCCTGCGTCATGAGACGTGCGCTCTCCCGAGAAGTGCATTCGTGCGGCTGAACCCTAGTCTTCGATCTCCCAGTCGTTCTCAGGATCGGGAGGGATGGTGTCTTCATAGGTAGGCTGGAGCGACGTGAACCGGTCCTTTGCCGGGGCTTCGTCGATCCTGCGTACCATCTCTTTCTCAGACGTCTCGACCATCACTTCTCCTTATGCCTCACGCCGGGAGCATCCTTCGAAGGACCTCTCCCGGCGGGAGCTTTTCTGTTGCCTAGGAAGCGGCTGCAGATTTTACTTCTTGACCAGCTTTTTGGCTGCATCGACTACGGCCGAGGCCGAGATGCCGAGCTTGTTCTGCACCAGTGGAGCAGGCGCAGAGGCTCCGAAGCGATCGAGGCCGATGGCGATGCCGTCCCGCCCGATATACTTCCACCAGCCCATGGTGGCCCCGGCTTCGAGCGAGATCTTTGGCACGCCGTGCGGGAAAAGCTCCATGATGTAGTCCTCGCCTGCCTCTTCGAGCAGCTTGAAGCTGGGCATCGAGATGACGGTGGCCAGGATGCCTGCCTCCTTCAACGTCTTCGCTGCCTCGACGATCATCGCAACCTCGGAACCGGTAGCGACCAGGATCACATCTTTGCCGTACGCCTCGAGCACGTAGGCACCCTTTCGCGTGCCTTCGTGGACCTTATACTTTTCGGCGTCGAGCACCGGCAGGTCCTGACGGGAGAGTGCCATGAAGCTCGCCGATTTGCGCTCGACAGCAAGCTGCCAGCAGGCTGCGGTCTCATTCGCGTCGGCGGGGCGAAAGTCGGTGAGCTGCGGGATCGCCCGCAGCGACATCAGGTGCTCGATGGGCTGGTGCGTGGGGCCATCCTCGCCGAGACCGATGGAGTCATGGGTGAAGATGTAGAGCGAGTGCGAGGACTGGAGCGCGCCCATGCGAAGGGCCGACCGGCAGTAGTCCGAGAAGGTGAAGAAGGTGGAGCCGAAGGGGATAAGCCCACCGTGCGCAGCCATGCCGTTGACGGCAGCCATCATGCCGAACTCGCGAACGCCAAAGAAGACGTTGCGCCCCTTGGGATCGACGTGGAAGCTGGGCGAATCCTTGAAGATCGTCTTGGTCGAGCTTGTGAGGTCAGCTGCCCCGCCAAACAGCTCCGGAACAACCTTGGCAATGGCATTCATCACCACCTGGCCGGCGTTACGCGTGGCGACAGGCTTCTCGGTCGGGAAGACAGGGATCGACTTCTCCCAGCCCTCGGCGAGCTTCATCTCGGTGACGCGGGTGTACTCTTCGCCGAGCGAAGGGTAAGCCTTCCTGTACTCCTCGAACTTGGCCTGCCATTCTTCCTGTTCCTTTTTGCCCTTCTCCTTGCACTTGTCCCAGTGCGCCTGAGCCTCGGCGGGGACGTAGAAGGTCTTGTCGAGCGGCCAGCCCAGGTTCTCGCGCGTGGCCTTCATGGCTGCGGCGCCAAGCGCCTCTCCGTGTACCTTCTGCGTGCCTGCCTTGGGACTGCCGTAGCCAATCACCGTGCGGACGCGAATGAGCGAAGGGCGCGTGGTTTCGGCCTTCGCGTTCTTGATGGCCTCTTCAATGGCGACCAGGTCGTTGCCGTCGTGCACCATCTGGACGTGCCAGTGGTAGCCCTCGAAGCGCTTCGTGACATCTTCGGTGAAGCTGAGATCGGTCGGCCCATCGAGCGAGATCAGGTTGTCGTCGTAAAGCACGATCAGCTTGCCGAGGCCGAGCGTCCCCGCAAGTGAGCAGGATTCGTGCGAGATACCTTCCATGAGGTCACCATCGCCGCAGAGGACGTACGTGAAGTGGTTCACCGGCGTGTGGTTCTCGTGGTTGTAGACGGCGGCGAGGTGCTTTTCGGCGATCGCCAAGCCCACTGACTCGGCGAGTCCCTGGCCGAGCGGTCCGGTGGTGACTTCAACGCCCGGAGTTTCGCCGTATTCGGGGTGGCCGGGGGTGTGCGAACCCCACTGGCGGAACTGCTCAAGCTGCGAGATGGGAAGGTCAAAGCCGGCCAGGTGCAGCGCACCGTAGAGCAGGGCGGAGGCGTGTCCGTTTGAGAGCACGAAGCGGTCGCGATCAGACCACTTGGGGTCGAGCGGGTTGTACTTCATGAACTTGGTGTAAAGCAGGTAGGCGATGGGTGCGCAGCCGAGCGGGGCGCCGGG
>CAXTUS010000023.1:0-7191 GCA_964247475.1 uncultured Acidobacteriaceae bacterium | reverse complement strand
TCAACGGCGAGGAAGCGAAGGGTGTTGATCGAAAGCTGGTCGAGTTCGTGCTGCGTAAGTTCGCTCATTCTGCTCCTGGTCCTTTGTCTCAAAAGATTTCTTGTTTCCAGAATCTCTGCTTTTCAAATCTCGAAAGCTCTACGTGCAGGGCTCAAGCCGGCAAGGTTCAGGCCGTTGACGGTTAGTGGCGGCGCGTTCAAACAGTGTACTAGCGCGACGGCGATCTGGCCTTTCAAAGGCTCGGTGGACTTCGCTCAACGGAGCGCCTCGGTAAGCTGAATCTCGATGTTCTTGCCCAGCCAATGCTCCTCAACTCCGGCATCGGCGGGCCAGTGAAGGGTAAAGCTCAATTTGCCGTTGCTGTCGCTGAGTGCGGCTGGAATCTCGATATCGGCAAATGATCCCGGGTACCCGACGACGCGTGAATCCTTCGTCTCAGATGACATCCAGTTGTCGAAGGTATAAAGCACGTTGAAGCGCTGCGCATCGGTGATGCGCAGCGTCATGCCGGCGGGGATAGCAGCGATCGGACGCGCGAGCTGGAAGATCTCGAGGTTGCTCTTGAATTTGCGGGTGCCGGGCGGGACCTCGTATCTCTCGGCGACCACCGAGATGCGGTCAAAGATTTCGCCGTCTGCGACCGATCTCAGCAGCTTGATGTACTCCGCGTGCGCCCACACCAGGGGCTGCGCCGAACCTGCAGAACGGCCCTCGTACATACCTTCTGACGGCATATCTTCATGATCCCAGACCTGTTCCGGCAGCATGCCGCCTACGGAGGAGAACTTTTCGTAGGCCGTTATGTACGGTTTCACGTCGTGCCCGGCGGCCAGTTCGTAGTGGGCACGCTCGCCGCCCAGCAGAGGCCATGCGCGGCCCTGTCCCCACCCGGTATACGGCCCCCCGTCCTTCTTCTGCCCGTATCCGTCGTGGTTGTAGCGCCGCCAGCAGGTTCCGTAGGGAGTCTCGTAGCGCAGGCAGCAATCCACCACCTTCAAACTTTCGACAATCAGCGGATCGTCCGCCCGGCGAATACCGTAGCGAACAAGTTCGAGGAAGCCGGCATCAATGATCTCGCGCGCATCAAAATCGGACTCTTCTTCCGGGCTTCGGTTCGCGATGTGGATAAAGCCCGGCTTCAAGGCTGGGTTGTGGAACGGCTCGCCCGGTGCAGGTGGACGGATGCGCATGTAGTGGCGTTTCACGCCGGGCAGCAGTACGCCGCTATCCGTCGTGGTCCACTCGTCCAGGTGCGCTTCAAGCCAATCCGCATAGGTTTCAAGATAGCCAGCAAGTTCGGTGGCTCGATAAGCCCGGGCGAGGTCGGCGGCACATACCAGGGCGGCGATCACGGCAGCCAACGTGGAGGGTGAATAGCCGGAGTTTTCCTCCCATCGCTCCTGCTGGGTGACTGGCGCATAGCGCACCAGGAAGCCGGCGGCGCGCTCGACAAAGGGGAAGACATCGAAGCTGCCGAGGCCATCCACCTTCCAAAGGCGCCAGGCCAGGATGATCGGAAAGGCAACCTCATCCAGCTGGATCCCGGTCCAGTAGGCTGTGCCGTCGATCCAGAAGTTCTGGGCGAAGCCTCCGTCGGGTCGTTGGGTGCAGGCTAGGTAGACAAGTGCGCGGCGGGCTGTTTCGACACGGCCACAGGCCAGCAACGCGGTAGCCGACTGCACCATGTCACGAGTCCAGACCAGGTGGTAGCCGCCCAGGTCATCGTCAGACTTTGATGCCCCCCAGGGGATGGAAGCGGACGCGATGAAGGCGCCCGAGTAGCTCTTGTCCTCGTGCGTGAGGATGATATTGTGACTGACCCGCATCAGCCGGCCGCCATCGGTCGCGGCCTTGGCCAGTGCCGTCGGCGAAAGGGCCCGGTGCCATTGCTCTACAAACCGTTTCAGATGCAGTTCGTAAGGAGTGGAAAGCGTCTGCATCAGCGACGACAGCGCTGCGTGGTGGCCGTGGCCGAAGGCGATTGCGACGGTGAACTCGTGACATTTGGAGACGTCGATCTCACCCATGATGGCGATGTTGCCTTCGAGGGCGGAACCGAACTGCCACTGCATCTTCATGTGGGAGGAGAGGTCCTGGTAGCCGTCGCTTGAACCAATGTAGCCACAGGAGGTCCTGCAGAAGCCACAACTTACCCCGAGTGCGAGCGAAGTGTTGCTCTTCCAGGCGAGCACCGCCCGTTGACCAGCAATTGAGATCGATCGTGCGGAGTTGCCCGCGCCGCCGCCATCGAGGTGCGGCGCCAGCAGTGCGTAGCACTTCAGCCGTGAAAGTACTTCCTCGTCACCGGCTATTTTGACGTTCATCAGCACGACTGGATGATGTGGATCGGTGATGAACTCCTTGGTGACGGTGTAGCGGCCTTCAAGGTCCGAGGCCACGGTCCGCACGGCAGGTGCGTCCGGGTCCACGTAGTGGAAGTCGTACTCGAAGTCTCGTTTTTCCTCGTGGAAGAAGGTGTGCTCGTCGGTGAACAGCAGCTCCATGTCGCGCATCTGCGGGCGGTCGATGGTGGGGAAGTAAACCTCGTTCAACGTCCCGTGCGACACCGTGAACCAGACCCGGCTCGACGCCGAATATGCCGTTGAAACAGCATCTTTCTGGCTCGAGGTCCACCGTGGTTGCAGGCCTGGTCCTCCGAACGCGGGTCCATCATCGTTCAGCCAGCGGTATTCCGATTCAACCGAGGTTGCGTCGCTCATGATGTCCGATTAGAAACCAAATTCAGGCAGCGTGGGGTGTTCGCTCCGTGAATCGCTCGTGAAGCGGCTTCAAAGGATGGAGCGTAGTCGGTCGTGGCGTCCCTTCGGTATACATTGCATCGTGAGCGTACAAGATGGCATCGAAGCAAGGGTAAACGTTGCACCCCGGATGCAGGCCTGCAGGGATGGTCAGGCTGTGTGAGTGCGGGCTGTGGGTGTTGCGCAGCCGGCTTGAAGTTGGAGTATCAACCCTGAAGTTCCGAAGCTAAGGAGAACTAACGTGCCCTTCGAAGTTCCCGCACTTCCATACGACTATGCGGCGCTCGAGCCGACAATTGATGAAGCAACCATGAAGCTTCACCACGACAAGCATCATCAGACCTACGTCACAAACCTGAATGGAGCGCTTGAGAAGGCTCCGGAGTTGACCAGCAAGAGCCCCGAGGAGTTGATCTCCGATCTGGCAAGCCTGCCTGAAGCTGTGCGCAAAGTGATCCAGAATAATGGTGGCGGCCATGTGAATCACACCATGTTCTGGGAGATCATGGCACCGAAGGCAGGCGGCGAACCATTTGGCGAAGTTGCAGCCCAGATCACCGAGGACTTCGGCAGCTTTGACGAGTTCAAGAAGCAATTCAACGAAGCGACCGCGAAGCAGTTTGGCTCCGGTTGGGGATGGCTGGTCTTCGATGGCGGCAAGCTGAAGATCGTCACCACCGCGAACCAGGATAATCCAATTTCGACGGGACTCTATCCGATACTTGGCAATGACGTTTGGGAACATGCCTACTATCTGAAGTACCAGAACAAACGTCCTGACTACCTGGCCGCATGGTGGAACGTGGTGAACTGGCCGGCCGTCAACGATCGCTTTGCCAAGGCTAAAACTTACAAGAAGTAAAGGGCAGTGGAAGGCACAGCGCAAGGCCGGATCCCTCGGGTTCCGGCCTTTTGCTGCCGTAAACACGACCTGTGCTGCCCTAGTCCTTGCTCTCGCTTGCGTGGGGAGACTTCCCGGCAGCTTCCTGCGTCTCAACATCTATATAGGCAAACGATTGCTTCTGCACCACCAGGTTTTCGCCCTCCTGACCCGACCGCTTCGAGGACTGCATGTGGATTGTTAAACTAGCGCTCCGGCGCCCGTATACGTTTGTTGTCCTGTCGCTGCTCATCTTCCTGCTCGGTCTTGGGTCGGCGATTGAAGCGCCGAAGGATATCTTCCCCTATATCAATATCCCGGTCGTCACCATCGTCTGGACCTATGCCGGGCTTACGCCGGCCGAGATGGAAGGTCGCATCGTCACCGTCTGCGAACGTGCGCTTACCACGACTGTCAACGACATCGAACATTCAGAGTCTGAGTCTTACCAGGGCGTCTCGGTCATTCGTGTCTACTTCCAGCCAACGGTCAAGGTGGAGCTTGCCTACGCGCAGGTGACCTCGATTGTGCAGACGATCTTGCGGGTCCTTCCGCCCGGCACCTTTCCGCCGGCAATCCTGAAGTACGACGCCTCGTCCGTACCGATCGTGCAACTCTCGCTTTCTGGCCAGGGGCTGAGCGAAGCCGATCTCTACGACCTTGGCATCAGCTTCATTCGTCCTCGCCTGGCGAACGTGAAGGGAGCATCCGTCCCGTTGCCGTATGGCGGCAAGGTGCGCCAGGTGATGGTCGATACGGACCCCAACCTGCTTTATGCCAAGCACCTTTCTGCGGCTGACGTTTCGACCGCTATCTCGCAGCAGAACCTGATCCTGCCGGCGGGTACGGCTCGCATCGGTGATCGTGAATATGTAGTGAAGATGAACTCGTCTCCCGGTGAGGTCTCTGCACTAAATGACCTGCCGATCCGCGCCGCAAACGGATCAGTGGTGTTCATCAAGGACGTAGCGCAAGTTCGTGAAGGCTTCGCGGAACAGACTAATATCGTGCGTCAGAATGGCAAGCGAGGCGCGCTGTTGACCGTGTTGAAGAACGGACAGACCAGCACGCTCGACATTGTGGACGGTGTCAAGGAGGCCATCCCGCGCATCACTGCGGGGCTTCCTCCGAACCTCAAGGTCGTTCCCTTGTTTGACCAGTCCGTCTTTGTCCGGGAATCGATCTCTGAGGTAGTCCGAGAGGCTACCATAGCGGCTGCACTTACGGGCCTGATGATCCTGCTATTTCTCGGCTCATGGCGCTCGACGATCATCGTCTGCACGTCCATCCCCTTATCCATCGCCACATCGCTGGTCATCCTGACTGCGCTCGGCGAAACCATCAACGTGATGACCCTGGGCGGTCTTGCGCTGGCGGTCGGCATCCTGGTCGACGACGCCACGGTAGAAATTGAGAACACGCACCGCAACATGTCTGAAAAGAAGCCGCTGGTGCGTGCCATCCTTGATTCCGCGCAGCAGGTGGCGGCGCCAGCCTTCGTTTCAACCCTTTCGATCTGCATTGTCTTCATCCCTGTCGTACTGCTGACCGGCGCCGCCAAGTTTCTTTTTACACCGCTCGCGATGGCGGTCGCGTTTGCCATGATGGCCTCTTACTTTCTGTCTCGGACCCTGGTGCCGACCATGATGCATTTCCTGTTAGTCAAGGAGATCGCACTCTATCAAGACGAGGCAGCAAGCAAGCGCGAAGAGAAGAACAACTGGATCTGGCGGTGGCATCACAAGTTTGACCACCAGTTCGAAAAGTTCAGAGAGCGTTACAAGATTGTTTTGGAATGGTGCCTCGAGAACGCGGCGTTGACCCTGATCATCTTCGGCGCCTTCGTGCTGCTGTCATTACCCGTCGCTTTGTTTATCGGTGAGGACTTCTTCCCTTATGTCGATTCCGGCCAGATGCGCCTGCACGTCAATCCGCCGCAAGGCATGAGGCTTGAAGATTCTGAGCAGTACTTCGCTGACATCGAGCGCGAGATCCGGCAACTCATTCCGGTTGACGAGACAGAACTGATTCTCGACAACATCGGTCTGCCGAACGGCGGTATCAACCTTGCCTTCGGCAACAACGCAACCATCTCGAATACCGATGGCGAGATACTGATCGCGCTCAAGCCCGGGAAGCGTGATACTACCAAGTACATGCGACTGCTACGGGAAGACCTCGGCAAGAAGTTCCCTGGCGGCTCCTTTTTCTTTACGCCCGCGAATATTACGAACCAGATTCTGGACTTTGGCCTGCCGGCGCCAATCGACGTCGCGGTGACTGGCCGCGCCAAGGGCAACTACGAGCTGACCGCGAAGATCATGAAGCGCATTCAGCAGATCCCAGGTGCAGTCGATGTCCACATCCATCAACAGGTTTCCTACCCAACCCTGCAGGTGAATGTCGATCGCATCAAGGCACGTCAGATCGGGCTCACCCAACAGGACGTTGCAAGTTCCACGCTCATCTCGCTGACCGGAACTGGCCAGACCGCGCCGAATGAGTGGCTGAATCCGCTCAATGGCGTCAACTATCAGATCGTGACCCAGACGCCGATCAGCAGGATCGATAGTCTTCCGGCACTCGCGCGCACACCAGTTACCTCGCCCAATGGCAATGCTTCGCAGCTGCTTGGAAACCTCGCAACGTTTCGGCGCGACGAGTCGCCCATCGTCATAGACCACTACAACATCCAACCCACATTTGATATCTATGCCGATGTCGATCGCCGCGACCTGGGAGGAGTGGCGAGCGAAATTCGCAAGATCATCGCCGACGAGACCAAGACGCTTCCTGTAGGCACAACCATCGCTCTGCGCGGTGAGGTCGACACGATGACGAAGTCGTTCACCCGGCTTGGCATCGGCATCGTCTTCGCCATTGGCCTCGTGTACCTGCTTATGGCTGTGAACTTCCAATCGTGGCTTGATCCTGTCATTATCCTGATGGCGCTGCCGGGAGCCTTCTCCGGAATCCTCTGGATGCTTTATCTAACCCAGACCACATTCAACGTGCCGTCCCTGATGGGGACCATCATGACCATCGGCGTCGCGACTGCAAACTCCATCCTAATGGTGGTGTTCGCGAACGATGAACGGGTTGCGGGCAAGAACCAGGTGGAAGCCGCGCTTAATGCTGGCTATACCCGTCTGCGCCCGGTCATTATGACAGCCCTTGCGATGATCATCGGCATGCTGCCCATGGCGCTTGCGCTGGGTGAGGGTGGCGAACAGAACGCGCCGTTGGGACGTGCAGTAATCGGTGGTCTCCTGCTTGCGACAGTCGGCACGCTCTTCATCGTGCCGGTCATCTATTCGTTGGTGAAGAAGAAGCCGCCGGTTGACTACGACAAGGAAATCGATCTCGAATATGGACCTGTGACCGATCCAGATAACTCGCTCGGCAAGGAACCTAAAAGAAATTCTGGAATGCAGGAGCAGCCCGCGTAATGGCTAACGACAGGTATGACGAGCAGCCGGACCCTAACAAGCCTCGGCTGAGCGACGGCCGGGAACACCTCGGCGAAGAGTTTGAAGATCCTACCTTTGGTGA
>CAXTUS010000022.1:0-41055 GCA_964247475.1 uncultured Acidobacteriaceae bacterium | reverse complement strand
GCTGCGGGAGAGCAGCATGAGCCGTTTTCGTGAGGCGCAGGAACGTGGCCAGTTTCGCAAGCGACTGCTGGGGATTGTGCTTGGTGCCGTGCTTGCCCTGATGTTTATGACGGTGATCGTGCTGGCAGGCCGCTGACTCCTGCCTCGGGATGACGCTAGTTGTAGTGCGTCATTGTTTCGTGGGGGTCGAGCGCTGCGTCGCTGGTGAGCAGCAGGGAGCTCTCCACCCGGTTCCGACCGAGCTGCCTGGCTTTGCGAAGAGCTTTGTCGGCTGCGAGCAGCAGGTCCTCGGGAGTGCTGATGGATTGGCCCAGCCTGCCGGGCGCGGTCGCGGCGCCACAGCTGATGCTGACGATCGATCCTGCCTCTCGGTTGCCTGCATGGGGGATCTCGAGCCGGCGGATCGCGTGCACCACCTCGTAAGCGACGAACTCCGCGGCGATCGCGTCGGTGTTCGGCAGGATGATGACGAATTCTTCTCCTCGGTAGCGTGCCACCAAGTCACCCGCGCGCTGAACCGTGGCGCGAAGAGCCCGGGCGATGGCACGCAGACAGTCGTTGCCTGCCTGGTGTCCGTAGATGTCGTTCAGCAGCTTGAAGCCGTCGATCTCGAGCAACAGGATCGACAAAGGGTCGCCGCTGCGCAGCGCCCGCCTCCATTCCACCTTGAAGACCTGGTCGAAGGCGCGGCGGTTGTGGATGTTGGTGAGGCTGTCGACGATCGCCATCTGCGCGAGCTGGTCCTGCAGCTGCTGCTTCTCGGTCACGTCGCGCATGGCGATCATGAGCAGGATCACGTCGCCTCGGTGCTCGAGCACGCGAACCTTGTTCTCGAGCCAGATAATGTGCCCATCTTTGTGGATCGCCTCGGTCAGCACGGTGCTGCTCTCGAGGCCACCCATGATGGCGGCGATGTCCGTCTGGATCACTCCGCGGGCTGCTTCGGTGAAGAGGTCCGCCGGCTTCAGCAGCAGAAGCTCTTCGCAGCTCCAGCCGAAGATGAGCGGGGTGATCGGGGAGGTATAGGTGAATTGAAATTGTCCCTGGCAGATCTTCACATGGCAGATCATGTCGAGGCTGCATTCGAGCATGGCGCGGAAGTCGATGGTGGGTGCGGGCGCAGAGGCTTCTGGCGTCTGGGCTTCCGGCGCACTGGCGGCTGCCCGGCTGAAGAGACCGCGTAACCGGTTGAGGAGGGTGGTGGGTTCCATGTAGCGTTCATCGACAGCGTGGAGTGGGCGCTGAGAGGCAGAAACAGAGAAGGCAGCAGGGGCGAAAACTTAAGTGTTGCTGGTGGTTCGAGTGTTGCTGGTATGGCGAAGGATCCAGCCACGCAGGAGAACCGGCGCGAAGGTGACCAGGAAGGCGCAGATGAGAATGAGGACGAGAGCTGTGGCGCTGCGCGCGTAGGCGGAGACGGTCCAGGTGAGCAGGATCCAGAACGCCATGTCGGCTGAAGCTGCGAGGTAGACCCAGTCCGAGAACTTATGCTGGTCGTGAACGAAGTTCATCCGGCCAAGCGGCGGGTAGATGGTTGCTGGGGTGATGGTGAGCCGGAGCAGCGCTACCGGCAGCAGGTTGAGCAAGAGCACCAGCGCGACCCATGGGCCGGACAGCATCGGATGACGGGGCTCAAGGTACCAGGTGATGGCAATGGTGACGAGCACGTTCAGGGTCGCGCCCGCGTTGACGAGCGCGGGGAAGTGCAGCATGTCGGTGAGGCGGTTCATCTGGTTCAGCGGTTTTTGAGCAGGGTGCACAGCCATCTCCTTCGCCTGCGTTCAGACGAGTCAGGATGAGTCTAACGTGAGGGGAGAAGGGAGGTATTGGGCATGCTGAACAAGGAGTCGGTTTGGGACTATCCGAGGCCGCCGCGACTGGAGCCCAGCGGGCGGCGTATCCGCGTGCTTCAGGGCGGTGTGACGATCGTCGATACGACGGCTGCGCTGCGTGTGCTTGAGACCAGTCATCCGCCGGTCTACTACGTACCGCCGCCGGCTGCCGGGCTGGGGAGGTCTCGGTCGCGGGAGAGTTTCTGCGAATTCAAGGGCTTGGCCACCTATTGGAACCTGGGCGCGGCGCGGGATGTGGCGTGGAGCTACGAGCAGCCGACGGCGCGCTACTCTGCGCTGCGCGGCTTGCTTGCGTTCTATGCCAGCAGGGTGGACGAGTGCTGGGTCGACGACGAGCGCGTGGTGCCGCAGCCGGGCGACTTCTATGGCGGTTGGATCACGAGCGATGTGACCGGACCTTTCAAGGGTGGGGTCGGCACCAGGGGCTGGTGAGGGCAAGAGCAAGCGCTTCCCGACGCTGGACGGGCGCCACTCGCTTGGGGTGGGAGCGCTTGCGCACAACAGATGTTTGAGGTTGAACCAGCGTGCATCTGCACGCAGCCTCTTCACCCCATGAAGTGGTGATCGCCCGCGATCAGGGAGTGCTTGCTGTCACTTCTATGCAGGCTCCTGCTGCGTCATGCAGTGGAGGGTGCCGAGCCCCCAGACGAGGTCGACGGCGTGGATTCCGATCACCGCGCGGCCGGGGAAGCAGGCGGCGAGCGTGTTGAGCGCGTGACGGTCGTTGGGATCATTGAAGGTGGGAACCAGGACGACGGTGTTCGCGATGTAGAAGTTCGCGTAGCTGGCCGGCAGGCGCTGGCCTTCGAAGTAAACGGGTGACGGCATGGGCAGCGGGATGATTTCGTAGGGATCGCCTGAAAGGTTGCGCGCGGCGTGCAGGCGGGCAAGATTCTCGGCGAGCGGAAGGTGGTTCTCGTCGCCGGTGTTGGGTTCCACTGCGGTGACGATCTTGTTTTCGCCGACGAAGCGGGTGATGTCGTCGACGTGTCCGTGCGTGTCGTCGCCGGCGCAGCCGCGGTTCAGCCAGAGCACCTGCTCGATGCCGAGGTGCTCGCGAAAGGCGTCTTCAAGCTGCTGACGGGAGACGCCGGGATTACGCTGCTGGACGTCTGAGAGCAGGCACTCTTCGGTGGTGATGAGGGTGCCGGAGCCGTTAACATCGATCGAGCCGCCTTCGAGGACGAGGCGCTTGCGGGTGCCGTCTTCAAGGGCGACATCGGGCTTGCGCTGCGGCATGTTGTAGAGGTCTGCGACCTGCTGGGGGATGAGATTGTCGCGTCGCCAGTTGTCGTACTTGGCCCATGCGTTGAAGCACCAGTTGGTGATCGAGAGCGCACCTTCCTGGTCGCGGGTGAAGATGGGGCCGGAGTCGCGCAGCCAGACGCGGTCGGTGGGCCACGAGTGGAAGTGGAGCCGTGCCATGTTGGCTCCGCCGCGTTTGAGGATGCCGATCGCGCGACGCTCGGCCTCGGCGTTGTTGACGAGGATGTGAACGTCTTCGGACGATGAGAGATGGCGGACGATCTCAGCGTAGACCCAGGGGATGGGCTGGAACTTGCCGGGCCAGTCCTCCGGGTTGTGCGGCCATGCGATCCACGTGGCGGCGTGCGGGGCCCACTCGGCGGGCATGCGGAAGGCGGGCGGGGTCGGCTGCTTTGGTGTGTCGCTCATCCTGTCCAGTTTAGCGGGTTCGGCTTCGGTCTGGAGGTCAGGAGCAGGGAGGCGGGCATGGCTAGTGCAGTGAGAAGAGGCGCTCTGTGCTGCGCATGGTGAGGTAGACCAGGGTGAGTCCGATGGTGATGTTGAAGGCGCCGAGCAGCTTCCAGCTGCGCTGGGTCATGGCGCTGAAGCTGGGCTCGACGCGCTGCCATGTGGCGGTGCCTAGAAATAATCGGTAGAGGCGAAGTGTGGCTTTCGGGGCGAGCATGTGCAGGATGCCGAAGACCACGTAGGCGGCGGAGCAGAGGAAGCAGGCGAGCAGGACGAGGCTCATGCGCGGGTGCCGACGCGCAAAGCGAGATCGCCCTGCGAAGTGGTTGCGGTCCGCGCTGAGGGCGCACCTGCTCTTGCCGTTGTCTTCACAAATTCAATCAATGAAGCGGCTGGTGATGCCGGCGTAGGCATCGATGCGGCGATCGCGCAGGAAGGGCCAGTTGCGGCGTGTGTCTTCAAGCAGCTTGCGGTCGATCTCTGCGATAAGGATCTCTTCTTTGTCGTGTGAGGCCTGGGCGATGACGCGTCCGAAGGGATCGGCGATAAAGGAGCCTCCCCAGAATTCGAGGCCAGAATCTGGTGTGTGAGGGCCCGGGCCTTTCATTAGGATGCCGTTATGCTCGACGTCTCCGTACTCGTGGCCGACGCGGTTGACGGCTCCGACGAAGACCCCGTTTGCGATCGCGTGGGCGCGCTGCATGGTCTGCCATGCGCTGTACTGGGCTTCGCCGAATTCGGCTTTTTCAGAGGGATGCCAGCCAATGGCGGTCGGATAAAAGAGCGTTTCGGCGCCCATCAGCGAGGTGACGCGTGCGGCCTCGGGGTACCACTGGTCCCAGCAGACAAGGGTGCCGAGGGGGCCTGCGGTGGTCGTCCAGTTTTTGAAGCCGAGATCGCCGGGGGTGAAGTAGAACTTTTCGTAGTAGAGCGGATCGTCCGGGATGTGCATCTTGCGATATCTGCCGAGGAGCGTGCCGTCGGCTTCAAGGATGGCCGCGGTGTTGTGGTAGAGGCCCGGGGCGCGGCGTTCGAAGAGGCTGGCGATGAGGACGACCTTTTCTTCGGCGCATACCTTCGACAGCAGCTCGGTGGAGGGGCCGGGGATGGCTTCGGCGGTGTCGAAGAGCGCGTGCTCCTCACGCTGGCAGAAGTACTGAGCGCGGAAGAGTTCGGGCAGGCAGACGATGTTGGCGCCGGCGCGGGCGGCCTCGCGGACGAGCTCCGCGGCCTTGAGGAGGTTGTCCTGGGTCGAGACCTCGCAGGACATCTGGATGAGTGCGATCTTCTTTGGTTTGGTCGGCATGGTGGGCTGCTTAAGTATTTCACGCAGGGAGTGCCTTCCATGATGAACATCCTGTTTTTGGCGGCTCTCGGGAGTGCTCGGCTGCCGGGGAGGGGAGAGGCCGTTCCTGCGGATGCGAAGGGGCTTTCTGCATCCGCAGCGTTATTTACAAGTGAATTTCTGATAACTTATCCGTGGATGCACTCCTATCCTGCCGCAAAATTCCCTGCAACGAAACGCCTGATCAGTGCTGGTCCGCAGCTCTCCTGGTGGAGGGCCGCACCTCGAAAAAAAGATTGAATTCAAGGAGCGTCATGTCGAGCGAATATCGTGATTTTCTGGAACTCTCGTACTCGGAGCTGGAAGACCTGAACCTGGCCGCGAAGGAGCAGCGCAAGAAGCGGGTTGACCCGCTCATCATCCAGGAGGAGCGGCTGACGTACCTGAAGGAAGAGAAGCGGATCAAGGCCGTGACGGTAGTGTTTTCGGATCTTGAAGGCCGTCTGCACATGCTCGACTACGACAAGAAGTTCCTGGTGAACAGCTTCGACAACCTCACCTTCGATGGTTCTTCGATCCGCGGATTTACGGCGCAGCGCGAGAGTGATCTTCGGCTTGCTCTTGACTGGACCTCGTTTTACTGGACGCCTGCCGACGTCTTCGGCGCGGGCAAGGTGCTGGTCTTTGGCGAGGTGATCGACAAGAACGGCGGCCACTATGCGGGCGACCTGCGCGGTGTGCTGAAGAGCTTCGCGAAGGAGATGTACGACACGCACGGCTATACGTTGAACGCGGCGAACGAGATCGAAGGCTTCCTGTTTGACGGGATCGATGCCGAGCGCAGCTTCCACGAGGTGGGTGCGTTCGAGTATGTGAACAAGGGCGGCTACTATCATTCGCTGCCTGGCGATCCGCTGCGTGAGTTTATCGACACGGTCTCCGAGGTGCAGCGTGCAATGGGCTTCGAGAACGAGAAGGATCATCCCGAAGTTGCGCCTTCGCAGTTTGAGATCAACTACACGTATGGTGACGTGGTGGCGGCCGCCGACCAGATCCAGCTCTACAAGCTGATCTGTCGCCAGGTGGCGACGCAGATGGGGATGACGGCGAGCTTCCTGCCGAAGCCGGTCACGGGCGTAAACGGGTCGGGCATGCACACCAATGTTTCAATTACCAAGAACGGCAAGAACCTGTTCTGGGATCCGCGCGGCGAGGAAAAGATCTCGAAGCTTGGCTGGTCATTCGTCGACAAGATCCTGACGCACGGGAACGATCTTTGCCTGCTTTTGAATGCAAGCGTGAACGCCTACCGTAGACTCGATCCGCACTTTGAAGCGCCGAACCAGATCAAGGCGTCGGCTACGGATCGCGGGTCGATGGTGAGAATCCCGATCGGCAACGAAAAGTCGGCGCGCGTGGAGGTTCGTTCGGTCGGCCCCGATGCGAACCCTTACATGGTGCTTTACTCCATCTTCAAGAGCGGGCTGCATGGCGAGCTCGCGAAGATCAAAAATCTGCGGCAGGCGGAGCGTTACCTGCCGGACAACATCTACACTGCGCTCGATAACTTCCGGGCCTCGACCTGGACAACGACGCTGCTGGGCGGGGACGTGAAGGAGCGCTACGCGGAGCTGAAGCAGGCCTCCGCGGATCGCTGTCCGCGGCTGCTGGGTACGATCGTCAAGCCGGCAGAGGTGCAATTTCACCACGACGTGTACAACCAGCTTCTGTGGGGGCAGTTCTAGGGCTCGTTCGAGGGATCAGCCTCGGCTTTGGCCGGGGCTTTTCTTTTTCGAGGCAACTGCAGCTGCGTTCAGATTGCGAACGGCGACCACTTCGTGGGGTGGTCGCTTTCGCGCGGTAAAATGATCGGGTTGATTAAGGAGAGTCGATGCGGAAGAAAGTAACCATTGTCGGGGCAGGAAACGTCGGGGCCACGGCAGCACACTGGATCGCAGCCAAGGAACTTGCGGATGTGGTCCTGCTCGATGTCGCAGAGGGCATCCCACAGGGCAAGGCGCTTGACCTGTTGCAAGCCATGCCGATTGAGAAGCGCGATGTGTCGATCGTCGGAACCAACGACTACGCGGAGACGGCCGGCTCAGACATCGTGGTCATTACGGCGGGGATCGCACGCAAGCCCGGAATGAGCCGCGACGATCTGCTGAATACCAACTTCAAGATCATGTCGGATGTCGTAGGAAAGGTGGTCGCGGCTTCGCCCGACACTATCCTGATCATCGTCTCGAATCCACTCGATGCCATGGCGCAGACTGCTTTCAAGAAGGCTGGGCTTCCCCGCGAGCGGGTGATTGGTATGGCTGGTGTGCTTGATTCGGCGCGCTTCAGGACCTTTATCGCGGAAGAGCTTGAGGTCTCGGTGGAAAATGTAACAGCGTTCGTCCTGGGTGGCCACGGCGACACGATGGTGCCGCTTTCACGCTACTCGACGATGGCTGGCATCCCGATTACGGAGCTGATCGAGCCTACCCGCTTGAAGGAGCTCGAAACGCGCACCGCCAATGGTGGCGCGGAGATTGTGAAGCACCTGAAGACCGGGTCGGCCTACTACGCGCCCAGTGCGGCGGCGGTCGAGATGGTGGAAGCGATCCTCAAGGACAAGAAGAAGATTCTGCCCTGCGCCGCATATCTCGAAGGCGAGTACGGGATCTCTGGCCTGTATGTTGGCGTCCCCTGCAAGCTGGGCGCGAAGGGACTTGAGAAGATCATCGAGATCAAGCTGACTGCTGAGGAGCAGGGTGCGTTGCAGAAGAGCGCGGACGCGGTGAAGGAGCTTTGCACGGTGATCGGCGTGGCTTAGACTTCAGCTCTAAAACAGCAAAGCCCCATGGCGATGACCATGGGGCTTTGTTGCTTTATAGCGTTGCCTTATGCGACGCGTTCGACGGTGACAGACTCAAGCACGACCGGCGTCTTCGGGCGATCCATGCCGTCGCGTGCGACCTTCGAGATCTTCTCGACGACGTCGTAGCCTTCGACCACTTCACCGAAGATGGTGTGCTTGCCGGTGAGCCAGCTGGTGTCGGTGACGGTGATGAAGAACTGACTTCCGTTGGTGTTGGGGCCTGCGTTCGCCATGGCGAGCTTACCGGGCTCTTTGAAGTGATGCGGCGAGCCCTTGGTCTCGTCGGCGAACTTGTAGCCGGGGCCGCCCATGCCAGTGCCTTCGGGGTCGCCGCCCTGAATCATGAACTGGGGGATGACGCGATGGAAGATAGTACCGTCGTAGAGCTTGTCGCCCTTCTTTGAGCGGGAGCTCCACTCCTTCGTTCCTTCGGCGAGCGTGATGAAGTTCTTCACGGTCTCGGGCGCATCCTTTTCGAAGAGTTCGCAGACGATCGTGCCTTCAGAGGTCTTGAAGGTGGCGTAGGTGCCGGGTTTGCTGGGCATGTCTAAATTGCTCCTTGTTTTTCAGGTTTGCGCGGTTGAGGCTTCATCGAGAAGACGTGCAGGGAGGAATCACGGATTGGTTCAACCGTGACAAAACTCTAGTGAGGACCCGGCATGGGCGCAACTGGAAGTGCAGGAGCAGGTGTAGCTGCAGGTGCAAGAGCGGGTGCGGGCGGAGGCTGTTCGCCTGGCTGGACGATGCTGACACGGGTGAGCGTGATGGGTGTGAGCGGCTTGTCTGCGGAGTCGCGTTCGACCCTTGCGATGCTTGCCACCATCAGGACGGTATGGGCGTCGCACTGGCCGAAGATGGTGTACTTGCCGTTGAGGTCAGGGTAGGGCACTTCCGTGATGAAGAACTGGGTGCCGTTGGTGTTCGGACCCGCGTTCGCCATGGCGAGCCGTCCGGGTACATCGAAGAGGAGGCCGTCCGTGTTCTCGTTGTTGAAGTAGTAGCCGGCGTCGCCCGAACCGTCACCCTTGCGATCACCACCCTGGATCATGAAGCCCGGGATGACGCGATGAAAGGTGGTGCCGTTGTAGAAGGGCTTGCCGTGAACCTTCTGGCCCGTGGATGGATCGGTCCAGTCCTTGGTGCCATTTGCGAGTCCGATGAAGTTGGCGGCGGCAAGCGGCGATTGCTTGTCGAAGAGCTTGCAGCTCATGCGGCCTGATGTGGTATCGAAGATGACGGTGGGGCCGGTAGCCTCGATGTCGACGTGCGCGGGAGTGGCGGCGCCGGGTGCGTCGGGCAGCTGCGACTGGGGAGATTGCGGGGTCTGGGTTGAGGAGGGTGCCTGCGGCGCCGAGGGGAGGTCAGGCGCGGAGGTCGCAGGGGGCGTCGCTGGCGGCGGAGTGGCTGGTGCCTGGGCTCCGGCGAAAGCGGAACCCGCGGTGAAGATGAGGGCGGCGAGCGAGACGTTCGATTTTGATGCGATCACCATGTGCTCTTCAAGGCTACCCCATTTCAGGGCGGTGGGGCAAAGCCGGCAGGCGTAGGCAGCACATCTAACCCGACAGCACGTGGAGCTGAAGCAACATTTGCGGTACGTCGCGGTGATGCTATGTCTTCTGCCATGTGCCTAATCGAGGAGGAGCGTGTATGAGCAAGCTTGCGTTGTATGTCCGTTTGCAGCCGAAGCCGGGCAAGGAGCAGGAGATCGAGAAATTTCTGAAGCAAGGCGCGCTGATGGCGCAGGATGAAGCAGGCACCGTGCGGTGGTTCGGCATCCGCGAAGATGATGGCGCATACAGTGTCTTCGACACGTTCGACGACGAGGCTGGTCGCGAGGCACACCTGAATGGTGAGATTGCGAAGGCGTTGATGGCAAATGCGGAGACGTTGTTTTCTGAGCCGCCGCAGATCAACAAGATCACGATCGTCGCCGAGAAGTAGCCGTCGGGAGCAGGTGACGGAGGGGCTGTCTGGCTGCGAGTCTATCTGGCGGCGGCTTCAACAGCACGAAAGACGCGCATGAAGTTGCCGCCAAGCAGCTTATGAAGGTCTTCAGAACTGAAGCCGCGCGCGTGGAGTGCCGCGGTGATCTTTGGCAGGTCTGCCGCGCTCTTCATGCCTGAGGGAAGCGCCGGGATGCCGTCGAAATCGGACCCGATTCCAACGTGATCGATGCCCGCAACGGCTGTGACGTGTTGAAAGTGATCGAGAAGGGTGTCGAAGGGAACGGGTTCAAGGCGGGCCGCCAACCTGCGATCGACGGCCGAAGAGACGGAGTAGGGAAGGGGCGATCCCGGGGTGGCGTTCAAGCTTCGGAAGCTGGCCGCTGCCTGCTCCTCGAGCGCCTGTCTTTCTGCTGCCATGTCGTTCCACTGGGCGCGCCATCGGTCATCGAGGAAGGCGGGAAAGAAGTTCACCATGCAGAGGCCGTTGTTGGCTCGAAGCGCCTGCAACTGCTCGTCGGTCAGGTTGCGCAGGGCAGGGGTGAGGCTGCGGCAGCAGGAGTGGCTTGCGATGATCGGGGCGTTCGAAATTTTGAGAGCGTCCCAGAAGACCTGATCAGAAGCGTGCGAGATGTCGATGATCATGCCCAGCCGGTTCATGGTCCGGGCTACTTCCGCTCCGAACCGGGTGAGTCCGTTGTGCCGCGGTGGCTGTGAGCTTGAGTCTGCCCAATGGTTCGAGTTGTTCCAGGTGAGAGTCATCGAGCGGACTCCCAGTGCGTAGAAGCGCTCAAGCTGCTCCAGCGAATCTTCGATCACGTGGCCGCCTTCAATCGACAACATGACGCCGAACTTCGACTGGGTGCGAGCTTGCTCGATGTCTCTTGAAGAGAGGCAGAGGGCGAGGTGCAGAGGATTGCGTGCAACCTGCTTGATGACTGCGTCTGCGAGGGCGAAGGCACGCTGGGCGTAGGTGCCTGGAGGGTGCTGAGCGGGATCGACCCAGAGCGCGAAGAACTCGGCGGCAAGGTTGCCCTGGCGCGCGGTTTCGAGGTTCAGCATGCCGTCGCCGAGAGGATCGTCGAAGTGCCACGGAGCATCGAGGAAGCGCTGAGCGGTGTCTGCGTGGCCATCGATGACAAGCGCCGCACGGTGGATCGCAAGGCCTTGATCGAGGTCCGGCACCTCTTGAAGGTAACAAAGCCTGCGTGATCAATGGATCAGAGGTGGCAACATCCGCGCACGCCATGTATGGTGGGCCGTGCTGAGATTCAAGGGAGTGAAGGACGAGATGAAGAGACGTTCCATGTTGAAGCTGGTGGCCGCATCGGCGGGTGCATCGTTTGCCAGGGCGGAGCAACAGGCGGGTACGAAGCCCGGCGGTAGCGGGGCGGACTCCGCCTTCGAGTTGGTTGCCGAGGCAGCGCTAACGGCAATGCGGGCGAAGGCGGAGGAGTTGAAGATCGGCGGCTGTGCGGTGGTGTCGTACCTTCCGGGTGAGACGACCACGGGCTGGAGCTCGAAGATGATAGTTGTGGGCAGATACAAGGATGAGCCGAAGGCGGGTGACAAAGGGTCAAATTTGCTGGCGATTGTGTACGCCAAGGCGGCCGAGATGGTGGACACGCATCTTGATAGCGGAAGCCACACCCGCGAGCCGATGACGGGGGAGTTGGGCTGGAGCGGCGGAGTGACGGCGAAGGGCCGCAGCGGTTGGCTCATAGCAGCGTTCAGCGGCGGCAAGTCTGAGGATGATGTGGCTGTATCGCGGGCTGGCCTTGAGAAGTTGAAGGCAGCGCTGTGAGCCAGTCACGGGTTTCGGGGCGCCGGGACAACCACGATCAGGAGCGTGCCATCTCTTCTTGTGAGAGGTGTTTTATGGCACAGGGCAACGACGCAACGAAGATTCCAGGACGTCCTTCGCACGAGGCAGTTGAGGAGAGTGGCGAGGAGTCAGAGCAGAGCCGCCTGAACAAGTCTGCGATGGAGAGCGCGAAGCGTTCGCAGAACAGGATTCATAACGACGAATCGAGCATTCCGGGTAGCAGCGTGATCTCGAAGTAGCTCTCTCTTAGGAGTCGACCCACGAACAAAGGACCCTTGTCGGGTCCTTTGTTTCTTTATTGCTCGGTCCTCAACGTGGGGTTATTCGAATACAGAAGATGCGTGGGTTGCTCTTCCCCCTTGGACCCGACTCCGGACTACGGCTGCGCGTCTACAGTGCGGCGGCGCCGGCTTCAGCCACCGTATGATCCTGCTCTCCTGAGCCGCCCGAGACCCCGATGGCGCCGATCACGGTGCCGTCCTGCTTGAGCGGGAGGCCGCCGGCGAAGATCATGATCTTGCCACTGTTCGAGGCATGAATTCCGAAGAACTGGTCTCCGGACTGCGCGTTGGCTGCGAGATCTTTGGTGGTGATGTCGAAGGCGCGCGAGGTGAAGGCCTTCTTCTGCGCGATATCGATCGAGCCGATCCAGGCGTTGGGCATGCGCTCGAAGGCGAGCAGGTTGCCGCCCGCATCTGCGACGGCGATGCACATAGGCTGGCCGATCTCCTGAGCCTTCTTTGTGGCTGCGGCGATGATGGTGCGTGCTTCTTCCAAGGTAACGGTGGCGGTGTTGATGGGCATGGTTTCTCCTCGAAGGGGTTAGATGCAGGTGTGGCCCGACCAAGGGCGTCAACCGCTTACCTCGATTGAGGCCTGCGCGTGGCACTGGGCGAGGGGTTAGTGGGTGAAGAAGTCTTTCACCTGCTGGATCACCACGTCGCGCGACACGTCCGAGATGGCCTCGATGAGCGGCAGCTGTTTGGGGCAGGCTGCGACGCAGTTCTGCGCCATACCGCACTCCTGCACACCGCCGTCGCCGGCAAGTGCGCGCAGACGCTCTTCCTTCAGCACGGCGCCTGCGGGGTCCATGTTGAAGAGCTTGACCTGCGCGATGGTGGCTGCGCCGACGAAGTTGGTTGAGTCGTTGAACTGCGGGCAAACCTCCATGCAGATCGTGCAGGAGATGCAGTTCGACAGAGGGTAGCGCTGCTCCTGCACCTGTGGGAACTGGCGCGGTCCGGCGCCGAGATCATAGCTGCCGTCGATCGGCACCCATGCCTTGACGGCCTTCAGATTCTGGAACAGGACGCTGCGGTCAACGGCCAGGTCGCGTACTACGGGGAACTTCGATAAGGGCGCAAGGGTGATGGGCTGTTCGAGCTTGTCGACCAGGGCGGAGCAGGCCATGCGCGCCTTGCCGTTGATCAGCATCGCGCAGGAGCCGCAGATCTCTTCGAGGCAGTTCGCGTCGTAGGCGATTGCCGTCGTCTCGGCTCCCGATGCCGTGATCGGCTCGGCCGCGATCTCGCCGAGGACGGAGGTAATGTTCATCCCCGGCCGGTACGGCATCTCGAACTTTTCGGTACGTGCGGGCGAATCGGGTGAGGCCTGGCGCTTGATCTCGATCTTGATGGTCTTCGTGCCGCGAGCGGCTGCAGTGGTGGTCGGGGTTGGCATCGTTGCGGTGGCCATGTGAAGTTTGCCCTCTGGGGTTGCTTGTTAACCTGAAGCGGTTCTGGCTAGGCGGTCGCGGCGTAGTTGCGCGCGCGCGGGACGATGAACTGGGTATCGACCTCTTCGTATTCGATCTTCGGCGCACCGTCGACAAACGATGCCTTGGTGGTCTTGAGGAAGCGCTCATCGTTGCGTTCTGGGAAATCCGGCTTGTAGTGCGCGCCGCGTGATTCATCGCGCTGGGCTGCGCCTTGGACGACGACGCGCGAAAGCTCGAGCATGTTCCAAAGCTGGCGGGTAAAGGCGAAGCTGGTGTTTGCCCACTGACTCTTGTCGGACAGGTTGATGTTCCTGTAACGCGACTGGAGCTCGACGATCTTGGCGTCGGCCTCGGCGAGACCGTTGTTGTAGCGGATGATGGTGGCGTGCTGGGTCATGGTCTCGCCGAGTTCGCGCCACAGCTTGAAGGGGTTCTCCTTGCCGGTCGATGAGACAAGGCCGGCGTTCAGCTGCCTTTGCCGTGCGAGCTCCGCGGCATGTCCACCATCGCCGGTCGCCGCGGGTAACGACTTTGCATAGGCCAGGGCATGCGGACCGGCAACAAAGCCTCCGTAGATGCAGGAGAGCAGCGAGTTCGCGCCCAGTCGGTTTGCGCCGTGGATCGAATAGTCGGACTCACCTGCCGCGTAGAGCCCGGGAATGTTGGTCATCTGGTTGAAGTCCACCCAAAGGCCGCCCATGGTGTAGTGCATGCCGGGGAAGATCTTCATCGGCACCTTGCGTGGATCATCGCCGACGAACTTCTCGTAGATCTCAAGAATGCCTTCAAGCTTGTGGATGCGCTCGGGTGGCAGGTGGGTGAGGTCGAGATAGACCATCGGCTGGCCATCGATACCCATGCCGTGTTCGTAGACCACCTTGAAGATGGCGCGGGTGGCGACGTCGCGCGGAACGAGATTGCCATACTTCGGGTACCACTCTTCGAGGAAGTACCAGCGATCGCCTTCGGGGATGGTGACCGCGGAGCGCTTGTCATTCTTGTCCTTCGGGACCCAGACCCGGCCTCCCTCGCCGCGCGCGGACTCGGACATGAGCCTCAGCTTGTCTTCCCCAGGGATGGCGGTGGGGTGGACCTGGATGAACTCGCCATTGGCATAGAAGGCGCCCTGCTGGTAGAGCGCGGCCTGCGCGGAGCCTGTGCATACGACCGAGTTGGTGCTCTTGCCGAAGATGGCTCCGATGCCGCCGGTGCAGATGATCACCGCGTCGGCGGGAAAGGTCCGGACCTCCATCGAACGCAGGTCCATGGCGCAGATGCCGCGTGTGACGCCGTTGTCGTCGAGCACGGCCGAAAGGAACTCCCAGCCCTCATACTTGGTCACCCTGCCTTCGGACTCGTGGCGGCGGACCTGTTCGTCAAGTGCGTACAGCAGCTGCTGGCCGGTTGTGGCGCCGGCAAACGCGGTCCGTTGATACAACGTGCCGCCGAAGCGACGGAAGTCAAGCAAACCTTCCGATGTTCGGTTGAAAGGAACGCCCATGCGGTCGAGCAGGTCGATGATCGCCGGTCCCTGCGCGGTCATCTGCTTGACCGGCGTCTGGTTGGCGAGGAAGTCGCCGCCGTAGACGGTGTCGTCGAAGTGTTTGAGGACGGTATCGCCCTCGCCCTTCAGGTCCTTGGCCGCGTTGATGCCGCCCTGTGCGCAGACCGAGTGCGAGCGCTTGACCGGCACGATCGAGAAGAGATCGACCTTGCCGCCGGCTTCGGCGATCTTGATGACGGCGGAGAGGCCGGCGAGGCCTCCTCCTACGACGATGATGCGGGGTGTTGCTGGCATTGTTTCCCTCTTACACTGAACGGGCAAAAGCAGGTCGCTGCGGACGCTGAGGAGCGGCGTACGAAGGCAGCTAGGGCGCTACGGTCCCTGGCTGGGTCGGGTTGGTGCTGTTGGGGGGCGCAGTCGAGGGTGCAGGCAGCGTGACGCCCGCCGGCTGGGCTGGCATGACGTCTGCCGGTGCGTTCGGGTACTTGTAGACGACTGCGTAGATGCTGATGAGCCCCATGAAGCAGAGCGCAGATCCGATAGCACCGCAGAGATATCCCATGCGTTTGCGTGCGCGATCGCCCGGCGTGATGCCCCACTTCACACTAAACAGCCAGATGCCGTACGCGAAGTGCCAGGTGGTCGCGACCATTGCGATCACGTAGATAGCCAGCATCCAGGGGTTCTGCAGTTCGTGCTGGACCTTGGCGAACGCGGCGCCCGGATGTTCCGGCAACTGCACGCCCAGGAATCGCTGGCGGATGACGTGCTGGATGATGTAAGCGAAGGCGATCAGTCCGGTGACCCGCTGGGTGATGTACATCCAGTTCGAGGCCCACGGGTAGACGTTCACATTGGCGCGTCCGCGGAAGCTGATCCAGACGCCATACCCGGCGTGGAACGCGAGGGGGATGAAGATGAGCGCCCACTCGAGCACGCGGACCAGCGGCAGCGAGTTGAGGAACTTGACCTGTTGCGCGTAAGCGAGTGGACCGTTCCAGGTCTCGAAGTTCGAAAGGATGTGCTCGACCAGGAAGGCGCCGATTGGGACGATCCCCGAGAGCGAGTGCAGGCGGCGCCACAGGAAGGAGTGGCCCTCGCCGGCGCGAAGCGGCTGAACGCCCTTCGTCTTCTGGCCGAGATCGGCGGGTGCTACGGGTGCGGCGGCGGCCATGGTCTCTCCTGCGTGTGCTGGTGCGCGCGAGTTGCGGCAGTGTGATTATTCCGCTGCGCTCTGACGGTGGTCAAGGAAAGTGGGAGGGCAGTGTGCGATTAGCGAATGGTTTGTGCGATATCGGTACCCCAGCGCAGAAGTTCTTCTTCAGGCTTTCAGGCGATGAAGCAGGTCCACGAGAGCGCGGCCGCGGTGCGAGACCTCGAGCCTGGTCTCGGGCGTGATTTCGGCCATCGTCCGGTTGAGCGTTGGCAGCAGGAAGACCGGGTCATAGCCGAAGCCTGCGGAACCGCGGGGCGCCAGCAGGATCTCGCCGTGCACCTCGCCCGTGCCAGTGGCGAGGATGCTGCCTTCCCGGGCCGCCGCAAGCACGCAGGTGTAATGCGCGCTGCGTTCCGGTTGATGGAGGATGTTGCTGACGAGGCAGGCGAGATTGCGCTCGTCGAGCGTGCCGGGATGGGTGAAACCCTGGTCGTCGGCATAGCGCGCGGAGCGGACTCCCGGGTCGCCGTTAAGCGAGGGCACGGTAAGTCCGGAGTCATCCGCGATCACGATCTCGCCTGGCAGCAGCGCTCCGTAGGCACGTGCTTTCAGGATGGCGTTGCCTGCAAAGGTAAGCGCGTCTTCGACGGGGGCTGGGGTGTCGGCGAGGCCGGGAAGGGTCAGGATCTCGACACCCGGGAAGGCGCGCGCAGCGTAGCTGAAGTCGCGCAGCTTGCCGGGGTTTGAGGTGGCGATGAAGAGACGCATTGCTTACAGGTTAGCGGGTTTGTGAATGCGGCGTGTTGATGCGCGGACGGGATCATGAGCTTTGCGGATCATGCGCTTAGCGAATGGCATCGTCGCGCAGCCGCCCGATACGGCCGTGCGGGCCCACGGCGTAGGGCAGCGAGAGTGCATTCCATTGCCGGTCAGCATCCGGCTGATCGACGGCGCCGGGGCGAAGCGGGCGCCAAGTGCGGCCGTCATCGGATGAGACGTCTGTGCCATTCGGGCCAACCGTAATCCAGGACCTGTGACTGATGTCGTAGGCAACGGACGAGCGATAGCCGTGTGGCGTCCGGGTGGAAGCTGTCCAGTCAGCACCGCCGGTGGTTGAAAAAGCGGCCGTCGCGCGACCGTCCTCGGGTGCCTTGAAGTCTCCGCCGACCGCCACTCCCACTGCGTCACTGCGGAAGAAGAGCGAGAAGATGCCAGCCGACGGGGCGGCATGGTTGATGGGCGCGATGAAGCTCTTGAAGCCCGTCCAGGGCTGACCGGGCTCGCCGGAGATGCTGTCCGCCTGGCCGCCGAGTGCCGGCGCGGGTGCGGTGCTAAGCTTTGAATTCGCGCCTTCACCGAGATCGTGGTAGGCTATGCGGCTTGCGCTGGTTGCAAACCAGAAGCGATGACCTTTGACAAAGATCGACGAGTTGCTGGCTGCGAAGGCGGCTTCATCCCTGAGCGCCCACAGGCCTTCTCCTGGTTGCTTACGTCCGGGGGTCTCGACCGGAGCCCAGGTCTTCCCGCTGTCGGTGGTGAGGCGAAGGCGGAAGGCGTCTGCCGGCTCTGCCGAAAGCGCCCCCGGCGACGGATCGCCGAAGAGCAGTCCATGGCTCGCGTCCGTAAAGAGGATGGCATCGAAGAAGCCTTCCGGTGTATACGGGCTGGTGAAGATCTGCTTCCAGCTCTGGCAGCCGTCGGTCGTCTTATAGAGCCGCGAGAGATCGCCCTTGCCGCTCGACATGACAACGGCAGTGTTGTTGTCGAAGGCCTGGATGCCGCGGAAGTCGAGCTTCTCGGCGCCCGGCGGAATGGCGCAGAGCTGCCAGACGAAGCCCGCATCTTCAGTCCGAAGGATTGTGCCGTTGGTTCCCGAGGCCCATGCGACGCCCCCACCGAGTGAGTGAATGCCGCGCAGGTCCGCAGTCGTGTGGGCGTCCTGCATCTGCCACTGAGCGGCGGCAGGGACGGCAAAGGTCAGCAGGAGTAGTGTCCGGTGCATACGTCAGAGTGTAACGAACAGGCAACAGTGACCGGGTCCTGACGCCGGAGGGTCGCCCCGCGCCCGGGGTGAGAGCGTCGCGCGCGGAGAAGCCTGAAGGTCAACCGCAGCACTCTTGCGCGCAGCGCTCCCACCCCACGAAGTGGTCGCCACCCTTGATCACGTCGGACTTCCTGTTGCTTGTTTCATTGACTCAGCCGGAAGCGCACGAAGGCTACGCCACCGACCGGCGTGCGTCCGTAGGTGGGTGCCAACGCGTCTGGAGCGTGGTACACGGTGAACTGAACTCCCGGCGCAACCAGCACGTGGGGCAGCAGAGGCAGATCATGATCGTAGCCAAGCGTGTAAGCCTCCACATGGCCGACTGGAGACTCGGCCGCACCGGTGGGCTGATCAAGCAGCTGAGACGATCGTCCCGCGACTTCAACGCGCGTCCAAAGATAGCTGGTGCGTTTGAACTTCAGCAGTGATTCCACCAGGTAGCTGTTCACAAGGTCTCCGGTCTGTGAAGACCGCGTCTGCCCCCACAGCAATGTCGTCGCCCAGTTTCCCGCGGCCGGAGCGTCTCCTGACATCTGCATGCCAGGCATCTGCATTCCTGACATCTGCATTCCGGCCATCTGCTGATGCGCGCCGAACGTACGATTGAACATCATCGAGGCCGTCTGGCGGCGCTGGTTGTCGGCGGGGTTCAGGGTCTCGGGGCTGGTGATCTTGGCAATCGAGTACTGTGCCGCAAGGTTCAACGTAGGGGTCCAGGTAAGCCGTGTCGAGTAGCTGTCAACTGCGTGTCCGTTGGGCGATGGCTCGGGCTGCCAGCGCGACTCTGTCGGCTCGGCGCCGTGGAAGCCCGAGCCTTCAAGCCGCAGCGTTCTATAGGTCAAACCGGCGGTTATCACGTTGAAGGCGATATGGGTGGAGTCCTGCTGATGGTGACCAAGTGCGGCGATCGGATCTTCAGAAGCCGAGAGCCTGTGCGGGTAGGCGATAGGGCCTACGGCAGGATCGCCGACAGGCGCGAGATAGAGGCTGAAGAGAGCGTTCTGCCCGAGATGGAGATCGTAGATCGCGGCAAGCTCCATGAAGAGGTCGTGCGGGTGCTGTCCGTCCGCGATGGGCTTGCCGTAGGCTGTTTCGCCTTCCTGAAAGAGCTCAGGGTAACGGCGGCCGGTGATCGTAGCCGGTTCAATTGACAGCATGGTGCGGAGCGTTAGCTGGCCACCTTCCCCTAGCTTGTGCTGCGCCATGGGCATGATCCAGTTGGTCGAGAACCAGCGGTCAGCACCGCGGCTGCTTTCCGCATGCTGCTGGATATTGGCGACGAATGCGTTTCCATGGAGCATCAACGTCCAGCCTCGGCGGGACGCCATCAACATGGCCATCGGCGTGGACAAAGGCTCGATCGACGTGCCCGAGGAGGTGTGCTGAAGCCCGGCCTCGATCAGGGTGCGCGGATCGGACATGCTCATCGTCGTCGAGGGAACTTCGCCGTGCGCGACCGGTGTGGCGGACTGGCCCGAGGGCTTTGGTTCAGAAGGAGGAGGCATGCTCATGCCCGGCATGCCAGACTGGGCCGCGAGCAGGGAAGAGCAGATGGTCAGAGCGGCTGAGGTGCTCAGAAGAGGTAGACGATTTCTCATGGAACTTCCCCGGAGGTGTCTAAGCAGACTGGAGGGTCAGCGGGCGCACAGAGGCATCCCGTGTTCTGCGTCAGAACTCCCGGTGTTCAGATACGAAGCACGTAGCGAAGCGGAGGTGAAAGGGCGGCGAACCTGAGGATCGATGTTTCTCGTCCGGGTACCAGCGCAAGAGGGTAATGCGCGGGCTCAACATGGCTCGCTGCAAAGCTGAGCTGAGGGGGAAGTTCGCTGGGATGGCTGACCGGTTGAGGCCGGGACGAGGGCTGAACCCTGCAGCAGGCCGCAAGTGCATGTTGGGAAGATGGCTTGCAGCAGGCCGAACAATGAGTTTTCTGCGTAGACCTTTCCGCGCGGCCCAGCGCCGATGCATGAGCCCAGGCCGGAGAACACGCCAGCAGCACATTCAGCAGCAGCACCAGCGCGCGTTTGCAGAGGGACAGATCACGCAACCGGCTCCCGCGCAAGAGCAACATCATGCAGCAAGTATATAGCGAGGCCGCGTGTTGGCGAGACCTTGTGCAAGGCGGGTCTGAGAAGCCGCTGCGGAGCGGTAGAGGCCTGTTCGAGCCTGCAGAAGATCGCGTGCTGGGCCTTTCAGCTGCTTGTCTGGTTCTTTGGTTCTCTGTTTCTCTGCTTTAGTGCTTTTCTGCTTTAGTGCTTTTCTGCTTTAGTGCTTTTCTGATTGTCTGCATAACAGCTCTGCACTTGACCGGAACTGCCCCGCAGCGTTGCAGCTACCGGGTATGTGCTGGTGGTGGCGGACCTAGGGACTCGGTTTGCGGTGCCGCCTTGAGGATCACGATATCGACGCGGCGGTTCTGCTGCCTGCCTGCCTCGGTCAGGTTTGAGGCAACCGGATGGAACTCCGCATAACCGGCGGCCGAGATCTCGGTTGGGTCCGCCACTCCGAGCGAGATCAGCGTGCGCGTGATGTCTGCCGCGCGAGCCGTCGACAGCTCCCAGTTGGTAGCGAACTGCGCCGTATGAATAGGCACGTCGTCGGTGTGACCTTCAACGCGCAGAAGCTGATGAGGCAGGCTTGACGCGAGAGCCTTCAGTACTTGAAGAGACTCGGGACGGACACCTGCCGAGCCGGAGTTGAAGAAGCCTGCCTCGCGCAGTGAGACGACAAGCCCATCGTTCGACGCGTGCAGCGTCACGGCTGAGGCCGCGAGCTGGCGCTCTGCTACCTGGCTCTTGAGAGTGGCCTCGATCCTGGTCCTGGTGTGCTCCTCCATGATCTTCTCAGCTTCTATGGCTGAAGGCACCGGGAGCGCAATCGGTGAAGGAGTGGCGGTGGGTGCATTCGCGGCATCATCGCTGATGGGCGGCGTCTTGGCATGCTGGTCAAAGATGCCGTTGTATTGAAATGCGCTCTGCATAGCCTGCGCAAGCTTGATGGTTTTGCGCTTGTCATTCTGGCCGGAGGCGAATAGAACCACGAAGAAGGCGAAGAGCAGGGTGATGAAGTCAGCGTAGGAGACCAGCCAGCGTTCGTGGTTGACATGTTCTGGATGTTTTTTCTTGCTCATGCGGTGGCCTCTGAGTTGGTGGAGGGTTTGGAGTCGAACAGGAAGGTACGGAGCTTGGTCTCGATCATGCGCGGGTTCATGCCTTCAAGGATTGAGATCACGCCTTCGAGCATCATCTCCTTGATCATGACCTCTTCGCGGTGGCGGAACTTGAGCTTGCCGGCTGCGGGCAGGCAGATCAGGTTGGCTACAGCGACGCCATAGATGGTCGCGACGAAGGCAGTGGCGATGCCTCGCCCAACCTCGTCGATGTCTGACAGGTTCTTCATCACTTGGATCAAGCCAAGGACTGCACCGATGATGCCAACGGTTGGGGAGTAACCTCCGGCGGCCTCAAAGACTGCTGGGATCTTCTCTTCTATCTCGGATCTGTTATCAAGCTCCAGCTGCATGATCTTGCGTACCTCGGAGGATTCGGTGCCGTCGACCGCGAGCGTAAGGGCCTGCTTGAGGAAAGGATCCTTGATGTTTTTGAGCTCGCCGTCAAGCGAGACAATTCCGGATTTTCGCGCAATATTTGCGAACTGGACGATCTGCTGCAGAATCGCTTCGCCGTCATGACCCTTGTGCAGGAAGACCTTTACGATGTCCTTGCATGCGGCGATGAAGATGCTCATGGGAAACTGAAGCATGCACGCACCTGCTGTGCCACCACAGACGATCATGGCCGCGGTTGGCTTCACGATCTCCATGATGCTTCCACCTTCGATCATCATCCCGAGGATGATGCCGGCGAGTGCGAGGATGATGCCGCCGATGCTTGCTATGTCCACTGGGTGCTCCTGGCTTTAGCTGCTACGTGTTGCGATCTGCAGACTGCGTTTTTACTGCCGAGGTTCCGACCTGCGCTTTGGCCAGCAGGTTGGTCAGTCATCTTCAGCTTCCAAAGACTTGTGGATGGCTTCCTGAGCCAGGCTCGCGTGAATGGAACGGATGGGATCCGTGTCGCCTTGTTGAAAGATGTGGCGCCGCCACTGTCCGGTGAGGTGAAGGACTTGATCACAGCTTTCGCGCACGATAAGCTTTTCGCCCGTGATGAGGGTGAGCGTGGTGTCGGGTGTGGCCTCGATGAACTTGATCAGGTCGCTGTTGACGATCAGGCGATGTCCGTTGAGGCGGGTAAGGTCGATCATGGGCTGACATGCTCCGTTAGGTTGTTTATCGGCGGAGGGTTGAGGTGCGTTAGATGGACATTTTTGTGGCGATGTCAAGGCTCAAGTTGCTTGGGGGGATGCCGATGGAGTTAGGGAACGCGGAGCCTTCCGCATGTTGCGAAGCTGATCTATCTGGCTGAAGCAGCACCCGGGACAGGCGCTGCGGGGAACTCAAAACCGGAAGTTCAGGAGCGGAAAATGTCCTTGGGTGTTCTCAACAATATTGCAGCTATCTACGCGCAGAACAATTTGAACCAGACACAGAGCAGCCTGCAGAGCACGCTGCAGCAGTTGTCGTCTGGTTCGCGCATCAACAGCGGTGCCGATGACGCGGCTGGTCTGGCGATCGTTAACGGCTTGCAGGCGAATGTCAACTCGTTAACGCAATCGTCTCAGAATGCCAGCGACGGCATCGGTCTTTTGCAGACTGCAGATGGTGCCCTCTCGCAGGTGACGAACCTGCTCAACCGTGCCGTGACGCTTGCGACCCAGGCGGCCAACGGTACACTCAACAGCAACCAGGTAAGCTCGGCCAACCAGGAGTATCAGAACATCCTGACCGAGATCGGCAACATCGGTTCGAAGACCAACTTCAACGGCAACACCGTATTTACGGGCACCGCGAAGACGATCTTTGTTTCGGATGGAACGACCTCGGGCGCGACCACCTTCAGTGAAGTAGTTGGCGCGTTGAGCGCATCGACGGTAGGCATCTCCGCTCCTTCAGCGGGCACCACTACCGCGGGCTCGACGACCGCCATCAGCAACCCGACCCCAGTGGCTTCGACAGGGTCGGTCGGCGGCAAGGCGACCTTTACTGCTTTGAGTGCTGCGACCAATACCCTGGGCGGTACCCTCAGCGTCTCAGTCGCTGGCGGCACAGCTGTTACGTCCACCATCACAGCGGGCACTACGCTTGCAGCGACTGTCACACAATTGAACGCGCAGGCAAGCTTCAGCGGTGCCGGCCTGGTTGCAAGCGTCGGCACAGGGAGCGGCGCAAACTCGCTCATCATCACTGGTCCGGTGGATACCGGCACGGCTGGAACCAATGCACTCGACCTCACGGGCACTACACTCTCGCAGACGACTGCCTCGACCACCACGGGTGCGACTTCGGTTCCCGGTGCGGGCGTTGACTTCTCGTCGTCGGCAACTGTGAACGTGTCGGCACTGAGCGCTTCAACCGCTACCACCGTGTTGACCAGCGTCACGACGGCGATCGGTGACGTGGCGTATCAGCGCGGCGTCATCGGCGCCAACATCAACCAGCTGACGGCGGCCTCGAACGTTGCAAATGCGGAGTCGGTCAACCTCACCTCTGCGCAGAGCAGCATCCAGTCCACGAACTATGGAACCGCGGCAAGCAACCTCGCCAAATTCCAGGTGCTGAGCCAAACCGGTATCAGCGCGCTGGCGCAGGCCAACAGCGTGCAGCAGGAAGTCCTCAAGCTTCTTCAGTAAAGTGAAGGGCTCGTGGCCAAACAGCCCGGGCCGCTCGCCCAGAAGATGCTTAAGGAATGCAGATGGAGTGAGGGCAGGCAGGTCCCTGAAGCTGGGACCTGCCTCGCTTCTTTTTGGGGGCGAGGGGGCCCACGGCGTGCAGCTTCGTCCGGGCACAAGAGACCTCTAATGAAGCTGGCGAAAGAGTGGCCAGCAACCTGCTTCTGTGTGGTTATCGGGACGACAGCACCAAACCACCAAGAGGTGATTGAACAATGGGAACCGTAGGAATCAACTTCGGGGCAGCATCGAGTGGTGCCGGTTTCGATGTAGCTGCAACGGTGACGTCGATCCTGGCCGTATCTTCCGCAGTCGAAGACCCTTGGAAGACTCAACTGACCAGCCTCAAGGCTCAGGATGCCGCCTTCACCGCGCTCGGCACGGATCTTGCAGCTTTGTCGACCGCCCTGGGTTCACTGACGAGCTTTGATGGGGCGCTCTCGCAGAAGCTCGGTTCAAGCTCGGACACCGGCGTGCTTACCCTCACATCTGCCAGCACGGTAGCCGCGGCCGGCAGCCACACCGTGATTGTGACTTCGCTTGCCTCCACCTCTTCGAACTACTCGGACCTGGTCAGCGCAAGCGCCACGTTGACCGGCAGCCTCTCCATTCAGATCGGCAGTGACTCGTCGAGTGCCAAGTCAATCACGATCGATTCAAGCAGCAATACGCTCGCCAGCCTGGCAAAGACGATCAACGACGGTGCTTACGGTGTGTCGGCGAGTGTCGTCACCGGCCCGGCAGGATCGCGTCTCTCGCTGGTCAGCAATGTGAGCGGCCTTGCGGGTCAGATCACCCTCGGCGGTGGCCTGACTGACGCAACAGCAGCGAAGGCGTTCGGATTTACCAAGGGGCAGCCTGGACTCGACGCGGTCCTCAGTGTTGACGGTCTGCCCACGACAAGTGCTTCAAACACGGTCACCGGGGCGATCCCGGGTGTCACCTTCCAGCTGCTGTCTGCACCGTTGAACGCCCCGGTGCAGGTACAGATCACGAATGACAACAGCGCGGTCGAAGCGGCAGCCGCAAACCTGGTCAGCGCCTATAACAAGGTGGCCGCAGATATCAAGACACAGACTGGCAAAGATGCAACGGGTGCAGCCGAACCTCTGTTCGGTAGTCCGATTCTTTCGCAGATTCAAAGCCAGCTCACGGCAAGCCTGACGGGAAGCTCCGCCGTCGGCAGCATCAAGAACCTGCAGCAGCTGGGCTTTTCTGTAAACCCGGATGGCACGCTGGCGGTTGACAACACCGCACTGGGTAGTGCGCTGGACGGACATTTCGCGGATGTCCTGGGCTTCTTTCAAAACCAGGGGAGCTTCGGCCAGACTCTCACATCAACCCTCAGCTCGCTGGGAAGCACAGCGACTTTTGGATTGGTGAGCCTCGGACTCGCTCAGAACCTGTCCGTAGAGACTGCTCTCAACCTAAGCGTTAGCAACGAGGACGCTTTGCTTGCAGCTCAGAAGATCCGCCTCACGACCGAGCTCAATGTGGCGAATCAGATTCTGCAATCCATCCCGTCCTCACTCAACGAAGTCAACCAGATCTACAGTGCCGTCACAGGCTACAACCAGCAGAAGTAGAGGAGAGCGCCTTGGACACGATGTCTTACCAGCAACAGGCAATCGTTGGAGCAACCGGGATTGAACTTGTCGTCGCGCTCTATGACGGAGCATTGCGTTCCCTCTACCGTGCCAAACAGAGCGTGCTTGAAGATGACACGATCGGCCGCCGAGTTGAGGTAAAGAAGGTGGTCGACATCCTGATGTACCTGCAGGCGCGGCTGCGGCCGGATGTGGGCGGCAGCGCTGCCGTGGCCCTCTCGGACTTCTACGCGGCGATGTTCACGATGGTTCTTGAAGCATCGCACTTCGCGTCAGCAAGCGACTTTGACGAGGTGATCGCGTGCGTGCGCAACGTTCGCGAAGCCTGGGCTATCGCGGCTCAAGATCCGGAGGCGGGGAGGATCCTGCCCCGGGAACTTAGAACGCGTGAGGAAAAGTACGTGCTTTCGAGCGCTGTAGGACGCAGTGAAGAGTGCACGCCGAGCGCCGCCATGCGCTGGAGCGCATAAGCAGGCAACCAAGCTCCGCCGCATCTGGGCGCGCAGTAGGGTAGTCGTCACGGCGCCATCAAGATTCAGAACGCGGAGGCTGCCGTTAGGTCGAAGGGGCTTTCTACTGAGCCACGGCAATCTCTTCCTCAAGCTGCTGCTTCTCATACAGCTTGGTGTAGTAGCCGCCACGGCCCAGGAGTTCATCGTGGGTGCCTCGCTCGGCAATCCGTCCGTCGATCAGGACAGCGATCTGGTCCGCGTTCCGGGCAGTCGAGGTTCGATGCGAGATGAGGATTGTTGTACGGCCTTCCATGACCCTGCGCAGACCGGTTAGGATCTGCTCTTCGGTGTAGGTGTCGACACTGGCGAGCGCATCGTCGAGGATCAAAATCCGCGGGTCGCGCAAGACAGCTCTTGCAATCGCGGTGCGTTGCTTCTGGCCACCCGAGAGCGTAACGCCTCGCTCTCCGACCATGGTTGAGAAGCCACGCGGGAACTCGAGGATCTCGGTCCGGATGTGCGCAACCGAAGCGGCCTGCTCGACTTCCTCAAGGCTCGCGGCCGGCAAACCGAAGGCGATATTCTGCTCGACCGAGTTTGAAAAGAGAAAGGTCTCCTGAGGGACGAAACCGATGGCGGAGCGCAGGGCCTGAAGGTAATAGCTGCCGAGCGGTCTCCCGTCGAGCAGAATAGCCCCCTGGGGAGCTTCATAGATTCTGGGAATGAGATTGACGAGCGTTGATTTACCGGATCCAGTCGGCCCTACGATGGCAAGCGAGGTGCCGGCCGGCACCAGGAGGTTGACGTCATCGAGAACGCGCGTGCCATCGGGATAGCCGAAAGAGAGATGCCTGAACTCGAGACTTCCCTCTATCTTCTCGGACAGCGCCTCTGGCGTGTCCGCGATGTCGGGCACATGCTTGAGTATTTCGTCGATGCGAATGACGCTGGCCGTCCCACGTTGAAAGAGATTGACCACCCAGCCGATGGCGATCATCGGCCAGGTAAGCTGCACCATGTAGACCATGAACTCGGCAAATTGTCCGACCGAGATCTTGCCGCCGACTACCTCGTGTCCCCCTACCAGGAGGGTAATGACGAGCGAGACCCCAAGCACGAACTCAAGCGTCGGCCAAAGCATTGCCATCAGCCTGACAAGGTGCAGAGAGCGCCCGATGTACTCCAGGTTTGCCGTCTCGAAAGACGCAATCTCGGCCTCTTCCTGCGCGAAGGCACGGATGAGCCGGGCGCCCGAGAAGTTTTCCTGGGCCTTTGCCGAGATGTCCGAGAACATCGCCTGAATCCGCTCGAAGCGCTTGTGGATTCGCGCGCCGAACTGCTGGACCAACACTGAAGCGATGGGCAGGGGCAAGAAAGCGATGAGCGTCAGGTGCGGGCTGATCCGGTACATCAGGGGCAGTGCTGCGGCGGTAAAGACGATGGTGTTAGCGGAGTACATGATCGCCGGACCGAGCAGCTGCCGCACTGCACTCAGGTCGTTGGTAGTGCGCGCCATGATATCGCCTGTGCGGTGTGTGTTATAAAACGCGGCAGACTGGCGTTCGAGGTTCCGGAAGAGGTCATTGCGGAGATCAAACTCGATCTCTCTCGAGGCTCCGATGAGAACTTGTCGCGTGATGTAGAGAAAGATCGCAGAAAGGGCGGCGATACCCAGTAGACGCAGCGAATGATATGCGATCTTGTGCTCGGTGACTCCAGCCTTGAGGTCATCGACAGCATGCCCGATGACCAGAGGGAGCGTAGCGCGGATCACGTTGTAGAGCAGAACCGCGACCCCACCCCAGGCAAAGTGTTTCCAGTAACGCCGGAGGTAGGGTGCGAGAGGGCGGATATTGTCAAACATGCTGTTTAGATGAATCGCTAGCGGTTAAGGCTTCGGAGTTGTGGTGGTTGGCTTGGTTGGATCGGCGGCAGGCGCGGAGGGGGTGGCCGGGCTCGTGGGCTTGCCCACGACGGAGTCTGCGGAACCCGGCTGGCCGGTCGGCGGCGGAGTGGTCGAACCCGAGGGTGGAGCAGGAGGAGGCGTGGTGGAGCCCGGAGCAGTTGCTGGCTTCCCGGGCGGAGTGGAACCGGCAGGAGGTGTCGCACCGGCCGGCGGAGTGGGCGGCGTCTTCGGCTTGGGCGGCGTGTCCGAGATGCTGATCAGCTCGATATCAAAGATCAGCGGCGATTTGGCGGGGATGATTGGAGGACGCCCGGCTTCACCATAGGCGAGCTGATAGGGAATGAAGAGGCGTCGTTTGCCACCGACGTGCATACCTTCAAAGCCCGTATCCCAACCCGCGATAACCTGGTGGAAGCCGGCTGGGAAGGTAATTGGCTCCTTCGGCTTGCCATCCTTATCGTTCCCGATCGAGGAATCGAACTTGGTGCCATCTGCAAGGTAGCCGGTATAGGCGACGGTGTACCATTTGCGCGGCTCGGCCAGGGGGCCCGTCCCCACCAGCGTATCGACGTAGCGCAAGGCATAGAGCGGCTTCGAGCATCCGGTCACCTTAGGGATTGTGGGTGAAAGCGTCGGGAGTTCGGTAGCGTCGGCGCATCCTGCTGCGATGGGCCTGCGAGCGGTGGTACGGGCGGCGGTCGAGTGGCGAACCGCAGGCTTTGCCGTCTGCGTGCCATTCTGGGCCAGTGCCGGAAGCGTGAAGAGAAGAAGTGCAGGCGTGAGCTTCATATTGGGTTTATGGTACATGGCAGGTGCCGTCGCGGGGCAAGTACTGTCTAGCCAAGCCTTCGTCTTTTGGACGACCTCGACTTGAGGCAGCAGATACCCGAGGCATCAACCAACTCGCCCGCTAGGTTGGGGTGCGGAGCAGGAACCACCCGCCGGCCAGCGCGAACAGGATGTCCGGAGACCAGGCGGCGAGCATCGGCGGCAAGGTGTTTACGTTGCCCATGGCCTCGAACAGGCTGGCTACGCCAAGATACCCGACTGCGAGCAGGATCGCGACGGCGAACCCGGCAAAGCCTCCACGCTTTCCGGTCGCGAACGCAAAAGGCATCGCGATCAGCGCCATCACGACCGTAATGACCGGATAGGCGATCTTCCGGTCAAGCTGCACAGACAGCCGCTTGGTATCGAAGCCAGACTGGCGCAGGTCGTTGATGTAGCGGGAGAGCTCGCCGAAGCTCATCTCCTGCGACTGCCGGTCTTCCTTCTTGAAGTACTGCGGCTGCTCGCGAATCTGCGGAAAGGTGGTAAGCACGAATGGGTCGTAGCTCGCGATGGTCTCGCCTGAGAACGTGCGCACCCAGCCATTCTCGAACAGCCAACGGTCGACACGATTGTCCCAGTGTGCAGATACGGCGAAAATACGCCGTTCAAGCGCAAAGGTCACCGGGTTGAACTCGAAGACAGTCAGATTGGCGAAGACGTTCCGGTCCGGATCAAAGAACTGGTAGTAGAAGATGCGCACCGGCTCTGCAGCATGAGCCGGGGTTGCGGCCGGGCGGCCAAGGAAGTTGGTCTGGAGTGGCGCCGCGTAGGTTTGGCCGGAGATCCACTTACGGTCGGGTCGCAGAAAGGTCTGGGCGGGCTTGCCCTTGATCACGTTACGCAGCGCCTCCTGGCGGCGGTTTGCGGCCGGCAGGTAGAACTCGTCGAAGGCAAACAGCGAGGCTGCGATCACGGCTGTCAGTACCAGCACAGGAACGACAATGCGGAAGAGCGAGACGCCGGCGGCCTTCATCGCGGTTAGCTCGGACGACCGGGCGAGCGCGCCGAAGGTGACAAGCACCGCCACGAGCACGCACAGGGGGGTCACGTTGTAGAGGATGAACGGCACCAGGTTGAGCAGGTAGTCCCCGACTGTAACCAGCGGGGTACGATTCCGGATGATGTCGCCGATCAGCTCGAAGAAGGTAAAAATGATGAAGAGGATGCAGAAGACTGCGAGCACCAGCGCCAGGT
Organism: uncultured Acidobacteriaceae bacterium; assembly: GCA_964247475.1. Taxonomy (GTDB): domain Bacteria; phylum Acidobacteriota; class Terriglobia; order Terriglobales; family Acidobacteriaceae; genus Edaphobacter. The sequence goes on along the minus strand of CAXTUS010000022.1, from coordinate 11,372 downwards.
TCGAGCCGAAGGCGCGCATGATGTATTCGTCGAGGATCAGCGGGAAGCGGATGCGAAGCAGGGACCGCAGACGCTGCGCGAGCTGTCGCGCGAGGTCCGGTTGGCGGGGCTGCTCACGCTCCTGCGATCTTCCGTCGTGTCGCAGTCTCTCCAACGCATGGGTCAGGGTGGCTGCCACGCTGCCAACGATCGAGACCGCCAGCCCACCGGCCGACATCTGCTGCAGCAGGATCGCGCCAGCCGCGGCGAAGATCAGGTTTGCACCCCAGACTCCCAGAAAGGGCGGCAGCTTGCCCTGGCTGGCGAGCGCCGTGCCGATCAGCGAGAGCAGGTAGTAGAGCACGACCAGAAGAATGGTGAGGACGAAGCCGGTTGATTTGCCGCCGCGTTTGGACGACAGGCCCAGCGGCACGCCGACCAGCATGAGCACGAGGCAAGCGAATGGGTAGGAGAACCTCTTATTGAGCTCGATCCAGAAGGGCCGAGCGATGACCTGGTCAGCGAGTTTCGCGCTTGCCGCATTGCCCAGCCGCGCCCTCCGGTAGAGTTCCGGCAGCGGGAGTGCGAGCACGCGGGTGTCGGAGCGCGAGATGTGCGTGTCATCCTGACCGCCCGACTGCATGGGCAGGTCGGCGGTGCTGAAGGTCTCGATGTTGTACTGGTTCGGGTCAGTATCGGAGATCTGGTGCTGGCCGCCATCCTTCATCAGGAGGTGCAGGTCCCCGGGCCCTTCCGTAGTCACGATGGCCTGGTCGGCGGTCGTGATGCGCGGGCTCGTCGGCTGCGACAGGTCGGCGATGAAGACGTGGTGCCAGAGCGCCGCGCCGGTACCGGGTCTAACCTCCTGTACGTAAAGCACGATGTTCTTGAAGTCTTCGTCGAAGACTCGGGGTTCTACCTCAAACGATGCCTGCGCGTACTTCAGCCTAGCTTCGAGTCTCAGCAGGGCGGCGGCGGAGTTGGGCGCGAGATAGAGCGAGTTGAAGAGGCCCAGCAGCAGTGCGCCCAGGGAGACGACGGAGACGATGCGGACGAAGTCGAAGGCGCCCACCCCGGCCGCGCGCATGGCCGTGATCTCGGAGTCCGCGGCGAGGCGGGAGAGTCCAAGCAGGATCCCGACCAGGACCGCCATGGGAATGGTCACGACCAGCGCCTCCGGCAGGAAGTAGGCGATCAAGCGGGCGACATCGGAGAGCGATGCCGAGTCCCGAACCACGATCTCGAGAATTTTGCCGAGGCGCGAGGTGAACAGCACGAAGGTGAAGAGTACGCCACCGAGCAGAGCGTGCGAGAGAACTTCGCGAAGGATGTAGCGGGTGAGGATGCGCATGCGCTGACGTCTAGGAAGAGTGTAGCGTGAGGGAACCGCTGGCTCAGGCCGGGATCCCCGCTCGCCGCCTTCTTCCCGACTGCCAGTAGACCGCTGCACCCAGCAGGTTCACAGCCAATGACGCGCCGATAATTTTCATGCCAAAACGCAGAGGATGGGGCACGTCGATGATCGGAAAGACGCTGAGTCCGGTGGCAAGCAGGGTCACGAGGAAGCCGCTCAGGGAGGCGAGCTTCAGTCCCAGACCGGGACGTTTCCCGAAACGATCCCCAGCCACCAGAGGGATCAGGAACATCATGCCGAAGTAGACGTTGTAGACGACGATGGAGGTGTTGGTGATGAGCTGAAACGCCTCCTGCGCGTTCGCTCCGTAGGTCGCCAGCGTGCAGGAGACTACCGACAGCGCGACGATGACCACGATCGAGCGGATAGGCGTCCCGAAGCGCGGGCTTAGACGCGTGAACCACGCGGGCAGGATACCGTCCCAGCCGGCGACCATCGGCAGCCGGCTGGTCTCGGCGACGATCAGCGCGTACTGGGCGATCACCGCGAGCGCCAGCCCGAGGATCGCCGCCCGACCGAGCATCAAACCCCAGTCGGTACCGCTCGTGGCTGTTGCGCCGCCACCGAAGGCCGCAGCGAGCACCTGCGGCACGGGGCCCGTCAGGTCAACCTGATCCGCCGGGATATAGGTGAGGATCGAGCCCGTCCCAAGAATAAAGATCAGGCCGATTATGGGTGCGGCGATCCATGCCGACTTCCAAATCGCGCGCGCCGCATCGCGTGTCTCGCCCGCGAATACGGCGATCTGCTCGAGCCCCGTGAGCCCGTTCAGCGCCATCTTCGAGAACAGGTTCAGGCTCAGCAGGGTCAGCATGGGCATCGTCATGGCGAGGGAGAATGGCCGCTGCGGCGAGTGATGCGGGTGGGCCGCCGATGTATGCGGATGGAAGAACAGCAGCCCGACCAGGATCAGGTTCACCAGGATCATCATGAAGGTACCGAAGTGGGCCACCCACTTGCCGATGCTGAAACCCACCACGCAGATCACCAGGATGATCGCGAAGAGCACCAGGTTAAAGCTGTGGATGATCCGGTTGCTACCGGCCATCCATGCGAACCTTGGCCCGAGCGAATAGCTGAGGCTGGTCGCTGACAGGATGCCGATATTCGACACTGTGACCAGTGACCACATGCCGAAGTTCCAGGCATTCAGAAAGCCAGCGAAGGGGCCGAAGACGTGCCGCGTCCATTGATAGACTCCACCCTCCTCCGGCCAGATCTGTGCGCAATAGGTGACCACCGCCGCCGACGGCAGGAAGAGCGTGGCGATGGCCGCTAGCCAGAAGATGAGGTGCACCCCACCCTGCCGCGCCGCGATCCCGATCCACGTAACCCCGACCACCAGCAGGATCTGCATCTGGACAAGATCACGCAGACGGAGCTCCTTCTTCAGCGCGTGATCAGCGGATCGGGGGGCCTTCTCGAGGGACATGGATGAGCGAAGGTTAGCACAGCGATTGTGCCTAAAGCTTGGGCAGGAACCGGTAACCCACACCACGCACCGTGACCAGGTGCCGCGGGTCTGATGGGTCGTCTTCAATATAACGGCGCAGGCGAACGATGAAGTTATCAATGGCTCGCGTGTCGGTGTCTTCATGCAGCCGCCAGACCTGTTCGAGGATCTCCTTGCGTGACACGATCTGATCCGGGCGCTCGGTGAAGTAGCGCAGGAGGTCTGCCTCCATCAGCGTCAGGTGAGTTGTTCTGCCGGGCGCGGCGAGCTCGAGCGTATCGAAGTGGATTTCACGCTTATTGAAAGCGTAGGTGTCGGAGGAAGGCTTGGGCGGAGGCAGCGGCGCCAGGGCCGGTGGTCGCAGCCACGTCGCACGGCGCAGCATGGACTTGAGCCTGACCAGCAGGATCTCAAGGTCGAACGGCTTGGCAAGGTAGTCATCGGCGCCGGCGTTCAAACCTTCAAGGACATCCTGTGGATTGGATCGAGCGGTAAGCATCAGGACAGGGAAGTAGAGCTCGTGCGCGCGTAGGCTGCTTACAATCTCGAAGCCATCCTTGCCCGGCAGCATCACGTCCAGCAAGATCGCGCCGATCGTCTCAGTAGCATCAAGCAGCCACGTCAGCGCCTCCCCTCCATCAGCAAAGTGGCGCGTCCTGTAGCCCTCGGCTTCGAGGTTGAAGAGCAGACCCTCGGCCAGGTGCTCCTCGTCTTCAACGAGGATGATCAGAGGAGACTCTGTCATGGCTTTGCCTCGGACGTCCCCGGCCTGTAGATGCTCGAAGGCAGCCACGCTGGTCGTGCTGCGTCATCGGCGATGCAAAGCGCGAGCGCACGATAGAAGTCATTGAACTTCACGGCGGCATCCCAGTCGATCGGCGTCTGGAGGTCGTCCTGCGGCTTGTGGTAGCGCCGCGCGTACCAGTCGCGGTAGATCCGCTCTTCCTCGCTGGCTGGGTCGTAACCGAAGATAAAAGCTGCGATCGGGACACCGATCCGCACAAAGTTGAAGTTATCGGCGCGTCGGAACAGGTTGCGCTGAGGCTCACGGTCCGGCCGAAGCTCTATGTGGAATGCTTCTGCGACGCTCCTCGCCGTCTCGCCCAGGGACGAGTCCGCGATGCCCTCCATGGTCAGAATCTTCAGCGGAAAGATCGGCCGCAGCTGGTCGAGATTGAGGTCGGCCACGATCTGGTCTGCCGGGACGGTCAGGTGTTTTGTGAAGTATTCAGACCCCAGAAGCCCCTTCTCCTCGCCAGTGAAAATCGCGAACAGCAGCGAACGCTTCGGCCGTGTTGCACCTGGCGCTGACAGCTTATTTGCGAGCTCAAGCAGTGTCGCCACGTACGCTGCGTCATCGAGCGTGCCGTTGTAGAGCGAGTCGCCGAGGACCGGTGTGCCGTATCCATAGCCGTCGAGATGTGCCGAAAGTGCAACGTACTCGGCTGCGAGCGACGGGTCGGAGCCGGGCAGCACCGCAAGTACATTCGAGGATGAGATCTCCTTCTCAGTCATCTTCACCTGGATGCGCAGCGATCTTGCCAGCTCCGTCACTGGCAGCGGCCGGCCTGCCTCCGCATCCACGAACAGCTTCTGAGCATCGATCCGGGTCCCAGCGAAGAGCTTCGCTGCCGCCTCTGCACTGATGCGGATCGCAACCGGCGCCTGCGAAGTCGCCGCCTTGACTGCGTCCTCAAGCCTGACCGTTCGCGCGTAAGCGGCCGGCCAGTGCGTCGGTTCGATCGCTGCCGGGTTGTCGATCGACACCAGCCCCGCCGCCCCCGACTGTGCCAGCGCCGCAGCCCGTGCACCGTTGAAGCCCTCGCGCTCTGCTCGAGTCGCTGCCGCAGGAATGTTGTTGAAGAAGACTGCGATCTTTCCGTGCAGGTCGGCGCCAGGCGCCTCCGGCCCGTAGCCGATGAACACCAGCTTCCCGGTCGTGACCTCAGGCATCCCGCCGCGCGGCTGCAGCGTGGTCTCGGCCATCAGCTTCAGTTCTTCCGTCCTGCCGCCGTGATCGACAAGCTGAACCGATGAGCGGCTTAGATCGAGATCAATCTCGTGCATGGCGAGACGCTGCAGGTACGTGCCGCGATCCCCCGCCGGCTTCAACCCGTCTGCCGTAAATTGCTCTGCCACATACCGGGCCGCACGTTCGTAGGCCTGGGTTCCGGTATCTCGACCCTGCATGCTGTCGTTTGACAGCGCAGTCGTCAGGCTCCACCACTCGGCCGCCGCGGGAGTCGGTTGCTGCTGCGCCCGCCCGCAGACTGCGGTGAGGAGGAGAACGACAAGCGTTTTCGTAAACATGAACCTCCAGTGTAGGGCAGGACTGTCTCCGGATTGCCGCCCTCAGCTCGGCGCCGCGCCAGCCGCAGCACCACTTGCCAGCGGCAGGACCAGCGTCATGGTCGTCCCCTGGTTTGCACCCTTGCTCGACGCCGTGATGGTGCCTCCGTGCTGGCGCGCGATGGCACGTACCAGGAAGAGGCCGAGTCCGGTGCCCTTGATTTTGACCGCATAACGTCCGGGGATGCGGTAGAAACGCTTGAAGACGCGCTTCAGTTCTTCTTCCGGAATGCCCAGGCCCTGGTCGATGATGGAAAGCGCGACGTCGGTGTAGTTCACGATGGCAAGCGCCGCACGAATCTGCACGTTCGAGGGCGAGTACTTGACCGCGTTGTCGAGCAAATTCAGCACCGCCGTCCGCAGATCCTCAGCGATCCCGTTCACCCGCAGCTTCACCTGGCCTGGAACCGGCGCCAGCGTAATCGCATCAGGCGATAACCGGTGACGCTCAAGCGTTATCGCAATGCACTCAGCCACCAGCGGCTCAAGCTCCAGGATGCTGCGATTCTGCTGCCGCGCACGCTGGCCAAGCTCGCCCGCCTTCAGCACCTGTTCTACCGTTGCCAGCAGCCGGTCCGAGTCAGAGCGCATGATCGCGTAGAACTTGCGTCTTTGCGCCTCGTCCAGGTTGCGCCGCTCGAGCGTCTCGAGGTAAAGCCGGATGCTCGCAATCGGCGTCTTCAGCTCATGGGTGACGGCGTTCAGGAACGAGTCCTGGCGCTCGTTGCGGCGCACCTCACGCACCAGGAAGATCGTGTTCAGCACTACGCCTGCAACCAGCACGGCGAAGAAGATCACGCCCAGCACCAGGTACGCCACGCGCTCCTTGGTGAGGAAGATCCATGGCACTGAAAGGAAGATCGCGAGCCCGCTCAGCAGTACGCCCAGCGTGATGGAAGTTGCGATTGCCCCGCGCCGACGGTTGATGTTCATAGGCTGCGGTCTAGCTTATAACGTGCCATGCAAAAGCCGTCAGCGCTGGGCTGACGGCTTCTTTTCAGAGTCAAGAACAGCGGCAACTGCGTCCCTCGTTGCGGGATGGCGACCACTTCGTGGGGTGGAACGCCTCACGCGCCGCTTCTAGTTGCTGCCGGCGGGCTTCGGGTTCATCGGGTCGAACTTGGCGATCTGAACCTTCTTCGCGAGGCCCATCTTTGCCAGCAGCCAGATGCAGTAGTAGTTGATATCGAACTCGTACCATGCCAGGCCGTGGCGTGCGCTCACCGGATGCGCATGGTGGTTGTTGTGCCAACCCTCGCCCCCGGTCAGAATCGCGACCCACCAGTTGTTGCGCGACTGATCCCGCGTATCAAACCGGCGAGCACCATACATGTGCGTCGCAGAGTTCACAAACCACGTCGCATGCAGGCCGACGACAACGCGCAGGAAGGTGCCCCAGAGCATCATGCTCAGGCCGCCCATCAGGCGATGTCCAGGTGCGGCGATGGCGGCGCCAAGTCCGATCTGCGCAAAACCGGTTAGGGTCAGGAAGAGCCAGTGGTACTTCGAGAGCCAGACATGAACCTTGTCGCGGGTGAGGTCGGGCGCATAGCGGCCCAGCAGCGCGGTCTCGGAGTGCATCGCGCGGCCTGAAAGAATCCAGCCCGCATGAGACCAGAACGTGCCATCAACCGGCGTGTGCGGATCACCTTCCTGATCGGAATTCTGATGATGCACACGGTGGGTGGCCACCCAGAAGATCGGTCCGCCCTCGAGCGCCATCGTGCCGCACGCGGTGACGAAGTACTCAACCCACTTGGGGGTGCGGAAGCCGCGGTGCGTCAGCAACCGATGGTATGCGACCCCGATGCCGACGTTGATCGCGAGGAAGTACATGACGAAGAAGACGCCGAGATTCGCCCACGAGAAGCAGAAAAGCGCAGCGATCGCGCCCACATGGAAGAGCCCCATGACGATCGTCGTGATCCAGTTGACGCGTCCCTGCTGGTGCTCACGGCCCATGCGAAGATCCTGCCGGACCTGCGCGCGCACCTGCTCGGCCGAAGACTGCGGCTTGGCATTCGACATCTCCTGCATGGCGGCCTGCTGCGCGTTCTCCTGCGCCTCGGCGGTTTCGATGGCGCTCTGCTGGAACTCGGCGTAGCCGCTCTCAGGCTTCTGTGCTGACTTCACTTCGTTCTCAGGAGATAGTGTCGCTGGGGTCATCTGGGTTCTTCCTCGCGCTGCAAAGTATTCATCGTGCGGCTACAGGATTAACGCTAGCAGGATGAGGACAAAGGGGTTGTAACAGTTTTGTAAGGGGTGCTGTGACGAACGTTTTGTACAACTTTGGTATTGTGTTCGGCATGCCCTCTCCCGCCCTCAAGCCGGCCCTCTGGTCCGCATGTGCCCTGCTCGCAGCAGGCTTCGCAACTGCCCAGTCAACTCCAGGAACCGCCCCGGACCGCGCCCCGGTAGAGAAGCCAGGCAGCGCCATCGACCTCCCTACCAGCAAGCAGATCACCGGCGTCGTCCCCGGCCATCCGCAGCGCCTCAGCTCACTACCGGTCAGCATCGCTACCTCGCCTGACGGCCGCTACGTGGTCACTGTCAATGCGGGCTACGGCTCCTTCGAATCAGGCTACATGCAGTCGATCGCCGTCCTCGACACCACCACCGGTAAGCTCGTCGAATCACCTGACACCCGCACCTTCGGACAGTCGCGGCAGATTCTCTTCTCGGGGCTTGCCTTCTCCGCCGATGGCACAAAGCTTTATGGCAGCATCGTCTCCGCCAGCGATCCCGACGGCAAGAAGACCGGCGACACCGGCTCCGGCGTCCAGGTCTACGGCTTCAACCAGGGCCGCATCACCCGCGACCATGTCATCAAGATCCCGCTCCAGAAGCTTGCCGCCGGCCGCAACACCAAGCTCATCGGCGGGGTCGACGGCAACCTTGGCATCCCGTACCCTGCCGCGATCGCGGTGATCGGCAGCAACCTCCTTGTTGCCGACAACCTCTCGGACGACGCGCTCCTGCTTGACTCAAATTCAGGTGTCATCCTGAAACGCTTTGACCTTTCTGAAGCCGACGCGGTCCCCAGCACCTACCCCGCGATGCTCGCCGTGACGAAGGACGGCAGCCGCGCCTTCGTCGGTCTGTGGAATGCAAGCGAGATCGTCGAACTAAACCTGGCCCAGGGGACCGTCGCCCGCAAACTCCCGCTCCTGAAGCCCGCAGACCCCGTGGCCCCCGGCTCGCACCCAAGCTCGATGCTGCTCGCACCTGACGGCCACACCCTCTACGTCTCGCTCGCCAACCGCGATGCCATCGCTGCCATCGATCTGGCTGACAACAAATTAGCCGTCAAAGGCTTCTTCGACACCCGCCTTCCCGGCCAGAGCTTTTACGGCGCGGAGCCGGAGTCGCTTGCTTTAAACCCCCACCGCACCCCCCTCTTATGCGCCAATATGGCCTCCGACGCCGTAGCCGTCTTCAACCCGCATAAGCTCACCCGCGCCGCCGTCACCAGGGGCTTCGTTGAGCCGATGGGCTTCATCCCCACCGAGTGGCTGCCCCTGGGCGTCGCCTTCTCCGCGGGCAAGCTCTACATCGCGACCGGCAAGGGGACCGGCACGGGCCCCAACAACTTCGCTCAGCGCCAGACGCCCGAGACTGCACGCAACCCGAAGTACAAGTCGCAGCGCACCTACATCGCCACGCTGCTCCATGGATCGCTGGCTGCCATTGATATAGCCTCCGCCGAGAAGGAGCTGAAGGCCCTCACCGAAGAGACCATGGTCGACAACCGGATGCGCGCGGCTGCAGAGAAGATCGCCTTTCAGCCGCAGTTTGCAGCCAATGGCGGCCCGATCAAGCACGTCATCTACATCATCAAGGAAAACCGTACCTACGACCAGATCCTCGGCGACCTGAAGCAGGATGGCAGGGCCGTGGGCAATGGCGACCCGTCGCTCACCATGTACGGCGCCGACATTACTCCGAACGAACACAAGCTCGCTCTGCAGTTTGGTGTGCTCGACAACTTCTACGACTCGGCCGAGGTCTCGGGCGACGGCCACGTCTGGTCGAACACCGCTATTGGGACGAGCTACCTTGAACGCACCTGGCAGCTTGGCTACCGCGGCCGCGAACACGGTTACGACTTTGAAGGCGTTGTCTCTGAAGGCGTACCGCTTGAGCAGCACATCGCCGACGTCAACGAGCCCGGAACAGGCTACCTCTGGGGCAACCTGGCGAAGCATGGCAAGACCCTTTACCACTTCGGCGAGTACATCAGCACCACCCTTTGCAACGAGCGCAAGGGCGGCGGCGGGCAAGACGATCCGCAACAGGGTCCGATGCATGAAGGCAAGCCCTGCTCACTGCGCAACGAGGTCAAGCCCGGAGAAAAGCTCCCTGATGTCTGGGGCGGAGGCACGAACCTGTGGCCCTGGTCGATCCCGTTGATAGCCTCGAATGTCGCCACCAAGCCGGAGCTCGTCGGCCACTTCGCACCCGAAGCCCCGGACTTCGCACTTCTCATCCCGGACCAGGTCCGCGAAGACATCTTCGAGCGCCATCTCGCCGGCTGGATCGCCGACAGGCAGGCCGGCAAGGACACCATGCCAAACTTTGTCATGCTGCGCCTCGCGAACGATCACACCAACGGCACACGCCCCGGGGGGCCAACCCCGAAAGCCTCGATCGCCGACAATGATCTTGCCGTTGGCCGTGCGGTCGACGTTATCTCGCACTCTGCCTTCTGGGACGACACCGCCTTCTTCATCCTCGAGGACGACGCGCAGGACGGCGCCGACCACGTGGATGCGCATCGCTCCATCGGCCTCGTCGTCAGCAAGTACTCCCCGCACGCAGCCTCGGGAGCAGCGTTCGTCGACAGCCGCTTCTACTCGACTGTCTCGATGGTCCGCACCATGGAGACCCTGCTTGGCGTGCCGCCGATGAATAACAACGACGCACTCAGCTCCATGATCTCGACCCTCTTTACCGGCGCCGGCGACCAGCCCCCCTACACCGCCGATGCCTCCAACCGCGACAACCGCCTCATCTACACCGCCAACAAGCCGACCGCACCAGGTGCCAAGGCGTCTGCCATGATGGACTTCCGGCATGCCGACCGCGCCCCGGCCCAGCAGCTGAACGTCATCCTCTGGCAGGATGCTATGGCCAGTCAGCCGGTTCCGGCTATGCTGTTGGAGAAGCGCAAAAAGGCCAAAAAGGATGATGATGACTGAAGAACAGACGCCGTTCCGCCTGACCCCCACCTTCGCTGAACGCATCTGGGGGCGCACCGATCTGCGCCCCTGGTACACGTCGACCGGCACGCTCCACAAGGTAGGCGAAGCCTGGCTCACAGGTCCCGACAGCGCCGTAGAAACCGGCGCCTTCACCGGGCAGACACTCGGCGCCATCGCGCCCGAGATCACCGGCGGTGGCGAGTTTCCGCTGCTCGTCAAGATGCTCTTCCCGAATGACAAGCTCTCGGTCCAGGTGCATCCCGACGACGTGCAGGCCCAGGCTATCGGCCAGCCACGAGGCAAGACCGAGTGCTGGTATGTTCTTGCCGCCGAGCCCGGCGCCACCGTCGCCTGCGGCCTCAATCCTGGCGTCACGGTCGAAGATGTGCGTACTGCGATCGCCGCCGGCACCCTCGAAACGCTGCTCACCATGATCCCGGTCGCGGTTGGCGATATGGTCTTCGTCGACGCCGGCACGGTCCACGCCATCGGGCCCGGCGTCACCCTGCTCGAGGTCCAGCAGACGTCTGACGTCACCTATCGCCTCTACGACTATGGCCGGCCGCGCGAGCTTCACCTTGAGCAAGGACTGGCGGTCACCAAGCCACAGACCTCAGCAGGCAAGGTTTTGGCGAAGCAGATGGACGGATTCACCCGCCTCATCGAAGCACGCTATTTCGCGGTCGATCGCTACGAACTCCCGTTGGGGCAGCACGCAACCGTCCACAACCCATCCGCCGGCTGCGTCGTCGGCCTCGCCGGCAGCGGCTGCGTAGGCGGAGTCAAGATCCTCCCCGGTCAGGCCGTCATCCTGCCCCGAGGAACATCCACCATCGAGAGTGAAGGCGGACTGACGTTAGCTTGGTGCTGGGAGCCGGCACATGAAGGACAAACAACCGCAACCGCGTCCTGATCGCGGACGGCGACCACTTCGTAGGGTGGGAGCGCTGCGCGCGTTAGAAGCGTTAGGTATAAA